>DEPS01000076.1:0-2431 GCA_002358875.1 Lachnospiraceae bacterium UBA3386 | reverse complement strand
TTTCACCACAGCCTTTTTCCTGCGCGCTGCGGTCTTTTTCGGAGCGCTCTCTTTCTCTGCATCGTCAGTTTTTTTCGCAGATGCTGCCTTAGCTGCCGGTTTCTTCTTAGGAGCAGCGGGCTTTTTCACTTCCTCAGAGCTTTCAGCCGCTTTTTCCACAGCAGCTTCTGCCTCTTTGGCAGCTTTCACTTCCTTGCCTGCTTCCACCACTTCAACAGCTTTTTCCATTTCGATTTCCGTTGTCTTTTTCTTTCCGGCCATTTAATCCTCTCCTTAAAAAATGAAAACAAATTGAACGAGCCTCTTAACAACAAATGCAGTAAACACAGATAACCGCAAAAATTCATGATGCGTAACTGTCTGTCATTTCACAGTCACCCTTCAATATATTATACCGCACACAGTCAATTATTCCACTACCTTTTTTTCTTAAAACAATGTTTCTCTTCATCACGGAGTGATATAATGCTGACATGACGGCCGAAAAAAACGGAATAACCGGCATTTACAAAGCCGGTTCCTCACAGACACCGATGCTATGACGAGAAGGTCCGAATCGGCAGCACAGATACAGGAGGTTTCTTTTATGAGCAGACTTGCAGTCTTTTTTCCGGGAATCGGATACACCGTGGACAAGCCTTTAATGCATTACAGCAGAAGACTGGCCGCCGCCCTGGGTTACGAGGTGAAACCGCTCCCCTACAGCGGATTTCCAAAGAAGATCCTTGGAGATGCCGGGAAGAAGCTGGCATCATTTGAGATCGCCCTGGACCAGTCCCTGGAAATGCTCTCAGAGACGGACATGAGTGCTTATGAGGATATTCTGTTCGTGGGCAAGAGCATCGGGACTATTGTCGCGGCAAAGATCGCTTCTGAAAGTCCCGCGCGCGGCCGTATCCGCCTGATCCTCTATACGCCGCTCGAAGAGACCTTTTCCTTTCCGCTGGGAAAGGCGGTGGCCTTCACCGGGACGGATGATCCCTGGGTAGGGAAGGAAAACAGCCGCATCGCCGGCCTCTGCGCGCAGAGGGGGATCCCCTGTCACATGATTCCGGGAGGAAACCACTCCCTGGAAGGCCCGGATCCGCTTGAAGATATTCATAACCTGCAGATGGTCATGAAAGAAACAGAAGCATTTATGCGGAGGTATTGACATTGAACAGCCCTGCTTCCTATATCCTGATCGGCATCAACATTCTGGTCTTTATCGCGGAATCCTTAAACGGGGGATCGACCGACAGGAATGTCGCCCTGCGGTTTGGCGCCCAGTACACGCCCTATATAAAACGGGGGCAGTGGTTTCGCCTGTTTTCGTCCATGTTCCTTCATTTCGGATATCTTCACCTGGTCTGCAACATGTACTCCCTGTACAATCTGGGTCCCGCACTGGAAAACTTCTTCGGGATTTTTGCCTTTCTGTTTCTGTATCTGGGCTCGGGCCTTGCAGGAAATCTTCTTACATATTTTTGGGAAATACGCACAGGGAGCTGCAGCCTGTCTGCGGGAGCATCGGGCGCTGTTTTCGGGCTTTTGGGAGCATATCTTGTTCTCGCTCTGTGGCCCGGCATCACAGGCGTTTCACTCTACGGCATCCTCCGCGTACTCCTGATCAACGGCGTATACACCTTTGCAAACCGCAGTATCAATGCCAAAGCCCACCTGGGCGGCATGCTTGCAGGGATGGCGGTCACGGCCGTCATGCTCCTGCTCCCTCTTTATTAATAATGTCTGACAACTTCAAATCTCTCCAGCTGATAGTCTTCCTCGTCCGTGTCCAGACCGGCTTTTTGCAATGCGATGGAGATCTGCTCTTCCACTGTATCGACTCCGTCGAGGTTGGGCAGAAGGAGTCCCCGCCGACGCCCCTTTGTGACAATGACGCCGTACCGCTTTACGTCGAGCTGGTCGGAAGAAGAGATCGCCTCTGTATCGCCGAGGACATCCACGGTGATCTCCAGATCGTCCAGCTCATCGGGGCGGATGGCCGGAAAACGCGGGTCACGGGTGGATGCACTGACGGCATTCTGGGCGATTTCCTGCGCGATATTGCGGCAGGTTGGGGCGATCGTGCCGATGCACCCCCTCAGACTCCCGTTTTTGTGGATCGAGACAAAGGTTCCTGCCCGGCGGTTGAGGAGTTCTTCACATGCCGCCCCGTTTCCTGCTCCCCTCTCCGGTCTCCCCGGATCGGTATCCTGCTCAGAAGCACCGTTCAATATCACGGAAATTTCCTTATCCGGGAGCTTTTTATGCCTTTTTACAGCTGATTCGACACCCGCACGGGCGAGACGGACATAAATATCCTCCTTAGCGCGCTTTTCTTCCAGATCCTTCCTCTTTTTCTTATTCCAGATGTCCAGAAAATGGCGCATCCCGTCCTCTCCTTTCACTTCATAGGTACAGACGCCGTAGCCGACGCCGAAGGTCCCCT
>DEPS01000103.1:317-4847 GCA_002358875.1 Lachnospiraceae bacterium UBA3386 | reverse complement strand
TGCTGATCTTTTCGCGGACCTCGTCGTCGGTGAATTTCCTGGGATTCCCGGGGCGGTACTCCTCGGAGATCTCGGAAGCTGCGTCCGCGATAGCGGTAAGACCCAGATTCGAGCAGACACCCTTCACGGCGTGAGAGGTCTCAAAGAGCTGTGTCGGATCCATCGTCTTGCCCGCCTCAAACAGTGTGTTGACCACTCCGGTCTTCGCCAGCTTCAGGATGTGCTTGTTGATAAGCTTTTCGACCCTGAGGACGCGGAGCGCCTGGTCATAGTTCCCTCCGATACTGTCATACAGTTCTTTAAGTGTCATAGAAATGGGCTCCTTTCTTAAAAAACTTTGAAAATTTATTACTTCTCAGCTACCGTGCCTGTTCTTATCCGGCGCTTTAGTTTTCATCCATCGGCAGGCACCTGTTCTGTCCCAGCTCCTTTTCGATCAGGGCTGCAAATTCCTCCGGCGGGAGAGGGCGGGAGAAGTAATATCCCTGAGCCATGTCGCAGTTCCCCTCGCGCAGGATCGCAAGCTGTCCTTCAGTCTCAACGCCCTCGGCGACGACCTTTACCTTCAGGTAGCGGGCAATGTCAAGGATCAGGGTGACAAGGCGCCGGTCCGTTTCGTTGGTCTCAATGCTGCGGATGAACTTCATGTCCATCTTGAGGACGTCGAAGGGCATGTCGGAGAGCATGTTGAGGGAGGAATAACCTGAACCGAAGTCGTCCATTTCGATGTGGAATCCCAGATCCCGCAGCTGATGGATGACGTCGATGAGTTTTTTTGCGTTATCCGTATAGGCGGATTCCGTGACCTCCAGATTAATATGCCGGAAATCAAGCCCGTTCTGCTTTATCAGACGGCTCAGATGTTCGACGAGGGTCGGGTCGAAGATGTCAGAGCGGGAGAGGTTCACGGAGACCGGAAAGACAAAGCCGAAGCGTTCCCGCCACTGGGCGACCTGCCTGATGGCCTCCTCCCAAACGTAGTTGTCCACTACGCCGATCAGGCCGTTCCCTTCGAGAAGGGGGACGAATTCCCCGGGGGAGATCATGCCCAGCTCAGGGTGCCTCCACCGGATCAGAGCCTCGGCGCTGGCGAGCCTGGGCGGATTGCTGCGGATGTCGTATTTTGCCTGGTAATAGACCTTGAGCTGGCGCTCCTCGGTGGCTCCCCGCAGGTCGTTGAGCAGACGCTGATTGAGCAGCTCCTTGAGCCGCATGTCCTCGTCGTAGATCATCAAAGGGTTCTGATAGTCGCCGCGGACCATGTTGCAGGCGGCCTGGGCCCTGTCGAAGAGCTGGATCGGCTCCACGTCCTCCCGCCAGGGCATGACACCCATCCGCAGGTGGACGTTCACGTTAGGGGAGATGCTGTTGATCTTGCTCTGGAAGCGGTCAAGCAGGGCATTGTAATCCGGCTGGTGTCGGCAGTAAATATCGAAGCGGTCCGCTTCAAACCTTCCCGCGATCCCTTCCGTCCCGGCGAGGAAGGAACGGATCTCGCTGCCGATAAAGTGCAGTACAAAGTCGCCGAAATCGCGCCCGTGAAGCGCGTTGATGGAGTGAAACTGCTCGATATTCATCACGACGGCATCAAGGTGCATCTCGGGATGATATTTGTACAGACGGGCAGCATACTCCAGAAAGAAGTTTCGGCTGTAAAGCAGGGTCAGGCGGTCTCTCTCAGCGGCTGAGATCAGCTGCCGTCCCTCGTTGAGCTCGATGATCCTGTCGACACGGGCGAGGATGACCTCCGGCATGTCGAAGGGCTTGGTGATAAAGTCATAAGCGCCCATCTGCAGAGACTGGAGCTCTGCGCTTTTGTCTGCCGTAAGCACAATGACGGGAATATGTCGGATGTCCTCGTCCTTCTTGATTTGTTCCAGGACCTCGAATCCGTTCATGACCGGCATGATCAGATCGAGCAGGACGACAGACAGGTCATTTGCATGGGCTTTCATCTGATCCAGCGCCTCCCTGCCGTTTTCGGCAGTGATGATCTCGTAATCGTCCTCCAGGATAATTTCAAGTGAATCGCGGTTGATTTCCTGATCGTCGACGATAAGTACGAGTTTAGGACGCTGAATCTGCTTGGATTTAATCATGACGTCTCGTTCCTTCCAGCATTTAGGTAATTACTGATAGCCTTTTTTAAAGTGTCGTATAAAAGATCCGGATCGATCGGCTTTGACAGATGGGTGTTCATGCCCGCGTCCAGTACAGCTCTGACATCGCTGTCAAAAGCATTGGCCGTCAGAGCGATGATCGGAATGGTCTTTGCATCGGGTCTCTTCAGGGCGCGGATCCGCCTTGTGGCTTCGAGACCGTCCATGACCGGCATGCGCATATCCATGAGGATCGCGTCATAATAGCCTGCGTCAGCCTGCGAGGCCATATCCACAGCCACCTGTCCGTTTGACGCGTGCTCCGTCACGACGCCCTCCAGCTCAAGAAGATCCGTCACGATCTCGGCGTTTTCCGGAATATCCTCAGCAATGAGGATCCTCCGTCCGGAGAGTGAAAAAGAATCGCCCTCCTGTGCAGCGAGGGTGTCTGTCCCGCGGTTTTCCGCCTGCGGCAGAGCGGCCGGGGACTCCTCTCCGGAAAGGGCTTCATGTGCTGCCGGATGATCTGCCGGGATGATCTTTTGACAGACACCCGCGGGAAATCCGGTCGTATCTGAAGATGAAGCTGCAGATTCGGAAAGCTCCGCTTTTATGGAAGGATCCCCTGTCACTGCTGCTTCCGCCACGGAGACACAGCCGAGAGGGACTGTCACCGTGAAGGAAGAACCGACACCCTTTTCGCTTTCCGCCGTGATTGTGCCGCCCATGAGCTCAACCGTGCCCTTTGTGAGCGCAAGGCCCAGGCCGCTGCCGCCGTAGCGGGTCGTCGAACTGGCGTCCTCCCTCGAGAAGGCATCAAAAACATGGGGGAGAAAGTCCGCGTCGATCCCGATGCCGGTGTCCGTGACGGTGAATCTGCAGAGCCTTACTTTATGAATATCGAAGATTTCTCCCTTGTTTTCGGAATCAGGATTTCCGCTATCCTTTCTTCCGGGTCCGGATTCTTCACCGGGATGATTTCCAGCATTTTCTTCAGGACCAATCTCCACCAGAAGGCGGACATTTCCCGGAGCATGGGTGTATTTAACGGAATTTTCAATAATGCTGAGAAGCACCTCCCGGAGCTTTGGCGCATCGCCTCTGAAAAGACCTGCGGCATTGTCCGGAACAATGCAATGATACTCCAGCCCCTTTCCCTCGCAGAGAGTGTTGGCGATGGCATTCACCTGCTTTAGTGAGTCCTCGAGAGAAAATTCTCTGTTATTTACAGCAATCTGACCGTTTTCAATGCGGTTCATATCCAGGATCATATTGACGAGCCCTGCAAAATGCCTGGAGCTCAGCTCGATCTTTTCCAGATTGCGGCGCGTTTTTGCCGACAGGGAGGAATCCCGGAGGCTGATGATCGTCAGCCCGTGGATCACATTGATCGGCGTGCGCATCTCGTGGCTCATGTTGGCCAGAAAGCTGGACTTGACCCGGTCGCTCTCTTTTGTCGCCAGATACCTTGTCTCCATCTGCTCGGCTTCAACGATCCGCCGGACAATGCTGATCAGCAGCTTATAAATAATGAAGACAAAAATACTTCCGCCGAACAGGATACCCGCCATGATCAGATCGGGATCTCCCAAAAAACCCACGAACAGATATCCGAAAAGGAAAAAGACCAGGAGAACGATCGGGACATACAGGACAAGGCTGCTACCCTTCCAGCTCTTTAGTTCCCTGACAAAGCGGGCAAAACGAATGAAGCCATAAATATTGTAAACCATCAGGGCGGCACCACAATAGATCATGCCGTGTATAATATAAGGAAGCATAGGATACCTCTTCTGAACAGAATCACGATCGAATCAGGACAGAAGCAAAAAAAAAGCGGGGGAGGTAACCACAAAAAACTACAGTCTAAATCAACTCATTATAACTCCAAACAGCCTTCGGATTCAATGTTTTTCCTGCAATACGCGCCGCTTTTCCCGTCGATCTGTTACCGCCTGTCCTGCTAATGGAGTCAGAGAAAACTGAAAGAATTGCTCTTTTTCATATAAACTCTGTTAAACACAAGCAAAAGTGTGATACAATAAAAAAGCATATGCACTTTGACTGCTTTTACAAGCGGCGTGCTGAAAAAACCGCGGGCCCTTATCTGAGGCCGTCTGCGATATAAATAACGGTATTAAAAAACTGAAAGGAACAGACAAAATATGTCAAGACTTACAGATAAGCTTTTCGGAACCCACAGCGAGCGCGAGATCAAGCGCATCCGTTCAAAGGTCGACGCGATCGAGGCCCTGCGCCCGAAGATGCAGGCCCTGTCCGACGAAGACCTCCGGGGGCTCACGGAACAGTTTAAAAAGAGATTCCAGGGCGGAGAGACCCTGGATGACCTCCTCGTCGAAGCCTACGCGGCCGTCCGCGAAGCCGCCCGCCGCGCCCTCGACATGGAGCCCTTCCGCGTCCAGCTGATCGG
>DEPS01000103.1:0-283 GCA_002358875.1 Lachnospiraceae bacterium UBA3386 | reverse complement strand
GGCATCATCCTCCACCAGGGCCGCATCGCCGAGATGCGCACAGGTGAAGGCAAAACCCTGGTCGCCACCATGCCCGCCTACCTCAATGCCCTGGAGGGACGGGGCGTCCACATCGTCACGGTCAACGATTACCTGGCAAAACGTGACGCGGAGTGGATGGGCCAGGTCTACCGCTTCATGGGACTCACCGTCGGCGTCGTCTTGAACAGCATGACGCCCAAAGAGCGCCAGGAAGCCTACCGCTGTGACATCACCTATGTCACCAACAACGAGCTGGGCTTCG
>DEPS01000111.1:4900-19797 GCA_002358875.1 Lachnospiraceae bacterium UBA3386 | reverse complement strand
CGCGGCGGGAGCGGCCTGACCGTCGGAGATATCACTGTTCTCGTCACCCTGCTCTCCAAAATGTACGGTCCCGTCAGCCAGCTTTTGAACATACAGGTCGACTGGATCCGGGCCATGGCCCTCTTTACCAGGATCTTCAGCTATCTGGACATGCCCGTCGAGATCGAGTCCCCCGCGGATGCCGTAGTTCCTGAAAAAGCCCCCGGCGCTGTCACCTTCTCCCACGTGGACTTCGCCTACGAAAAGAAAAAAGCCGGCAGGGAGGAAAAGGCCGGCAGCCTGGAAGCCGGCAACGGTTCTGTTCTTTCTTCCGGGCAGAAAGAAACCAACTTAAAGGAAAAGGCCGGCGGACAGAAAAAGGAATCCCCCGCCGGTGGATCACCGGCAGTAGATTCCTCTGCAAAACCTGTTTCTCCTCCGGATCCGGGAGACGCCCTGATCCTGCATGATGTAAGTTTCTCTCTTGAACCCGGCAAAAGCATCGCGATCGTCGGCCCCTCGGGTGCCGGCAAGAGCACCATCGTCAGCCTGATCCCCCGCCTGTATGATGTCCTCAGGGGCAGCGTGTGCGTGGACGGAGTCGATGTTCGCCGTCTGGATCTGTCCTGGCTTCGCGCCAATATCGGCATTGTCACGCAGGACACCTATCTTTTCAACGGTTCCCTTCGCGAGAACCTTCTCTACGCAAAACCCGATGCCACGGAAGACGAACTCATCGATGCCTGCGGAAAGGCCAATATCTATGACATGATCCGGGCACTCCCGGACGGTTTTGACACCCTCGTCGGCAACCGCGGTCTCAGGCTCTCAGGCGGCGAACGCCAGCGCGTATCCATAGCCCGAGTGCTTCTGAAGGATCCGGCTCTCCTCATTTTTGACGAGGCGACCTCTGCCCTGGACTCCATATCGGAAAGCCTGATCCAGGCAGCCATCGATCCCCTGATCCGCAGCCGGACCAGCATCCTGATCGCCCACCGGCTCTCCACCATCCTTGCCGCCGACAAAATCCTCGTGGTCAGGGACGGCCGTATCGTCGAGGAAGGCACGCACACCGGGCTCCTTCTGACCGGAGGTGTCTACAGCGAACTCTACCGCACACAGTTCTGCAAGGAACCGGTCGCATAAGGTGTAAAAGAGGATTCAGAAAATAAAAATCACAGGACAGAAGATATGTTTTCCTCTGTCCTGTGGTTTTATTTATCTCCGCCAGATAATGCCTGAATTTCTTTAAGCCTTGATGTCAGCCTGTATTTTCCTGTCTCTTCGTCCTGTATTACGTATCCGAGGTAAGTGAGAGATCGCAGAATACGGTGCTCGGTGCTCTTGTTAAGGTCAAGTGCCCTTGCAATATCCATCAGACTTGAGGGACCATTCCCGGCAAGGTATTCAACCGTACCGAAAAGCCGGCCCGCTACTTGTATCGGGTTCCTGTTCTCCATACTCACCTCTGTACCGGAACGCAATCGCCGTTCCTCTCAGTATTCCTCTATTCCTGCATACCTGTAACTATGAACCTGCTCTCACAAACATTCATGAAGTCAACGTTTAACGCGGGCTCCTGCACCTCCCATAATGCCTTCTACCTCATCGAGGGTCGCCATAGAGGTGTCTCCGGGCGTCGTCATGGCAAGTGCCCCATGTGCTGCACCGTAATTTACAGCTTTCTCCGGGTCCCCGGTAGTCATCAGCCCATAGACCAAGCCCGATGCAAAGGAATCACCGCCGCCGACGCGATCCATGATTTCCAGTCCGTCATAGGCGTGGGACATGTGTATTTCACCGTCCGCCCAGCAGATTGCTTTCCAGTCGTTTACCGTAGCAGTGCGCACTGTACGCAGTGTTGTCGCCACCGCCTTGAAATTCGGATAAGCCTTTGCGGCTTCACCGATCATCTTTTTATAACCTTCAATATTGAGTTCCTTGAGATTTTCATCATTTCCTTCGATCGCAAAGCCGAGGCAGGCTGTGAAATCCTCTTCATTTCCGATCATGACATCCACATATTTTGCCGCCTCCTTATTGACCTCCTGCGCCTTTGCCAGACCGCCGATGGCGCTCCACATAGAAGGGCGATAGTTGAGGTCATAGGATACGAAAGTGCCGTACTTCTTTGCCGCCTTGCATGCAGCCAGGACAGTCTTACATGCCTGTTCGGACAGGGCAGCATAAATACCGCCTGTGTGCAGCCAGCGCACTCCCAGTTCTCCAAAAATATAATCAAAATCGAAGTCTTCCGGTGTTGCCTGGGAAATTGCCGTATTGGCACGGTCAGAACAACCCATTGCGCCGCGAATACCGAAACCGCGCTCTGTAAAATTGATTCCGTTACGGCAAACCCGCCCAATTCCGTCTGTCTTTTTCCAGTGAATCAGGCGCGTATCAACACCTCCCTGCTCAATGAAGTCTTTCATTAGACGCCCGACTTCATTGTCTGCAAACGCAGTGATGACCGCTGTGCGCATGCCGAAGCATTTATGAAGTCCACGGATAACATTATATTCGCCGCCGCCTTCCCAGGCTTGAAAAGACCTGGCAGTGCGGATTCTTCCCTCACCGGGATCAAGACGCAGCATAACCTCTCCGAGACTTACCGCATCAAATGTACATTCCTCTGCCGGCCTGAGTTTTAATTCCATTCCAACCTCCATTCCGGAGCGCTTTACGAATCCGGGTAACGGGAAACCTGCAAAGAAAACCTTTTTCTTAAGCTTCTTATAGAAGTTTCCCGCCTGTCATTATAACAATATTTGGCGCTCCAGCATCTACATCTCTGTTATCCCCGAACTTCGCGGACGATAGCCGCCGCTTCACTGACAAGTGCCTTGATCTCCTCAAATCTGCCTTCTCTGACAAGATCTCCTCTGACCATCCAGCTGCCGCCGCAGGCAATGATTCTGTCGTAGGCAAGATACTCACGCACGTTTTTTGCGCTGATTCCACCCGTTGGCATAAAACGCAGTCCGACATAAGGAGCCGCAACCGCTTTAATCATCGTAAGTCCTCCCGAAGGCTCCGCAGGGAAAAACTTAACCACATCAAGTCCCATTTCAATGGCTTTTTCCATATCGCTGGGTGTCTGTGTACCCGGTGTCACAGGAATTCCCTTGTCCAGGCAGTACTTCACGACAGTCGGATTGAAGCCGGGACTGACAATGAACTTAGCTCCGCACGCGATTGCCTCATCCACCTGGGCAGGGGTGAGGACTGTGCCGGCACCGACCAGCATGTCCGGAAATTTTTCACTCATAATTCGGATCGACTCTGCCGCCGCTGCAGTCCGGAAAGTCACCTCCGCACAGGGAAGGCCTCCCTCGCACAGCGCACGGGCAAGTGGCTCTGCATCTTTTGCATCATCCAGTACAACGACAGGAATGATACCTATTTTGCTGAACTGTTCAAAAATATTCATCTTTTCCTCCATTTAAGATGCTGCATACCGCACTGACTCAGCCCCGGACGCAGCTCCGATCCACAGCCGGGATTATTTCCCAAAACGACTGTAGTCCAGATATGCTCCCTTCATCGGGCTCGCTGCCAGTTCACTGAACAGCCGCAGCACACCGCTCTTATATTTGCGCACCTTCGGCGTCCATGCCGCGCGTCGTCTCTCCAGCTCCGCTGCAACTTCCCCGGGAGTCTTTTTCTCTCCTCTGATTCCGACAATATTAAGCTTTCTGGCAAAGACGTCCAACTCGATCAGATCGCCTTCTTCTACGAGTGCAATAGGACCGCCTGCCTGAGCCTCCGGGCTGCAGTGTCCGATAACGGGACCTGTGGAAGCCCCGGAAAATCTTCCGTCTGTGATGAGCGCAATGCTCCGTCCCAGCTCTTTGTCCGAGCTGATTGCCTCGGATGTATAGAACATTTCCGGCATACCGCTTCCCTGCGGTCCCTCATAACGGATAAATACAGCATCTCCTTTATTGATCTTTCCGTGCAGAACTGCATCGAGGCAGTCCTCCTCGCTGTCGAAGGGACGCGCGTACAAAAGTGCCGTGTACATTTCTTTCGGACAGGCTGTATGTTTAATAACTGCACCTTCGGGAGCCAGATTTCCTTTGAGAACTGCGATGCTCCCTTCGGTTCCGATGGCGTTGTTGAAAGGACGGATGATGTCCTCCTTTGTGATATTGATTCCGTACTTTTGATTGGCTTTTTCCAGCCATTTCGCGCAGCCTTCATAAAATCCGTTGGCTTTGAGCTCATCCAGATTTTCACCCAGCGTCTTTCCTGTAACGGTCTTCACATCCAGATGCAGTACGTCACGGATTTCCTCCATGATGGCAGGCACGCCGCCCGCATAATAGAAGAACTCAGCCGGCCACTGGCCTGCGGGACGAAGATTGAGCAGATAATGCGCTCCTCTGTGCAGCCTGTCAAAGGTATCGCCGTCAATGGTGAGACCGTATTCCCTGGCAATTGCAGGCAGGTGCAGCAATGTATTTGTGCTCCCGGAGATCGCTGCATGTACCATGATGGCGTTCTCCAGAGAGTCCATGGTAACGATATCCGAAGGACGTGTCCCTTCTTTTGCCAGCTCTACTGCCCTCTGTCCTGCACGGTAGGCGTATTTGAGAAGATCCGGGCTTGTCGCGGGCAGCAGGGCACTTCCCGGCAGAGCCAGGCCCATTGCCTCTGCCATAATCTGCATCGTGGAGGCAGTTCCGATAAAGCTGCAGGCGCCGCAGCTGGGACAGGCGTTCTCCTTGGCCCAGTTCAGTCTGTTTTCATCGATTTCGCCGCGCTCATACTGTGCACTGTACATACCAAGCTGCTCCAGTGTCAAAAGCTCGGGTCCTGCACTCATAGTCCCGCCTGTGACCATAATAGAAGGAATATTGACTCGGGCCATGCCGATCAGATTGCCGGGCATTCCCTTGTCACAGCTGGCAATATAGACACCACCGTCAAAAGGAGTCGCATTCGCATGGATCTCTATCATGTTTGCAATCATCTCACGACTCGCGAGTGAAAAATTGATGCCGTCCGTCCCCTGACTCTCGCCGTCACAAATATCTGTACATGCATACCGGGCGCCAAAACCACCGGCATCAAAAATGCCCTTTCTCACTTGTTCTACCAGTACAGGCAGATGACCGCTTCCGGGATGGCTGTCTCCCGATGTGCTCTCAATGATGATCTGCGGCTTTCCAAGATCCTCTTTTTTCCATCCACAGCCCAGCCGGAGCGGATCCATCTCGGGGGCAAGCTTTCTCATTTTCTGACTGATTAATTCCATTTTTCCCTCCATACTCCAATGATCAGTGTCCGATAAACAGGGAAATGATCAGTGCAACCGCGAAACCGCTCAGACCGACCAGTGTTTCCATAATTGTCCATGTCTTCAGTGTAGTTGTCTCATCCATTCCCACAAGGGATTTGACCAGCCAGAAACCTGAATCGTTGAAATGAGACAAAACTGTTGAACCGCCTGCAACCGCACAGACAACACAAGCACGATAGAGTGGAGACAGACCCTGCACTGCAGGCATCGCTGCTACGATTCCTGCTGCCATTGTCATAGCAACAGTCGCACTGCCTACACAGATACGTACAAGTGCAGCAACAAGGAATGCGACAACAACGATCGGCATATTGATCGAACCGACTGCGTTGCCGATCAGATCACCAATTCCGGAATACTGCAGAACATAACGGAGCACGCCGCCGCAGGCCGTGACCAGAAGGATAAGGCCGGTGGGTTCCAGAGACTTGGTCATAATCTTTTCAAGCTCCGGCATGGTGTACCCCTGCCCCTTTCCAAGGACGATCATCGCAAAGATTGTAGAGATCAACAGAGCAACGAAGGGCTCGCCGAGGAAGTTGAACAGCGGCATGACACCTTCCATGGCAGGTATTACGCCAAAGACACTCTTCATGATGATAAGTAAAAGCGGAATCAGAATGATGCCGACGATCACACTGAATTTCGGCAGTTTGGATTCATCAAACTCCTCCTGATTCATGACATGATCCGGAACCTGAATGAAGTATTTCTTTCCGCAGACTGCCCCCCAGATCGGTCCAGCGACAATCATCGCAACCGTTCCGCAGAAAATACCGATCATGATAACCCATCCGAGATCTACTTCGAGCATTGTCGCCACCAGGACAGGACCGGGTGTCGGAGGGATAAAAGCATGACCGACTGCCAGGCCTGCCAGCAGCGGAATCGTGTAGAAGAGAGCGCTTCTGCCTGTCTTCTTTGCCAGCGAGAAAGCAAGCGGAATCAGAATGATCAGACCTGCATCAAAGAATACCGGCATAGCAACGACCAGACCGGTAATACCCAGCGCCCATGCCGCTTTCTCGTCTCCAAATTTTCTGACCATCGTTACAGCAAGCGTCTGTGCTCCGCCCGATGCCTCCAGAATAGCTCCGAACATAGATCCCAGGCCTACCAGAAGAGCAATACCCTTTAACGTATTTCCAATGCCGTCATTGACAGATGTAATGATGTCCGCCAGGGGCATTCCCGCGATAACGCCGATTGAAATCGCACCGACCAGAATCGCCACCATCGCCTGTACCTTGAATTTAATGATTAACAGCAACAGAATAATAAGACCGATAATAGCTCCCGCAATTAGTCTTGAGGGCTCAAGAACCACGCCTTCACTCATAAATTACACTCCCTTTCCTCCGGGCATCAGCATGAGGCCGATTCCGGAATAATACCCCCCTCACCTGCTATCATTCAGATTGAGCATCTTGGATACAGAGAAGGAATAAACATGTCGCTTTTCATCTGACATCTGATGAATCTCTGTTTATTATTATCGTATATGGCGTTAATAATTGCAATACGTCTGATGTATATTTTCTCATTTCGTCGAAATGAACAAAAAAATAGGGGATTCCAATCGGAATCCCGCTAATTATTTGTCCATTTTCCCTATAAAGTTCTCTGTCTCTGTTGATTTTAACTCTTTTGCTCCTGCAGCATGCGCACAATCATCTGACGATTATAGGTCAAATGCATGATCATTGCACATCGGGCACCTACCTGATCGTGAGCGGCAATTGAATTCACCACAGCCCGGTGTGTCTCGATCGTTTCGTCCATAAGTTCTCGATGAGTCACATTCGCAAAGGTATGAACCGCAGAATCGATCAAAGGAACCAGAATTTCCACGACGCGGTTCTTGCTGCACTGAGCAATCATAGTGTGCAGTTCGATATCTTTTCGTACATGATTCTCCCCGCTGCGGTAGATTTCCTCCACCTCATCACAGAGCCTTTCCAGTTCATGTATTTCCTCATCTGACGCATTCTTTGCCGCGTAAGCTGCGATTTCAGGCTCAATCATCAGACGTACTTCAAAAAGCTCCAGAGCCAGCTGATACTTGTCATCATACCGGCCGAGCCCCAGCGGATCCTCTTCCGCCGGATGAGAACTGATCACATAGGTTCCGGAACCGCGCCGCACTTCCAGCATCCCACGGGATACCAATCCCTTGACCGCTTCGCGGATCGTGCTTCTGCCCACACCGAATTTTTCCGCCAGTTCAAATTCATTGGGGATTTTTTCGCCGACCGGGATCGGTTCCTCCTGAATAAAACAAATCAGCTGTCTCTCAATCCGGCTTCCCAGCAATTTCCTGTCTTCTTTGATAAACTGATACATTTCGTCGAACTCATTCGTCATAATATGAACTCCTGACACCCTCATTCACAGCACATGCATGCGGGTGCAGAAGCAAGGCTGCTATAAACAGTATACGTTTCTCATTGTGAAACTGCAAGTCGCCTTATTAAGAAACTATGACTAAATCGTTACAGTTTAATCAAACCAACAAGAAGCACATGTGCATTGCGCAGTTTTTTTGCACAATACCCGGCATGCAAGGCTCCCGGCAATACGTAAACGCATTAGAATCGTCGTATAGCCTTATATGATCCTATGCTGAACACATTTATTTTATCATACGTCTGATGTATTTCCGATAGTTTTCAGTTTTTTTAATAATATATTTCAAATCATCTGCTCATTTTATCTATCATAAAGAAAAAGCCGTTTTGCGCGCTTTTCGTGCAGAACGAACGAAATCCAAATGAAGAGCATCCAGTAAACGCTGTTTATAACCCAGGTAAAGCTCTTTTGCCGGAAGATCAAGGTTGCTGCAGAAGCTTTGAGAGGTCGACCTGCGTCCAGTCTGCGCCGCCGATCACTCTGATCCAGAGCTGCTTCGTTTCCGGGACCACGACCATCTGGAAAACTGTCAGCTCGTTCATCGCGCCTCCGTCTTCCATTGATGTTCCGATAATTTCACGCATTTTCGAATCATCGATCTTCCCTTTTGCCGCTTCGCACAGATTGATCAGATTTTTGCGCCTGGTGAGGCCTTCCCATGATGCCTCGTCGGACGGTGTCTTAAAAAGCCAGTCCGGATTGACATAATAGTTCGTTGAGACCAGAAGGCCCTCTGGCAGGTCTGCCCCGCCCTTCTTGACACCCACAGGGCACCATTCATAGGAACAGGCTTTTTTATCATCCGCCACATTGATGATATAAGAAGAACTGCAGTTAACCGTATTGAAGAACAGATCCCAGTCCTCCAGTTCATCAATTTCAAACAGGGCGGAGAAAAGCATGGTCGTTCCGGTGACCCTGGTGTCGGGGGATTTAATATCCGCAGACGGTTTACCGTTATTCAGCTCCATGAAAATACCTTTTTCATTTAAGCCGTTTACGGCGTAGATCTCGCCCACATATCCCATAGTGGCGACAGCCAAAGATCCATCCGAGGGATGATATACTGTCACAGCCACATCATCCTTAAGCAGGGCAAAGGCATCAGAATAATCATAGTTTCTTCCGATGACCAGCGGCCCGGCGGCATATTCACCTGAGCAGATGGCCGCGCTACATTTCGGAAGACCGCCGATTCGTTCCACCGCATTGACCTCCTGCAGCTGCTCCACCGTAAGGCCTGATGTTTCGGAAGCGCCTTTCATAAATTCACTGATCCTGTAGGGTGTCTGCGCTGTCTGAGCTGCAACGATGCTGTCTGCTTTTTCCGCATTTCCGACACTATATTCTATGATCGTCTCCACAAAATAGTGAACTTCGTCCAGTTCATCCTTCATCAGGGCGCCGTACTGCCGGCCCATCTCATACCAGCTTCCCCGCAGATTTACGACACTGACATCATTTATTTTTTCTTTTGAGCCCTGCTCAAAAGACTGACTGCCGGCCCGGCTGCCTTCATTCTCTTCGGCGGCATCCCGGGAAACAGATTTTGAATCCGCTTTCCCGGCATCATCTTCTGTCTCTTCAGACGAGGAAGCTTTTGAAGCACCTTCTGAAGAATCCTTTGAGGACGCTTTTGAAGAATCCTTTGAGGAAGCTTTTGAAGCACCTTCTGAAACAACATCTGAAGGTGCTTCTGAAGAGGCTCCTGTCCCGGAAGCAGATTCAATCGCAGCTTTTTCTGAAACCGAATCACTCGCACAGGCAATGTTCGCACTGCCGAATACCAGAATCAGACTCATAATGGAGACCAAAAGTCTTTTCATTCTTATCCCCCTTCTCAAAATAAACAACCTGACAGCTTCCCATTCAGCTTTACCATAATCTTATTTTTATCCTTATGTTGAATAAAATCGATCCAGTATCGGTGATGGCAATCGAAAATATGAACATATTGTACTGCTAAACCAATCCTTCATCAATTAAGATTCAATAATGTTCAACCAGCGATAACTACATCATTTTTTATTGTATTAATATATTGACACAGTGCAGCCAATCCGATATTGTATTATTTGCATAATACAATAATGCAGAATCACCTGAAAGGTTCCTGCTGCCGATTTTTGCCGAAATCCTTTTATTAAAGAATTCATTTTCACCACAGGGAAAAGGGAAGATATGAAATGGACATTTGAAAACGGGATCCCGATCTACCTGCAGATCCTGTCAAGGCTTAAAAGCGACATTGCAAAAGGGGATTTTCCTCCCGGATCAAAGCTTCCTCCGGTGCGGGAACTCGCCCTGGAAGCAGGCGTAAACCCCAATACGATACAACGCGCCTTTGCGGAGCTGGAGCGCGAAGGGCTGGTCTATACACAGCGTACAAGCGGGCGCTTTGTGACAAACGACGCGGAAGTCCTTTTGCATTTGAAAAGGACGCTGAGCGAGGAGATCATAGCGGAAATGTGTACGCGGCTCCTGCGCCTGGGCATGACCCGCGCGGAAATACTTGCAGCGGCTGCGGATTGGGCTGGAAAAGATAATCAGCGGGCTCAGCAAAGTCTGAAAACAGGATCAGCGGGCTCAGGGCTGTCTGGAAAAGTAAGTCTTCAGGCGCAGGACAGTTCGAAAACTGAAACAGCGGGCGCAATAATATCCGAAAAAAAGAATCAGCGGACCCAGGGGCAGTCCGGAAAGGAGAATGGATATGGCACTACTTGAATGCCGACAGCTGACTAAGTGGTATGGAAATGTGAAGGCACTTGACGCCGTGAATCTGTCTCTGGAGCCCGGGAGGATCGTAGGCCTCGTGGGACCTAACGGAAGCGGAAAGACAACTCTGATCAAGCTGGCGCAGCACCTTCTGACCCCGACTGAGGGGGAGATCCTGGTAGCAGGAAAAACGCCTGGAGCCGAGACCAAGGCCATGGTCTCCTATCTCCCGGACAGGGACTTCCTTCCCGGCTGGATGAACGTGGATTCGCTTCTGGATTTCTACGAGGACTTTTATGAGGATTTTGACACAGCAAGAGCCGAGCAAATGCTCAATGAACTCGGGATCGACCCCCGCATGAACTTTAAAAAGCTGTCGAAGGGCACCCGGGAAAAGGTACAGCTCATCATGAGCATGAGCCGCTGCGCAGCCGTGTACCTGCTTGACGAGCCGATCGCCGGCGTCGACCCTGCAGCCCGTGACTATATCCTTCGCACGATCCTGGGCAACTACACGCAGAACGGCCTCGTCCTCATCTCCACCCATCTGATCGCGGATGTGGAACCGGTGCTGGACGAAGTAGTTTTCCTTAAACAGGGACATGTAGAGCTTCATGACAGCGCAGATAATCTGCGGGCAAAGACCGGCATGAGCGTGGACGGATATTTCCGGGAATTGTACAGATGCTGAGCCAGGCGGCACAGGCCGGGGCCGGGATAGCCCGAGCAGAGACCGGAGCCGCACGGGCCGGGGCCGGGATGGCCCGAATGGGGGCTGGAGCGGCACAGGCCGGGGCCGGGAAGGCCCAGGCGGTGATGACCGTTAAGTCGTCTCCATAGTTACAGGAGGAAAAATTAATGCTGGGAAAACTGATCGGATTTGAAATGCGCGCCTTCGGGCGCATCATGCTGCCGCTCTACGCGGCAGTCGTAGGAGTTTCGCTCCTCATCGGGCTGGGCATCCGCTTCCTGCCCGAAAAAATGTATTCCAACATGCTCGGAGCGACCGTGATCATGATCTTCGTGTTCCTGATCATCGCTTCGATAGTCATGACGGGTGTACTGTGTGTACAGCGATTTTATCAAAACCTGCTGGGCACGGAAGGCTATCTGATGTTTTCACTGCCCGTCGAAACCCATGAGCTGATCCTGTCCAAGGTACTTGGATCCTATATATGGACTGTTCTCGGGGGTGTCACAGCCTTCCTCACCATGCTGGCAATGGGGCTTGGCGCCATGCCGATGAACAAGTCTCTGAGCTTTTTCCGCAGACTCCGGCTCTACGTCGATATGCAAACCCTTGGCGTAAACATAGGTTCCTTTCTCCTGTGGGCAGTAATCGCCGCCCTGCTCTTTTCCGCAACGCTGATGCAGATCTACGCGGCGCTGGCAGTCGGCCACCAGTGGACCGCGCACCGGATCCTGGGGAGCGTCCTCGCCTATTTCGGTTTTGATTTTCTCAAGAGCACAGTGTTCTGGATCCTCACCTCCATTGGAGTCAGGATCGGATTATTAGGTTTTTTGATCTCGCAGGCAGAAGAAACCGCCGGCTCCATCCCGGCACAGGCAACCGTGGCGGTCTCGGCTGCAGCCTCCATCGCGGTCTATAGCCTGATCACCTGGTATTTTCTCGACAAACGGCTTAACCTGGAATAAAAACTCAGTGAATAGGGGTTCGCGCTTCAATACGTCCAAATACTTATTTACAGAATTTCTGTTCTGTGCTAGACTTCCCTTCATGGAATGTCACTCATCGTCTCCAGGAACAGGCTCTGCACATAAAAACCGGATGCATCCTCTTTTGGAACAGGCTAAGGAATACAACCTCTCCGTATTCGGAGGAATACTATGACAATAAAGCCACTGCCCCTGTTTATCACGATCCTGCTTTTATTTACCTTATCACCTCTTTCGGCCTGCGGCAAAGGCAGCGGGGCCAAAACGACCGCTGCTGATACATCGCTTTCTCAGACTGACGGGACTGCAGCACCGAACGATGGCCCTGGCAGGACAGGCACAGCCACTGACCTCTCGGCGCCGGTATTCGAATATGAATACCTGGCTCCGTCAGACGGGTCGTTCAAAATATGCGGCACTGATCTGTCGGATTATGTTGTCAGGGCATACTGTCCGGAAGGAGGGGAGATCCTGGAAAGGCTCAAGGACAGCCTGGGCGAAGATTTCCAGTCCGCGACAGGAATGGAAATAGACTTCAACATCGACGGCAGTACCGCTAATATTGATGAGACCAAGGGGAAACGTGAAATACTCTTCGGAACGGTCTATAGCAGAGACGGTATGCCGGAAATTTCCGCCGGAAAAAGCGACTACGGCGTGACTGCCGACGGAATCGTATATTTCCGTTCGCCCGGCATAGCCAATTATCCCTATATGTGGAGATTGTTCCTCCAGGAATTTTTCGGCTATAAAAGAGATTCCGGAGAAAAAAGCAGAGGCTGCTCGATCAGCACATTCCACCGCGTTCTTCCGGACATAGACCAGGAGAGGCTGGAGGCGGCCGGGTACAGAATCGCTGCCGAAGATGAATTCTATGGAGAAAAACTGGATACAGATCTCTGGGAGTATCGCGGCCATGGAGTACGGGAAGGAGGCTTCCTTGTCCCCGGACAGGTTTCCGTATCCAACGGGAACCTGTACCTGAAAGGGAGCTTCATAAAAGACGGAGAATTCGGAGACGGATGGTACAGCTCCTTCATTGCCATGAAAAAATGGTTCCGGCGGGGATATTTTGAAGCCAGGATCAAGGTCAGCAAGAATACGGAAACCCCCAACGATTTCTGGTCTGCTTTCTGGCTCCAGGGCCCCTTCCCGTATGAAGCCGATAAGTCGCAGGGCGGATCGGGACCCGGAGGAGCCGAGCTGGATATTATGGAAAACTGGGCTCCCGGCAAGATAAGCAGCCGCATCTGGGTCACCGGATATGAAGAAAGCAGTGACCTCTCTTCCGAAGGAACCATCCTCGAGACCGCCGGCATGGATTACAGCAGGGATTTTTACACCTATTCCCTTCTCTGGGATAAGGACTATTACAGATTCTATGTTAACGGAGTTCTTGTCATGTGTTCAGATTTTGGGTACGGCACCTCTCCGGTCAAAGAACAGGTCATCCTGTCTCTTTGCGTACCCGAAGAGATCATCCTGCCCGAAGATACCGTACGCACCATGACAGTAGATTATGTAAGAGTCTGGCAGAAGCCGGGTTCGGAGTGACTCTAAGGCCTCCGCGTCTGCATGTTATTCTCCTAAAAACAGGGGGCAAGGCCGCGATCATATCGTGCCTGCCCCCTGTTTTTATTGTGCTGATCTTACGTTATCTTCCAAAGCCCGCTGCCGGCAGAGTGGTTGACCATTACATGCGGGGTATCCGCCCTCTATTCTGAATCCCCTGCCGGACAGACTGATACGCACCTCTCCGGACGCAGTGTCTGGCACCCCCCAAAAAACACACAGATTACGCCGCGTCTTTTACTTCTTCCTCATTTTCCTGCTCCATCTGGACTCCCTCCGGATACAGCAGAGTAAACTCATCTTTCTCGGAGATTGTATAAAAACCGTTGGCAAAGCATTTATTCTTAAATTCGGCCGCTGCCTCAGGATCTCCATAGTCCCTCTCTGTGTCATCGCAGAGCAGCATATAGGCTCTGCCGCCGTACTTCTTATTCTGCAGTGTGTAGGTGGCCATGGAGAAATCTCCGGTGGAATTTCCAAAAGCAAGCACGGGGATCCTGCCGATCTCCCTCTGGATGGACGTGACCTTGTTGGTCTTCTGGTTCTTGATAAAGAGGCTGCCGGCAACCTCCAGCTCATCATCGGCTTCCAGCTCGTAGAACATACTGTTCTCATCTTCATCCCCGGAAGCCGTGTACAGAAGATCCGTGCCGATAACATGGTCCGCAGGAATGTACTGGTCCAGGATACCCTCCGTCATCACCCTCACGGCATCCCGGTAAGTGGCGCTGACGATATACACATTGTAGTCATGTTCATAAAGGTACTTAACCAGAGCGGTCATCGGCTGAAAATAAGCCTGGGCGTAGGTCATGCCCTCAAAGCCCCAGACAGGAAGGTCCTTAAATTTGCGGACGACCTCCGCATAGGCCTCCGGAGTCAGACCCTCATAGAGCTTGGGCCCCAGCTCCCGCTCCTTTTCATCGAAATTCTCGATAGGAATTCCCTTAAGCACCTTGTCTTCCCACTTCTTTGCAAAGGTCCTCAATTTTTTCGGAGCTTTGTAGCTGTCATCATAAAGAGCCCTCTGGATAAAAAGCCAGTCATTAAAATAGGTCGGGAAACGCTCTCCGTACAGGGTGCCATCCATATCAAACACAGCTACCCTTTCCTCCTTGGGAATAAAGCCGTCCGATCCCTCGTCCACCGACTTGGTGACGAATTCCACGATGGACTGCATGGCCGGAGAAGAAGGATTCCAGTATTCGATGGTCTCCTCCGCTCCTGCGGCGGCCTCTTT
>DEPS01000111.1:0-4822 GCA_002358875.1 Lachnospiraceae bacterium UBA3386 | reverse complement strand
GCGGCGGTCTCCTTGGTTTCTTCCGCTTCAGCGGCTTTCTGTGAGGCTTCCTCCTCTTCCGCCCCGTATTTCTCTTTCATCTCATCCAATGCGCCTATGGAGCGGTCGAACATGGCGAAAAGGTCTGCTTCAGAGATCAGGCCGTCCTTGTTGGTATTTACACCCTCAAAGGTCAGGTCATATCTCATGGGAGGATTGTCGAGAGTCAGTACTTCTGAATTGCGGATCTGTTCCGTGCTCCGATAGACCAGGTTTACCCGGTACCAGGCACTGCCATCCTTGTCGCGCCAGCGCTCAAAGAGCAGCTTTACGCCGATGGGAGTCTGTGCCTCGATGCTGTCCGGCAGGGTATAGTCCTTTGCTCCCAGAGCCGAAACGACACCCAGAACGGTACAGTCGTGAGCACAGAAGAAGCTGAACTTCCGCTTCTCGTTCTTCAGCTCGCTCTTCAGCTCCTGAAGGAGCGGATTGGTGATGTTGCCGGCCACCAGGGGCTCACCATGCTTCAGCTTCAGATAATTGGACAAAAATCCTCCGATCTTTGCCCAGTCCTCATCCGACAGTTCATGGCCAAAGGCAGCCTTTACCACATCCGGCTCCTCATAGTACTGCAGGACCAGCGCATCGGCCACCTGACTGGCCGTTTTGATCGCGCCGGTCATATCGGGCTCCTTTTCCGCTTCTATCTGAAAACCGGAACCGTCAGCAAGCAGGTTTCCATACTTGCCGCTCTTATAGCCCTCACTGTCCTCCATATCGACGGTGTCCATGATCAGTCTGATGCCGTCCCTTATATTCTTTGAAATGCCTTCAAATCCTTCATCCCCGCCGTTGGCCGCGACCTGGGCAGTGGCATCGGCCCCATACGCTTCCGTATAGTAATTCAGGACGGGATTCATGAAATCTACTGTGCCGGCATCATCTCCCGGATATTCTACCGTAATATCCGCAAGCGGAAGCATGCCTGCAGCGAAGTACCTGGCAGTCGCCCGGCAGCGCTGTTTTCCCCGGGCGTTAAAGCGCACCTCTCCCTCTTCAGGAACACTGTTCTCAGGGATCAGACCCTCCTGATCAAGCCACTTCCTGAAATACTGGCCCATACTGGTCTCCTGAATTCCTCCCTTTATGGTAAGCTCGCTGGAATTAGAAGTCCACTGGATCCAAGTGTGAGGAGTGAGCTCCTGGGGAACGGACCCATTGGATGACAGTGGAGCCCTGAGGTTGTGGCGGCTGAGCACGACCACCTGCTCAAGCTTGTAGTCTGCATCGGCCGCTTCCTCCTCTGCGAAAGCAGGGAGAGCTAGATGTGAAAGGAGGATCACAGCCAGAATGACTGAGATCATCATTTTTTTAATGCATTTCATTTTTTTCATACCCCTGATCCTTTCTTTTACATTCCCACTGCGCTATTTTGCCACTGCGTTTTATGAACTGCCACAGGCAGGAAGAGATGCCTGCCTGTGCTCATCTCATGCTGTGACTTTTTCACTTTATCACATTAACGCCTGTGATTCCACATCTTCCAAATCAGCATAGAAAATGTTAAAGGCACCGCCCTCATTTCACGAAAAAAACTATGTTGAGGAATTTTTCCGCCGGAAAAGGGGGAATTTTTCGCCCGAAACATGCATACGATCAGTTATCATTGTCGACAAAAACAAAATTCTTCCTGATCAAATATGCCAGCAGGAATGCAGCTGCCTGGATCAGGTATTTTGAACTTACGGGATCAAGATGGACAATCTCGACTACAGCCATCAGCCCTATCTTATTAAAAATTTCAATAACCCCCCTGGCCATAAAAAAGCGGACCACCTCGGAAAAAAGCGCTATCCTGTCCTCAACATGCGACTCAAATACATAAAGTTTATTCAAAAAATATGCATATGATTCCGAAATAAGCAGGACAATAAGGTAACAGCTTCTGTAATCCAAAAAATTGAGCAAAATCTTATTGACAGAAAAGCTGAACGCCAAAATCAACAATCCGGCAATTACGTATCTGGAAAATTCCTTAAGCTGCTCCTCATTCAATGTTTTGTCAAACATTTCAAATACCTCTTTGTCAGTGGAACCTTACCCTGTTTTGGAACAGGGCGGGTTTCCTCCGTTCATTCAATGAAACGGGGAACCGTCCCCTGTTTCACGCTTTCTTTTCATCCGCGGCATAGGCCGACTTGAGCAGGACAGGTGTCAGAATGGAACTGATCACGATCAGGAGGATGACGGCTGTAAAATATCTGCTATCCATGACCCCTGTTTTAAGCCCTCTCTGGGCAACGATCAGGGCAACCTCCCCGCGGGTCATCATGCCGATCCCGATTTTAAGGCTGTCCGGATTGTTAAAACGCAGCAGCTTTGACATAAGACCGCAGCCGATTACTTTTCCAAGAAGCCCAACTATTACAAATGCAGCGGAAAAAACCAGGATCGTCATATCAACGGTCCTTAGATTTGTCTGCAGTCCTACACTTGCAAAAAAGACAGGACCGAAAAACATATAAGAGCTGATATCCATTTTTCTGTCTATATAGGCAGAATCATCCAGGGAACTCAGAATGATGCCGGCCACATATGCACCCGTAATATCAGCAACGCCGAAATATCTGTCAGCAACAAATGCCAGGATAAAAGCCAGCGACAATCCGATAATCGGAATCCTTCTGGTATGAGGCCATCTGCGGTCTATGATCTTCATGGCCCTGAATATGATCATTCCGACTATGACGGACAGAGCAAAAAACAAAATCGTCTTGACGCAGACCGAACCGAGATTGGCGTCCGGATCCCTGAGCCCCAGGACCGCCGTAAGCACCACAATTCCAATAACATCATCAATGATTGCGGCACTCATGATCGTCGTCCCGACTTCGGTGGAAATCTTCCCGAGTTCCTTCAAAACCTGAACAGTGATGCTGACAGATGTGGCTGTCAGGATGGTTCCGATAAAGACAGCCCTGATAAATCCTTCTGTTCCCGGAGCAGAGAAGCCATAAAAGCCCATATAAAGAAGTGCTCCGAGGATGAGAGGAACCAGAACGCCTGAGAGTGCAATGACAGCTGCCTTCAGTCCTGTTTTTTTCAGCTTATCGATATTCGTTTCAAGCCCGGCACTGAACATCAGCAGGATCACCCCGATCTCTGCCATACCTGCCAGAAAGTCACTTTCCTGGACCAGATTCAGCAGGGAAGGTCCGATCAAAAGTCCCGCTATGATCTCTCCGGCGACCTGGGGAGCCTTCAGATCCCGCGCCAACAGGCCGAATACCTTCGAGCTGATCATAATGATTGCCAGAATCCTCAATATTTCCAATGTATCCATATTGATCCTTTCTCTATTGCTAAAAGGAATTGAATAAACTGATCAATAGCATATCTCATCTATTACGGTGGTTTTTTGAGCCGTTATTACTGACATACAGACCCCTCAGTGTCTAATCGGCTGCTCAAGGACTAAGCCTTCTTTTCATCCGCGGCATAGGCCGACTTGAGCAGGACAGGTGTCAGAATGGAACTGATCACGATCAGAAGGATGACTGCTGTAAAATATTTGCTATCCATGACCCCTGTTTTAAGTCCTCTCTGGGCAACGATCAGGGCAACCTCCCCGCGGGTCATCATGCCGATCCCGATTTTAAGGCTGTCCGAATTGTTAAAACGCAGCAGCTTTGAAACCAGACCGCAGCCGATTACTTTTGTAAGAAGTCCGACCATTACAAATGCAGCAGAAAAAACCAGGATCGTCACATCAACGGTCCTTAGATTTGTCTGCAGTCCTACACTTGCAAAAAAGACAGGTCCGAAAAACATGTAGGAACTGATATCCATTTTTCTGTCTATGTAGGAAGAATCATCCAGAGAACTCAGGATGATGCCGGCCACATACGCACCCGTAATATCAGCAACGCCGAAATATTTTTCAGCAATAAATGCCAGGATAAAAGCCAGCGCCAATCCGATAATCGGAATCCTTCTGGTATGAGGCCATCTGCGGTCTATGATCTTCATAGCCCTGAATATGAAAATTCCGACTATGACGGAGAGCACAAAAAACAAAACCGTCTTGATGCAGACCAGACCGAGATTGGCATTCGGATCCTTGAGTCCCAGGACCGCCGTAAGCACCACAATTCCAATAACATCATCAATGATTGCGGCACTTAAGATCGTGGTTCCGACTACGGTGGAAACCTTCCCGAGCTCCTTCAGCACCTGAACAGTGATGCCGACAGATGTGGCTGTCAGGATGGTTCCGATAAAAACAGCCCTGATAAAGCCTTCTGTTCCCGGTGCGGAGAAGCCATAAAAGCCCATATACAGAAGCGTTCCGAAGATAAGGGGAACCGAAACACCCGCGAGCGCAATGACAGCTGCCTTCAGTCCTGTTTTTTTCAGCTTATCGATTTTCGTTTCAAGTCCTGCACTGAACATTAACAGGATCACCCCGATCTCTGCCATCCCTGCAAGAAAGTCACTGTCAGAAACCAGATTCAGCAGGGACGGTCCGATCAACAGTCCCGCTATAATCTCTCCGGCAACCTGGGGAGCCTTAAGATTTCGCGCCAGCAGACCGAATACTTTCGAGCTTATCATAATGATCGCCATAATCCTCAATAATTCCAATGTATCCATATTGATCCTTTCTCCCTTTCCCGCAGCAAAACTCTATCAAATTCTGTCCTGTTACCACTCTAACACAATAACGGCTCTTTTTCTATCAGAAACCAACAGAAGCTCCCTCCATATTTTATGAAGGGAGCTTCTGTAAAATATTTCATATCCGGAACAGTAAACCGTCTCCTGTTCCGTTTCACAGCCTGTT
>DEPS01000056.1:216-5035 GCA_002358875.1 Lachnospiraceae bacterium UBA3386 | reverse complement strand
CAGGAAATGCAGGCAGACCGGCGGGATCAAGGGGAAACCGGACGGACCGGCCGGGATGATTGGCCAGTGGATAAAGAGCAGTAAATTATGACAGGCAGGGAATCGCCTTGGATGGAAAAATGGATAAAGGGAGGTAATTATGGGTGATCAAAAAAAAGATCAGATCGATGTATTGATCAGCGAAGAGGAAGTCATTGCGAGGATCAGGGAGCTGGGAGAGCAGATCACTGCGGACTATGCGGGCCGTTCAGTGCGCCTGATCTGTATCCTGCGCGGGGCTGTCTTTTTTACCTGTGAGCTTGCCAAGCGCATTAAGCTTCCGGTTAGTTTTGATTTCATGTCCGTCTCCAGCTACGGGAGCGCGACGACGTCCAGCGGGATCGTTCGTATCCTCAAGGATCTGGAGGACCCGCTCACAGGTGAGGACGTGATCGTCGTAGAGGACATTATCGATTCAGGTCGGACGCTGAATTTCCTTCAGGAGCTTTTCCACACCCGCGGTGCCGCATCTGTACGTATCTGCACCCTGCTCGACAAACCATCCCGCCGCGCGCCGGGGATCAATATACATGTCGACTACAGAGGATTCGAAGTGCCGGACGCATTTGTTGTGGGATGGGGTATGGATTATGACCAGAGATACAGAAACCTCCCCTACATCGGCGTGATCAGACAGTAAACAAAATTCAGGGGGTATTATTTTGGACAACAGACCGACGAGAGGCATTGGCAGCTATCTTGGGCTGGTGATCATGGCAATACTGTTCTATATGTTTTTCTCACCGCTTCTGAAGAGCTATTTCTCTCCTGGAGATGAAGTCTATACATTGGAGAAATTTGAGGCGGACCTCGAAGCAGGGACGGTGAAGCAGGTGGAGATCACTCCGAACCGTGAAAATGCCACAGGCTATGCTTCAGTCACAGACAGCGACGGTGACAGCCAGGTGCTGTACGCGACCGTTATTTCTGATATCGAAAATGCAGCCAGGAAACACGGCGTGACGACAGTCGTACGCGATATCCCGTCAGAAAACACCTTTATGACCAGCGTCCTGCCCATGCTGCTGGTCATGGGCATCTGCTTTTTCTTCTTCTACATGATGACCGGCCAGGGCATGGGCGGCGGAAACGCCAGAATGATGAACTTCGGAAAGAGCAAGGCGCGTCTTTCAACGGAAGAGGGCGTGACCTTCAAGCAGGTTGCCGGCCTGGCGGAAGAAAAATCCGACCTGGAAGAGATCATCGATTTTCTGAGAAATCCCGGGAAATACACGAAAGTGGGCGCCCGGATCCCCAAGGGAGTCCTCCTGGAGGGCGCGCCCGGAACGGGCAAGACTCTCCTTGCCAGGGCTGTCGCGGGAGAGGCAAAGGTACCGTTTTTCAGTATTTCCGGCTCGGATTTCGTGGAAATGTTCGTCGGCGTCGGCGCTTCCCGTGTCCGCGACATGTTCGAAGACGCCAAGAAGAATGCCCCCTGTATCGTTTTTATCGATGAGATCGACGCCGTTGCGCGCCGCAGAGGAACGGGCCTTGGCGGCTCCCACGATGAGCGCGAGCAGACCCTCAACCAGCTTCTGGTGGAGATGGACGGTTTCGGCGTGAACGAGGGCATCATCGTCATGGCCGCGACCAACCGGGTCGACGTCCTTGACCCCGCTATTCTGCGTCCCGGCCGCTTTGACCGCAAGGTCTCCGTCGGCAGACCCGACGTTAAGGGCCGGGAGGAGATCCTGAAGGTGCATTCCGCCAACAAGCCCCTGGGCGACGACGTCGACCTGGCTGAGGTCGCGCGCACCACGGCCGGCTTTTCGGGCGCGGATCTGGAGAACCTCATGAACGAAGCGGCCATCGCCGCCGCCAAGGAGGACCGCCCCTATATCACCCAGACCGATATCAAGAACGCCTTTATCAAGATCGGTATCGGTACGGAGAAAAAGAGCCATGTCATTTCCGAAAAGGAAAAGCGCATCACTGCCTTCCACGAGACAGGCCATGCCATCCTCTTCCACGAGCTTCCGGACGTCGGCGAAGTATACACGATTTCCGTCATTCCTACCGGAATGGGCGCCGGCGGCTACACTATGCCCCTGCCTGACCGGGATGAGATGTACTTTACCCGCGGCCGCATGCTTCAGGAGATCATGGTGAGCCTGGGCGGCCGCATAGCAGAGGAGCTTGTCCTCGATGATATCACCACCGGAGCGTCCCAGGACATCAGGCAGGCCACCAACATTGCCCGCCAGATGGTCACCCGCTACGGCATGTCCGCCTCCATCGGAACGATCAACTACGAGCAGGGCGGAGAGGATGTCTTCCTGGGATACGACCTCGGCCACGAAAAGCGCAACAGCGAATTCATTGCCGGAGAGATTGACAAGGAAGTCCGCTCCATCATTGAGGACTGCTACGCAAAGGCAAAAAAGATTATTTCTGAAAATACAGATATTCTCCACCGCGCCGCGGATCTTCTTATCGAAAAGGAGAAGCTCACCGGCGCCGAGTTTGACGCCCTTTTCAAAGAGCGTGAAGCAGCTGCGGCACAGCCTTCCATGACATAAGATCAGGAGTTCCTGTTTACGCCCTCGGGAGGGCGTGAACAGGAACGATCAGAAAGAAACTGCTGCATAAGGAAAATTTCCCGTCTAAAGACCTGAAAAATTTCAGAGGAAAGAAAATGCCTTTATATAACAATGAAAAAGAGCCCGGTTCATGGGCTTTTTTCAGTGATACTACGCAGGATTATGTATCGCCCAGGGTTCCTGAGCTTTTTAAGAACATCTCGATCCGGCTTCGAGTCAGGAAGGGAATGGCCGGATCATGCTTTCTGGTCCTGGAGCCATGGCCGTCGGACCAGCAGTCTCCGCCCTGGAGAACGAACCGGGGGAAGGGGAGAGGGAAAGCCCGTGAAAAGATCCACAGGAAGGGCGGTCTGGGAAAGAGAAGATATCTTCATATGCGGCAGGTCTGCAGCGATGAGTGCTTTGACTATTATGAAGCCCGGTTCGAGCTCACTTTTTTCCCGCTCCGTTATTTCTTTGAGATCATCGCAGGGGCGCAGAGAATACGCTATACCCGCCGCGGCGTGAAAAACACGATCCGTCAGGCTGATCTGTGGCACATCATCCCGGGATTTGAGACGCCTGTCTGGGCGGAGGGTGCGGTGATGTACCAGATCTTCGTCGACCGCTTCTGCAACGGGGACCCCTCCAACGATGTCCTTACCGGGGAGTACAGCTATATGGGAAAGCCGGTCATCCGTGTCGAGGACTGGGACCGGCCGCCTTCGAATGAGGGCTACCGGGAGTTTTACGGAGGCGACCTGCAGGGGGTCATCGACAAGCTTGATTACCTTCAGGATCTGGGAGTCGAAGCGATTTATTTAAACCCCATCTTCCTGTCCCCGTCCAGCCATAAATATGACACCCAGGACTATGAACATATAGATCCTCATTTCGGCAGGATCGTGAAGGCACGTAAGGAGAAGAAAAAGAGGGGTCCCCGGACCAACCGGAACGCGCCGCTCTACCTGTCGAGGGTCACCGACCCTGCCAACCTCGAGGCGGGCGACAGGCTTTTCGCAAGGCTTGTCAGAGAGGCCCACGCGCGGGGAATCCGTATCATCCTGGACGGCGTCTTCAACCACTGCGGCTCCTTCCACCGCTGGCTCGACGGAGAAAGGATCTATGAGCAGATCCCCGGGGAGAAAAAGGGGGCGCGCGCGGCTGCATCCTCTCCCTATGTCAGCTATTTCAGCTTCTCCCGCAAGGACTGGCCGAGGAATGACAGCTATGAGGCGTGGTGGGATTTCGGCACGCTTCCAAAGCTCAATTATGATAATTCCCCGGAGCTGTGTGAAAAGATTCTTCAGGTCGCCTGTAAGTGGGTGAGCCCTCCCTTCAATGCCGACGGCTGGCGCCTGGACGTCGCCGCCGACCTGGGGCATTCCCGGGAATTCAACCACCGCTTCTGGAAGCGCTTCCGCGAGGCGGTAAAAAAGGCCAATCCGGAGGCGGTGATCCTGGCGGAAAATTACATGGATTCCCAGAACTGGCTGCAGGGGGACGAATGGGACACCATCATGAATTATGAATTCTTCATGGAACCGGTGACAGGATTTTTTACCGGCATGGAGAAGCACAGCGACGCGCGGCGCGAAGAACTGCACGGAGATCCGGATGCCTTCTGGCGCTCCATGCTCTATACGGACAGGAATGCCCTGCCGGATGCAGCGATCCGGATCAGCATGAACGAGCTCTCAAACCACGACCACTCACGGTTTTTGACGAGGACCAACCGCCTCGTCGGCAGGGCTGAGCAGCTGGGCACCGATGCTGCATCGGAGGGAGTGAGCATGGAGCTTATGCGCCAGGCTGTCCTGCTCCAGATGACATGGACCGGGGCTCCCACCATCTATTACGGCGACGAAGCCGGTCTTGCGGGCTTCACTGATCCCGACAACAGAAGGACCTATCCCTGGGGCCATGAGGACAAAAATCTTATCCGCTACCACAAAGCTCTGACCACCCTGCGCCGGGACAGCAGGACTCTGCGGCGGGGATCTCTGATACGTCTGCCGGATGCGGACGGCATTCTGGCCTACGCCAGGTTTTCGGGAATGCCCGGGAAAATACAGCCGGAAGACGGCAGAGAGGCTTACATCATCCTGATCAACATCAACCATATCCGGATCGATTACGAGGCGGATGTGACCTGCGCAGGCATTTCTCCCCACGGGGAACTGGCCTGCCTGCTGTGCACGGATGAGAAGGGTTTTGCTGCAGAAATTCCGGAAAAAGATGACCTGCGGCGAAGAAAGAAA
>DEPS01000056.1:0-124 GCA_002358875.1 Lachnospiraceae bacterium UBA3386 | reverse complement strand
CATCTGAAAAGAATGACCTGCGGTGCGGAAAAAAAGATACAGCACTTGAAAAGAGTGCCGGCTGCCGGGCGGACCAGGATGCTGCTGAGGTGAAAGCCGAAGCCTCCCCGGAGAATGCCGCAGA
>DEPS01000160.1:1637-4382 GCA_002358875.1 Lachnospiraceae bacterium UBA3386 | reverse complement strand
TATTCGAGGGGTTTTGCGCGGCTTTTTCGCGCAAAACCCGAGTTTAACGGCGCGCGGCGCCGCGTAAGCGTATTGGAATCGCCGCGCGCAATCGTTACATGTTCACGCCCTCGATAGGGCGTGAACATGTAACGATTGATCACACGGGCCGGGGAGAAAGCTTCCCGGCTTCGTTTTTTAGCGGAAGGAGATATGTATGGAAAAAATGAATGCCTGGAATACTTATGATCTGAACATGCAGCAGGCATGCATGGACTTTGCCGAAGGCTATAAGAAATTTCTGGATGTCGGAAAGACGGAGCGGGAGTGCATCGACTTTTTCGTCGAGCAGGCAGAGAAGAATGGCTATATTGAGCTTGGCCGCGCGATCGCTGAGAAAAAGGCCCTGAAGGCGGGCGACTGCGTTTACAGTGTCTGGATGAACAAGTCCATGGTCCTCTTCCGCATCGGGGAAAAGCCCTTTGAAGAGGGTATGAATATCCTTGGGGCCCATGTTGATTCGCCCCGCCTTGACGTCAAGCAGAATCCTCTGTATGAGGATGGCGGGATCGGCTACCTGGACACCCATTATTACGGCGGAATCAAGAAATACCAGTATGTCACCCTGCCTTTGGCCATCCACGGAGTGGTGGTAAAGAAATCCGGTGAGACAGTGCTCGTCAATATCGGCGAGGATGACGACGATCCGGTCTTCTTCGTCTCTGATCTGCTGCCCCACCTGGCTCAGGATCAGATGAAGAAAAACGCTTCGTCTTTTATTGACGGCGAAGCCCTCGACGTCGTCATCGGCAGTCAGCCGGTGGTGATCGATGCGGACACAAAACCTGTCAAAAAGAAGGAAAAAACGGACTGTGCGGAAGGCGCCGGAGCCGACAAGGAAAAGAAGGAGAAGGATGCTGCTGAAAAGAGCACTGTTTCCAAAGCCCTTCTGAAGATCCTCAGCGATGTATACGGGATCGAGGAAGAGGATTTCATCTCTGCGGAGCTGGAGGTCGTTCCTGCAGGAAAGGCCCGCGATGCCGGTCTTGACCGCAGTATGGTGCTGGCTTACGGACAGGATGACCGCGTATGCGCCTACCCCTCCTTCTGCGCCCAGATGGAGGTGGCTGACATCGCCCGCACCAGCTGCACGCTTTTAGTTGACAAGGAAGAGATCGGCAGCGTCGGCGCAACCGGTATGCGGTCCAAGTTTTTTGAAAATGCCCTCGCGGAGGTCATGGAGCTCTGCGGCCAGTATTCCGAGCTCTCCCTTCGCCGGGCCCTCGCCAACAGCGCCATGCTTTCCTCTGATGTGAGCGCGGCATTCGATCCCTCTTATTCGTCCGCCTTTGAAAAGAAAAACGCCTGCTTCCTGGGCGGCGGCATGGTATTCAACAAGTTTACAGGCTCCCGCGGAAAATCGGGCTCCAACGACGCCAATGCGGAGTATATCGGTGCCCTGCGCAGGATCATGGATGATAACGATGTAGTATACCAGACGGCTGAGCTGGGAAAGGTCGATCTTGGCGGCGGCGGGACCATCGCCTATATCCTTGCCCTCTATGGCATGAATGTCATTGACAGCGGCGTTGCCGTGCTCAGCATGCACGCGCCCTGGGAGGCTACCAGCAAGGCTGACATCTATGAGACCTACCGCGGCTACAAGGCCTTCCTGCGGGGCATGGATCTTCGCAACAGCTGAAGTTCTTTGAAGGAAACTGGAAATATATCGTTGGCTGCAGGGCCTTCCTTTGGGAATGGATCTTCGCAACAGCTGAAACCCCACGGAGTAAAGAAGTCATAAGATAGGTCATTTTGACCTTTCCGAAAGCTTTCATCAGCCAGGGAAAAAGGAAATTATTATGAGTATTGTCTCTGAGCCCGGCGGGGAGGTCCCCGTCGGGCACCGCACTGCGGATTATTATTTTGACCTGCCCCAGGAGCTGATCGCCCAGGACCCTCTGGAGGACCGCTCGTCCTCCAGGCTCCTTGTGATGGACAGGGGGACGGGAGAGGTGAGCCACGGCACCTTCAGGGATATTCTGAAATACCTGAAAAAGGGTGATGCGCTGATCTTAAACGATACCAAGGTGATCCCCGCGCGCCTTCTGGGCGAGCGCGAGGGTACCGGCGGTGCCGTCGAAATACTGCTTCTAAAGAGGAAAGGGGCGGACGTCTGGGAATGCCTGGTCAGGCCCGGAAAGAAGCTTAAGCCCGGCGCCAGGGCTGTCTTTGGAGACGGAAGCCTGAAGGCGCAGATCCTCGAGGTCGCCGAGGGCGGAAACCGCCTGGTGCGCTTTGAATTTGAGGGGATTTTCGAGGAGGTCCTTGACCGGCTGGGCGAGATGCCTCTTCCCCCTTACATCACCCATAAGCTCAGGGACAGGGACCGCTACCAGACCGTATACGCAAAATACGAGGGCTCCGCGGCAGCGCCTACAGCGGGTCTGCATTTTACCCCCGCTCTTCTCGAAGAGGTCAGGGCAATGGGTGTAAAAACCGGCTTTGTGACCCTTCACGTGGGACTGGGGACCTTCCGGCCTGTCAAGGTCGATGACGTCGAAAAACACACCATGCATACCGAGTGGTACAACGTCCCTGAAGAGACGGCGGATCTGATCAACCGCACGCACAGGGAGGGAGGGCGTGTCATCTGCGTGGGCACGACCAGCTGCCGCACGATCGAAAGCGCGGCGGATGAGAATGGTATCGTCCGGCCCGGGAGCGATGATACTTCGATTTTCATCTATCCGGGATACAGGTTCA
>DEPS01000160.1:1298-1532 GCA_002358875.1 Lachnospiraceae bacterium UBA3386 | reverse complement strand
CTCGCCGCCTACCGGGAGGCTGTGGAAAAGAGATATCGTTTCTTTAGTTTTGGCGACGCCATGATGATCATCTGATATAGATACAGGGAAGATTCTGCTATGGAAGGTGATGTCATTTAGTCTGCCTGAGCAGCAGGAGCTGCGGAGCATTGCAGGCCCTGGAAAGCAGAACAGTCACGTTTTTACTGGTAGAGAAAAAGAGGGAAAAAGTGAAGACGGATAAGGTTGTGTCCG
>DEPS01000160.1:0-1184 GCA_002358875.1 Lachnospiraceae bacterium UBA3386 | reverse complement strand
GGTATTCTAAGACACTAGCGGCGCCTCCGGGGAGCCTGGGAAAGCTCGCGGAAGCAGCCGTACAGCTGGCCGGTATCACAGGCCGGGTTAAAAACAGACTGGACCGGCGCAGGATCATCGTCCTGTGCGCGGATAATGGGGTCGTCGCGGAGGGAGTCTCCGTGACGCCTTCTTATGTGACGCTTGCTCAGGCCGTTAATATGACGAAATACAGGACAGGCATGTCGACGCTGGCCAGGCATTTCGGCTGCGAGGTCGAGGTCGTCGACGTCGGGATCGACGCGGACCTTCCTGTGGAAAAAGCAGTTTCTTGTCCGGTGTATGAACTTCGTTACGCCGGCCCGGCCGGGGATATTTTACCCAGGAAGATCCGGCGCTGTACGGGAAATATTTTTATTGAACCTGCCATGACGAGAGAGGAAGCTGTCCGGGCCATCGGCGTCGGGATCGAGCGGGCCGAAGCCGCGGGGGATGAAGGAATAAAGGTGATTGGCGTCGGTGAGATGGGGATCGGCAATACAACTACTTCTTCCGCCGTCCTCTCAGTCCTTACAGGGCTGGATGTCGATGTGGTGACGGGACGGGGCGGAGGACTCACGGATTCCGCATTTTTGCGCAAAAAAGAAGTCATCGCGCGTGCGCTCGCCCTGCATGGACCGGATCCGGAGGATCCTCTGGATGTGCTGTCAAAAGTCGGAGGACTGGATATTGCCGCAATGTGCGGCGTCTATCTGGGAGCGGCGAAAAGACGGATCCCTGTCGTGATCGACGGCTTTATTTCCATCGTCGCGGCGCTGTGTGCAGTGCGGCTCTGTCCCAATGTAAAAGATTTTCTGTTTCCCTCCCATGCTTCCACAGAGCCCGGCTATCTGCGGGCGGCCGGGGAGCTGGGTCTTCGTCCCTGGCTCCTTTTGGACATGCGCCTGGGAGAGGGGAGCGGCTGTCCCCTTGCTTTTCAGATTCTCGACGCAGCCTGTGCCCTGATGAACGGGATGGAGACCTTTGCGGAAGCGCAGATCGATGACGATTATCTGGATGAGATCCGGAAATGATTTCCATGATGGACCAGGGGACGGTTCCCCGGTCCACCGGACTGGCTGTCAAAAGCAGGAAAACTGCTAAGACGGCAGGTTCAGAGTGGAACAAGGAACCGTCCCCTGGTTCATTTTTTAAAAGCGTGGAAA
>DEPS01000143.1 GCA_002358875.1 Lachnospiraceae bacterium UBA3386 | reverse complement strand
GACTCCGGTTTCCTGAAAAGGGAGGACGCCGAAAAGCTGATCCAATATCTGTATGGAAAGATGGATGCCAAAGAAGCCGCCGCGGGGCCTGCAGCCTCGAGGACAGACTCAAAAGCAGCCCCGAATACCAGTACCAATACCGGTTCCCCGCAGGAAGCCGTAGAATCCGTCATAGAGAAGATCGTAAGGACAAAGGAAAAGAAAAATCCGCCCCTTCTCTATAACCTGGCGGAGCTCCAGAACGACTGCTCCCGCTTTTTCAAGATCAGCCCCGACCAGACGCTGGCCGTCGCCCAGGAGCTGTATGAAAAAAAGCTCACGACCTATCCCAGGACTGATGCGCGCGTTCTGACGACAGCCGTCGCCAAGGAGATTGGAAAGAATCTGAGAGGCATTTCCACGATTCCCATGTACCGGGAGCTTCTGGTTCCGGTACTCGAGAGCGGTACATGGAAAAAGATCGGAAAATCCCGCTACACGGATGATAAGGCGGTCACAGACCATTACGCCATCATCCCGACAGGAGACGGAATGAAGGCGCTGCCCTCCCTATCCAAACGCTCACAGGATATTTATGAGCTGATCGTCAGGCGCTTTATTTCCATCTTTTACCCGCCTGCCGTCTACGAAAAGACAGCCGTATCAGTCCGCGTAAGGACAGAGCTGTTCACCGCATCCCTGCGCGTCCTGAAGGAGAAGGGATATCTTGAAGCCCTGGACTATTCATTTTTGAAAAACAAAAATCCTTCGCTTCAGTCAGAAGGAACAGGAATTCAGAGGGCAGAAAGAATTACAGAAAACAGCATAGAAAGCAGAATTGAAAGCAGCACAGCGGGCAGCAGGGAAGACAGGGAAGAGAACAGTATCACAGACATTCAGAACGGAACCGGTCTACAGGATAATTCCGGACAGGGCGGAGGGCAGGGTGAAAAAGACGGATCAGGTTCAGCTTCTGTTCCTGCTTTTTTAAAAACAGCCCGTAAGGGAACAAAGGTTTTTGCCGGCCCCTTTTCGATCCGGGAGGGTGAGACCGCCCCGCCAAAACGCTATACCTCCGGAAGCATGATTCTGGCCATGGAAAATGCCGGACAGCTCATTGAAGAAGAGGAGCTGCGCGAGCAGATCAGGGGAAGCGGCATCGGGACCAGCGCTACTCGGGCCGAGATTCTGAAAAAGCTTTTTAACAACGATTATTTAAGGCTCAATAAAAAGACCCAGGTCATCACCCCTTCGCAGACCGGCGAAATGATCTACGACACCTGCTCCTGTGCCTTAAAGCCTCTTCTTGATCCCCGCCTTACAGCCAGCTGGGAGCTGGGGCTCACCCAGGTCGCGTCCGGCACCGTGACGAGCGAAGAGTACACACAAAAGCTCAACAGTTTTATCACACGCAGGACCAACTATATTAAGGAGACAAATTTCCACGGTTTCCTGATCGATCAGTACAAAAAGGACGCCGCCCTTTATCCTGAAAAAAAGGCCAAAACCGCCTCAAAAAGCAGAAAAGGCACCGGGAAAAAGGGAGAAGGTACACGCAGAAGAGCTTCCGGGGGAAAATCGGCAAAAAAATCATGATGATCCAGGCCAGGGCGCTCTTGTCCGCGACAGTGCAGACATCAGCAATTCCATGGAACTGAAAAATGTCAGTTTTTTAACGATTTAAAAGAAACTTTAACGATAAAAAAAGAAACTTTAACGATAAAAAGGAAACCTTTATGGGAGATTACCAGACCCTCACGGCCTTTGTCGGTTTTCTGGCCGCTTTCATCCTGGCTGCCCTGATACTCGGCGTCCGGGAGAGAAAAAGGACGAAGTCAAAGCTTGTACAGCGTCTTCGCGCCGAATTCGGTAAACCCTCAGCCAAGAAGACCTCCCCGGAGCGCTTTGCCCAGATCCCTCAGTATTATCTGCATCAGCTCCGCGGCGGAAAAGAAGGAATCCAGCTTCCGGAACGACAGTATCAGGAACCAGAGTTTCAGAAGCATCGGTTTTTTATTGACGACATCACCTGGAACGATCTGGACATGGACCGTGTGTTCTCTCAGATCGACACCACCTGCAGCGCCTCCGGAGAGGAGTACCTGTATTATCTGCTGCGGTCGCCTGCCATGAAAGGGGAGGACCTGCCTTTTTCACAGGAACAGTATGCTTATTTTGAAAAGGGCGCCCATGAAGACCAGAGGATCCGCCTTCAGGAGATCCTCACGAACTTAGGTCACGCGGGACGCTACTCTCTTTACGATTACATCGATTTTACGGAAACGCTGAAAGAAGGCAGCAGTTTTAAGCACTACATTGCCGCTGCCGCCCCCTTCGCGGCTTTTGCACTGATGTTTCTGCACACAGGCATCGGCATACTGGTCCTTCTTCTGGTTTTCTGCATAAATCTGGTGACTTATTTCCGGGAAAAGGCAAAGATCGCTCCGTATTTTCAGGTTTTCAATTACATACTGCGCCTTCTTGACTGCGCGCGGGCTCTTGAAAAGGAGAACTGTCCTGTTTTTGGCAGCGAAAACGGACAGATTCCGGACCTTCTTTCCTCCTTTTCCTCCTTCCGCCGGGGTTCATCCCTCCTTTTAGGGAGCACAGCCGGCAGCGCAGACCCCTTCGGCCTCATCCTTGAATACGTGCGGATCCTGTTTCATCTGGATCTGATTAAATTCAACAGCATGCTCAGGCAGCTCAGGGGCAGGCAGAAAGAGATTGACGCTCTTTTAACCATCACAGGCAGGATCGATGCCTGCATCAGTATTGCGTCATGGCGCGGGACTCTGCCTTTTTTTGCCCGGCCTGTCCTGTCAAAATCAGCAAATAAGGAACCGGACAAATCCTTCAGGGCGGAGGATCTTTACCACCCCCTGCTTGATTCCCCTGTTCCAAACAGCATCAACGTCAGGCGGTCAGTCCTTCTGACAGGCTCCAACGCCTCCGGAAAATCCACCTTCCTTAAAGCTGCAGCACTCTGCGCCCTGCTCTCACAGTCAGTCGGCACCGCGCCCGCCCGCAGCTACAGCGGAGCCTTTTTCCGGATCTATACCTCCATGGCTTTGCGCGACAGCCTGCAGAACGGAGAGAGCTACTTTATTGTCGAAATCAAATCCCTGCGCAGGATACTTGATGCGTCCCGGGAAAATTCCACGGCCTCTTTGCCTCCCGTCCTGTGCTGTATCGATGAAGTGCTGCGCGGCACCAATACCGTCGAACGCATCGCCGCATCAGCCGAGATCCTCCGCTGTTTCACACAGACAAAAACCCTCTGCTTTGCCGCTACCCACGATCTGGAGCTCACCGGCCTTCTCGGGGATGTCTATGATAATTATCACTTCGGCGAGGAGATAGAAGAGGGAGACGTTCGCTTCTCCTACAGGCTTTTCGAAGGGCCCTCGACCTCATGCAATGCCATAGCCCTTCTTGGTTCTTTGGGCTACGATAAAAATCTTGTCGAAAAAGCCCGTGCCCGCGCGGACGGATTCCTTAAACAGGGAAACTGGAAGTAAGTTATGCAGCCAGAAAATGTATAATACCCTTTTTAAGAGGCCTGATCCGCCCCTTTGAGCTCCCTCCCGGATTGATAGGGCTCAAAGCGCTGGACATATGATCCCGGACTTATCCGGTATAGAGGTAATATTTATGAACGTAACAATTTTTACAGACGGCGCTGCTCGCGGAAACCCGGACGGACCGGGCGGATACGGATCTATTATTCAATACAAAAACGCGGACGGTCTGACTCTGGAAAAGGAATTATGGGGAGGATACCCGCAGACGACCAACAACCGCATGGAGCTGATGGGAGTGATCGCTGCCCTTGAGGAGCTAGCCTCTTTTCAGGAGCCCTGCCAGGGCATCATTTACTCGGATTCACGCTATGTAGTCGACGCCTTCGCAAAGCACTGGATCACCAACTGGAAGAAAAACGGCTGGGTCACCGCCTCCAAAACTCCTGTCAAGAATCAGGATCTGTGGAACCGCCTTCTGAAAGCCCTGGAGCCCCATCAGATGGTCTTCAGATGGGTCAAGGGACATGCGGACCATCCCGAAAATGAGCGCTGCGACCATCTCGCCACATCTGCGGCCGACAGGATCGGCTGGGGGAACAATGACAGTGTCTCGCCTTTTCGGGAATCTTCCGAATGGAAGCTCTCCGGTTTAAATCTATCTGATGGGAAAGCCGTATCCGGGTCCTCCGTATTCTCACGGGAGCCTGCCGGATGGGAAAGACGGTCCGCGGAAATGCCTCTTAAAAGGGCTCCTTCCCTTGCTTCTTCGGCATCCGTATCCGTGGATCCACCTAAGACCATCCTGATCAAATATCTTTCGGATAAGATCGAAAGGCTCCAGCCCCCGACCAACAGCACCAACTGGGTCGACCTTAGGGCGGCAGAGGATGTGGAGCTCAAAAGAGGAGAGTACCGCCTGATCAGGCTCGGTGTCGCCATGAAGCTGCCGGAAGGATACGAGGCGCATGTCGTCCCCCGCAGCAGCACCTACAAAAACTTCGGTATTATCCAGGCCAATCACCACGGAGTCATCGACAACTCCTACAGCGGAGACCAGGACGAGTGGATGGTTCCTGTAATCGCCCTGCGGGACACGTTTATCCACATAAATGACAGGATCTGCCAGTTCCGCATCGAACGGCGCCAGCCCGATCTTGTTTTCGAAGAGGTCGACCGGCTGGATGATGAGAACCGGGGAGGCTTTGGTTCTACAGGAATCGTTTAAATTTTCTGACTCACGGTTGGATTGCTTTTGCACAGATACTTGAGCGCAGTATGCAGCCGTACATGTTAAAACACCAAACAGGGAGATCTGCTCATGAAAGAGTTTAATACGACCGCCGCATGTGTGCCGGAAGATAACTATATGGTTGATCTCTCGGACAGAATACGGCAGATCAGCCTTTTTGTGGAACAAGGCAAATATTTTACGATCAACCGGGCAAGGCAGTATGGGAAAACAACAACCTTAAACCTGTTGAAAGCCGCTCTTTCTGAATCCTGCCATGTTGTTTCAATGGATTTTGAAGACTTCAGTGCGGAAACATTTGAGAATGAGGACACATTCTGCAGGGATTTTTCAATCGTTTTCTGCAGTCTTCTGGAAGAGAGCGTCGGGAAGGGAGACTCGGCATTGCAAAACAGCATCCGCGAACTCCTGAATCAAAGCTCAGGGCCGGGAGGCTTTGAAGAGAAACTGCGCCTGTTTACGCTGTTCCAGAACCTGAAAAAAATATGGGATTGTGCAGATAAACCGCTTGTACTCATGATCGACGAAGTGGATATGGCGGCAGACAATCGGATTTTTCTGGATTTTCTTTCCCAGCTTCGCTCGCACTATCAGAAAAGAAAAAGAAACAAAAATTATAAAACCTTTCAGTCGGTCATTCTTGCCGGTGTTACAGATATAAAGCATTTGAAAATAAAAATTGAGGGCGATCCCGGCGGGAAGGAAAACAGCCCCTGGAATATTGCGGTCGATTTTAATCTTGACATGAGCCTTTCAGAATCCGGCATAAGAGGAATGCTGGATGAATACGAAGCGGACCATCAGACCGGAATGAAAACGACCGAGATCGCGAAAATGATTCGGGATTATACCAACGGATATCCCTATCTGGTCAGCAGAATCTGTCAGCTGATAGACACAGATGTGCAGAAAAAATGCGGAAGCATTAAAAAAGCATGGACAAGGGCCGGAGTGGATGAAGCGGTCAGGATGATCCTGTCAGAAGACAGCGCTTTGTTCCAATCTCTAACGGCTAAGCTGAGAAATTATCCTGACCTGAGAGCAGCTTTGCGAAGCATCTTGATGGAGGGAACAAAGCTGGCCTATAACGCACAGCAGTCCTCCATTTCCCAGATGCAGATGTACGGTTTTATCCGAAACGAGAACAATACGGTCCGCATAGATAACAGGATTTTTGAGACTATGCTCTACAACCTCTTCCTGTCTGACGAAGAGTTAAAGAGCAATGTCTTTTCAAGAGAGGGCGACCTGGGAAAAAACAGGTTCGTCGAAGACGGAAAACTGAACATGCCCTTGATTCTCGAAAGCTTCAGGCTGACCTATACCCAGGTGTTCGGGCCTCTTGAAAACAGATTCAAGGAAAAAGACGGAAGAGAACTTTTCCTTCTGTTCCTGAAACCAATCATAAATGGTACAGGAAATTATTACATTGAATCACAGACGAGAGACCAGACCCGTACAGATGTGATCATTGACTATCTGGGACAGCAATATATCCTTGAGCTAAAAGTGTGGAGGGGAATGCGGTACAACGCGGAGGGTGAACGGCAGATTATCGAGTATCTGGATTACTGGAACCTTGACACCGGATATATGCTGAGTTTTAATTTCAACAGGAAAAAAGAGCCGGGAATGAAGCGGGTACAGATTGGACAGAAAGTTTTGTTTGAAGAAACTGTCTGATCTGCATCCGGTTTTGACCCTGTCATGACATAGAGAATAGGATCATAAAAAGGAGAAGAATATGAAAATCAGAACCAGATACGCACCCAGTCCGACCGGGCGCATGCATGTGGGCAACCTGCGTACGGCACTTTACGCCTATCTCATAGCAAAGCATGAGGGCGGCGACTTCATCCTGCGCATCGAGGATACGGACCAGGTCCGCCAGGTTGAGGGGGCTGTGGACATCATCAACCGTACCCTTCAGGAGACCCGCCTGATCCCCGACGAGGGTCCGGACAAGGACGGAGGCGTCGGCCCTTATGTGCAGAGCGAGCGCGTCGCGGCAGGGATCTACCGCAAATACGCACAGGAGCTGATTGACAAGGGCGAGGCCTACCGCTGCTTCTGCACGCAGGAGCGCCTCTCCACGCTGACTCAGAACATCGACGGTAAGGAGATCAATGTTTACGATAAGCACTGTCTCCACCTGTCCAAAGAAGAGATTGAACAGAACCTCGCGAAGGGCATCTCCTATGTCGTCAGGCAGAACAACCCCCAGGAGGGGACGACTACCTTCCACGACGAGCTTTACGGAGACGTCACGGTGGATAATAAAGAGCTTGACGATATGATCCTGATCAAGTCCGACGGTTATCCCACCTACAATTTTGCCAACGTCGTCGACGACCACCTCATGGGCATCACCCATGTCATCCGCGGAAATGAATATATTTCCTCCACGCCCAAATATAACCGCCTCTACGAGGCCTTCGGCTGGGAGATCCCCAAATATATCCACTGCCCCCTGATCACGGACGAAGACCACCACAAGCTTTCCAAGCGCAGCGGCCACTCCTCCTACGAGGATCTCATTGAACAGGGCTTCCTCTCCGAGGCAGTTGTCAACTTTATCGCCCTGCTCGGATGGTCTCCGGACGGGGACAGGGAGATCTTCTCCCTTAAAGAGCTGGTTGAACAGTTTGACTATCACCGCATGGGACGGTCTCCTTCCGTCTTCGACTATACCAAGCTCCGCTGGATGAACGGCGAATATCTGAAGGCCATGGATCCGGATGCTTTCTATGAAAAAGCCAAAGACTGGCTGAAAAAGGCAATAACAAAGGATCTGGATCTTAAAAAGATCGCCGAGATGGTCCGCACGAGGATCGAGATATGGCCGGATATCCCGGAAATGGTCAGTTTCTTTGAAGAACTGCCGGATTACGACGTTGAGCTCTATCGTCATAAAAAGATGAAGACCAACCCTGAGACCGCTCTCACAGTCCTCAATGAGATCCTGCCCGTCCTCGAGGCCCAGGACGACTGGACCAATGACGGCCTCTTCGCCGCTCTCAAGTCCTTCATCCAGGAGAAGGGCTATAAGAACGGATATGTACTCTGGCCCGTCCGCATCGCCGTCTCCGGAAAGAGCGTCACCCCTGCAGGAGCCACCGAGATCCTCGAAATCCTCGGAAAGGATGAATCCCTGGCCAGGATCCGTACCTCGATTCAGAAGCTGTCATAACTTTGATCTGTACGGCTGCATCCTGCATTTATGCAGGCGCGCCAAAGCGCTCCAGCCGTACAGTCAGCAGGACAACAAAAAATCTGAGCTGCAGGACATTATACAGAACCAAAGAAGTAGGGGATATACAAAATGAGAAATACCACAAATAACAGTATAGAAAACACCTTAAACATCCTTGAAAACAAGGGGGTAAAAATAATCGACCCCAGACAGGTCTATGTATCCCCTGATGTTGATCCTGACAGGATCTATCCGGGCAGTGTTTTATATCCCGGAGTACGTCTTACAGGAAGCCGCACCCTCATTGGCACCGGCGCAAAAATCGGTACCGAAGGCCCCGCCACGGTTGACGACTCCGTCATCGGCCAGGGAGCATCCATCGCAAGCGGCTATGTCGCGGGTTCTACACTTCTCCCCCGGGCCAAGGCGGGCGGCAGCTGCCATCTCCGCGCCGGCACCCTCCTTGAGGAGGAGGCCAACACAGCCCATGCCGTGGGTCTCAAGCAGACTATTATGATGTATGGTGTGACCATGGGCTCTCTCATTAATTTCTGTGACGCCCTGCTTTCCGGCGGCCTTTCCCGCAAGATCCACACTGAGGTTGGCAGCGGCTTTATCCATTTTAACTTCACACCCTGGAGTGAATCCGGAGACAAGGCGACACCTTCCCTGATCGGAACTGTCACCGAGGGCGTCTTCCTCGACAAGCCTCCCATCTTCCTGGGCGGAATGAGCGGTATAGTCGGTCCCAAGGAGATCGGCTTTGGTTCCATGACCATTGCCGGTCAGGTTCTTCGCAGGTCAGTCCCGGATGATACCATGTTTTCCGGCAAAACCCCTGATTTCGAGAAGCCCTTCTCATACAGCACCAGCCAGCCTTCGGAAAAGCACATTCGCCTTAAACGCGAAAGCAACGTCGAGTACCTCGCCCAGCTTTACGCCCTCAAAGCCTGGTACACCCATGTCAGGCTGAAACGGAGCGCGCTTTGCAATAACGAAGAATTGTCTCTGGTTTACACCGGTGCACTGGAAACACTTGATGAATGCGTAAAAGAACGGGTCAAGAGATATAAAAGCTTTGCCACTCAGTGGGGCGCAGAACTCTTAAACGAAGCCTGTCTTAAAGAGGATTTCCCTGAGCTTAATGTCAATATTGATTGGAAGCCGGAGCTTGAATATGACAAGTGGATATGGTCTCTGTCTGTCGATAAGAAATCCCTGCTTCACGACTGGATCGTCTCCTGCGCCGATAAGATCAGAAACAGTCTGTAAAAAACAGAAATCCTCAGGGAACGGCTTCGCAGGTTAATATGGTTTTCATGGATACCTGCCTGAAACACCAAGCAGTGAAACAGGACACAGTGAATCAGAATACAGAAAAAAAGAATTCATTAAAGAAGGCCCCTGTCAAAGGGGATTCTGACAGAAAGTCAAATCCGGCACAGGAAACCGCCATCTGCCACGGGGCGGGGCCCTGTGCCGTCATTGCAGGCCCGGGAAGCGGCAAAACCTTCGTCCTCGTGAAGAGGATCCAGTACCTGATCAGGTCACTGGAGGTTTTGCCGTCTTCCATTTTAGTGCTGACTTTTTCCAGGGCGGCTGCAGCAGAGATGCGCTCCCGCCACATGGCGCAGGGCGGGGCCGCAGAGGTGGTATTCGGCACATTTCATGCAGTATTTTTCAGGATCCTCCAGGAATCCTCACACGGAAGGCTGCGCATGGTAGAACCGGCTGTGAAAAGAAACTATCTTCGCCGCCTGTGCGAAGACCGCCCCTCTTTCCTTCCCGAAAAAATGACCCCGGAGGAGCTTCAGCAGCTCATCAGCCGGTCCAAAAACGGCCTGCCATGTCCCCGCCAGCCCTGGCTGCCAGGAATTGTACGCGTTTACGACGCTTATCTTCAGAACAGGGGCTGTCTGGATTTCGACGACATGATCCTGAAATGCAGAGCGCTGCTTACAGAAAATCCTGAAATCCTGAACCTGTGGCGGAGCCGCTTTAAATGGATTCTTGTGGATGAGTTTCAGGACGTAAGCCGCACACAGTATGAGCTTCTGCGCCTTCTGGCCGCACCCCTGAACAACCTGTTTGTCGTTGGGGATGACGACCAGTCCATTTACGGCTTTCGGGGAGCTGATCCCGGGACCGTTCAGCGCTTTCTCCAGGACTACTGCGTCGGTGCCAAAATCTGTTCCAAAGAAGAAGTATGTGAGAAAACAGCTGATTTACCCGGAAAACAGATCTTTTTGACGACAAACTACCGCTGCTCCCGCTCAGTGCTGAGCGCCGGCTCAAAGCTGATCCGGGAGAACAAAAACCGTATTGAAAAGACCTTCCAGGCCGGCAGCCCGGAAAAGGGAGCTTTTTTCCTGCGCCCCTTCAGCGACCCCGGGGCAGAATATGCATTTCTCGCCTCCACCCTAAAAAGTATGGAACCAGAGAGACTGTCCCGGACCGCCGTGATTTTCCGCACGCATACCGGCGCATCGGCCTTTTTGTATGTCCTTTCAAAAAACGGGATCCCCTTCAAGGCGGAAGGAACAAAAACTCGCATGAAACAGTTCCCGTCTTCCAGGACACAGATTCTGAAAGACCTCTGCGCTTACTACCGGTGCGCCCTGCGCTTGGAAAAAGACCGGACAGGCCTTTACGCCCGAAAAGACACAGCTGATCTCAGGCAGGGACTCATACGGATCATGAACAGACCGGAACGTTATCTTTCGGGATTTTTTATACCCCGTGAAAACCTCAGCCGCCAGGAAATGCTGGCCCGGGCAGGCTTTGAAAAGGATGCCGCCCAGGAGCTTTTCGAAGATCTCGACCTTTTATCATCCCTCTCTCCGGTGTATTCGCTCCGGTATCTATTTGACTCCGTCGGATACCGGTCCTTCGCACAGGAATCGTACAAAAACGCGGGCGATGTTCTCTCTGAACTGTCACTTGAGGCAAAAGAATACAGTGATCCACTTGATTGGCTGTCCCGGCTGGAAGAGCTTTCAGCCCGGGAGGAAAGAAAAACCGGGACGGAGAATACAAAGAAAGCTGCAGCCCCCGCCTCAAACACAGATCATGCACAGAAAACCGGCGTCAATATAATTACCATGCACGCCTGCAAAGGGCTTGAATTTGAAGAGGTTTTTATACCGGATCTCAATGAAGGAAACATTCCGTCAAGAAAGGCCTGGTCGGAAGAGGAAATAGAAGAGGAGCGGAGGCTTTTGTATGTCGCCATGACAAGGGCGAAAAAAAGTCTCACGATCTGTTTTCTGGAGGGGACGCCGGACAGACCGGCCGCTCCATCCCGTTTCCTTCGTCCTTTCATACATTCTGCCTCCGGAAGCTGAAAAGTCAGCTATGTAACGCATACGGCCCTCTGTACTGAATCGTTACACTTTGTTCATATTTTTCCAAAGCCTTTGTGTTAAAATACTTTTCAAAGTGCTTCGGAAGTACATTGCCAGAGAGCAGCACAAGCACATTGTAGGAAAGCATCAACAGAACATTGCAGAGAGCTCTGGCAGTACATTGCTAAGAACATCAGCGAATTTATGCTATTACAGCTAATGGAGCAGGATTATGTGCAGGAAAGAAAAAATCGATCTGCATATGCACACGACAGTTTCTGACGGAAGTGATACACCGGAAGAGATTATCGGCCGCGTCAGGGACGCAGGTATTACGGTATTTGCCGTGACAGACCACGATGCCGTCAAGGGATGCAGGATCATCAGGGCTTGCCTGAAACAAGGGGATCCTGAATTTATAAACGGCGTGGAATTTTCATGCAAAGACGGGTTTGGGAAGTATCATATTCTTGGATATGGCTTCGATCCGGAGACGGAGGCGATCCAAAGTCTTGTCGAGAAGGGGCATCGTTTCCGGATGAAAAAGGTCATGGCCAGGCTGGATTTTCTGGAAAAGGAATTCGGCTTTGTTTTTCCCGAGGATTCGATCAGAAATCTCCTTGCCATGGACAATCCCGGAAAGCCTCATATAGGTAAATTGATGGTCAAACTCGGGTTTGCGAAAACAAAAGAGGAAGCGATCCTGGATTACATCAACAGGCTTAAGTTCAAGACCGAATATCTGCACCCTGAGGAAGCGGTCCGGGGCATCCTCAAAGCCGGCGGAGTTCCGGTTCTGGCCCACCCCTTTTTCGGAAGCGGAAGTCAGATGATCGTCGATGATGAAATGGTGAATCGTCTCAAACGCCTGACCGGATTCGGTCTTGAAGGAGTGGAGGCATTTTATTCCGGCTTTTCGCCTGACCTTATTAAACAGATGCTTGAATATGCTGACCGCTTTGGCCTTTATGTGACTGCAGGAAGCGATTACCACGGTAAAAACAAGCCGGTCAGCCTCGGAGATACCAAAATGGATCAGGATACGCCGCCTGTACCCGGTATGGTCAGTTTTCTGAACAGGGTCAGAACATTAGCCTGACTCAAACCTTTACCCCATGCCGCAATAAATCAAAACTATTCGCTCTTTTTCCGCGTTCGTGCTATAATCTGATTTGTTGACAACCAAAAACTCTGCGACCCATAAAAAGCTGAATATTCACCCTTATTTTTCCAGGTAATTGCTTAATCTCAGAATTACTTTGTATCAGATACTTTTCGGGATCGATACAGGAAGGAGGCTGCCTTGAGTTTTGTCTTTGAAGTCCGTCCTGCCAATGCAGTCAGGCCCTGTATCCTTCCCCATGGAGACGGTGTGGTATTTAGTACCGTCTGCCATTTCGGGAATGATCTTGAGCTTCAGCTCATCCATATTCCGGACGGGGAAACCTGTAATATCGCCCTGACGGACGATTTCCGCGTCGGCAGGGTCTATTCGGTGCGGATCAGACCCTTTAACGCTAAAGAATGGCTCTACCGCTACCGCAGCGCAGGCCGCTGGATCCTTGATCCAATGGCTTTTTCCGTGCAGAAAATAACTTTAAAACAGGAAAATGAAAACTCCACGTCAGAGGACTGTCTGGAGGTTGAAGCCTGCAGCTGTTTCCCCCTGCGTGCCTCGGAGCTTCTTTCTGAAGCCGGCGGACAGCAGGAACCTTTAACCCCCCTGCCCCCCGCTGACTGGGCGGATCAGGTGGTCTACGGCCTGCATGTAAAGGGGCTTACTGCTGCCAAAGAGGAAAATTTCCCCGGCAGAGGGACCTTTACAGGTGTCTCCGCAATGATTCCCTATCTCAAGGAGCTTGGCGCCACGGCCGTGGAGATCATGCCTGTCTATCTTACCGTGCCCGAACGCAAGGACCGTCCTGTACAGTATAAAACAATGGAGGAAGCCCTCCGCGCATGGCCTGTCGGCCCCAAGGGAGATCCCCTCAGGGATATGAAGGAAAGGCCCAATTACTGGGGCTTCGGACGCGGCTTTTACTATGCCCTCCGTCCGGAATATGGGACACAGGACCAGTTCGCGCAGATGATCCGGGACTTCCATGATGCCGGAATGCGGGTCATCCTTCAGTTTCATTTTACAAAACTGACTCAGACCGCTGAACAGATCGAGATCATCCGTTTCTATCTTTCCCGTTTTGGAGTTGACGGCTTCCGTCTCATGGGGCACATTCCTTCTTCGACGGCCATTGCATCGGATCCTTCTCTTACAGACGCTGCTCTGTTTTTTGACGGATTCCCCCCTGAAGAGAAAGAAGATGTTGAATACGAAGTGACAGAGATTCTGGGTACTGCACACGGGAAAGGCTCTGCCCCTGGTGGTCCGGGTTCTTCCGGATCCTCTGCAGGAAATGCCTCCCTTACGCGCTCAGCTTATCCCGGAAAAAAGTCTGGAACTGTAAAAAACGGCGAATCAGGCACCGGCACTGACGCTGATGCCCCTGCCGCCCGCCCCTGTGTCATCACCTGTAAGGATGATTTCCAGACCCTCCTTCGCTGCTTCGTCAAGAGCGATGAATACGTGATGAAGGACTTTCTCAAGCTCTTTCTCGCTGTTCCCGCATCCTCCCGCGGTATTCTTCGCTATGCCGCAGGACATGAGGGCTTCACGCTCGCAGATCTCGTCTCCTATAACGAGCGCCACAATGAGGCGAACGGAGAATTCGGCCTCGACGGCATTGCCGACAACTACAGCTGGAACTGCGGAGAAGAAGGAGAAACCACTTCTGAGGAAATCCTTTCTCTTCGCAGAAAACAGATCCGCAATTTCCTGACACTGCTTTTCCTCTCCCAGGGGACGCCCCTCATCTGGCAGGGAGACGAACGGATGAATTCCCAGGGCGGAAACAACAACCCCTACTGTCAGGACAATGAGACCTCCTGGACAGACTGGTCGGATTCCCGTGAAAAGAGATCCCTCACTGAACTGACCAGACGTCTGGCGGAATTTAAAAGAGACCACCCTGTCTTCAGGAGCAAAAAGCCTTTCCAGTATATTGATTATCTGGGTATAGGATATCCGGACGTCTCTCTTCACGGAGCCAGGGCCTGGATGCCGGATCTGGGCGCCCAAAGCCACAGCATAGGTATTGCATTTTGTGAAAACTACAACCAGAAGGAGACCCCCGGACAGATAATCCCCGTCGGGCCCGGCATGCCCGTCTTTAACTGCAGAGGACAGAAAAAACAGCCGGCATTTATCTACCTGGCCATCAACATGTACTGGGAGGAAGTGCCCCTGGCTCTTCCCAGGCTCCCCGTGTACTATTGCTGGAAGGTCTGTTTTGACACAGAAGAAGAGAAGGGCTTCCTGGACATCCCCATGGAGATACAGGACAGGCACCAGGTCTTCGTGGCCCCCAGGTCCATACGGATCCTCCGTGCCTTCCCTGACCCGGATACATATGCAAAAGACCGTGAAAAAGAGCGCATTGCTTCCCTCCCCCCGGAGAAAACTGCCCTCAGCTTCCTTCGCAGAGGACACAGGAGAAACAGCTGCAGTGATCCCGGCGCGAAAACAGGCGGCCTTAAAAATACTCCCGGCACCGCCCGCATCCTTCGCACTTTAAGAAAAATCCTCCCGCCAAAGGACAGGGGAAAAGCGTGATCAGCAGATTTGTACAGATGGAGGTATTGACAAATGCGAAAGAGCAGCAGCTCGCCTGTAAAACCGCATATACTTGTTCCCTCGCATGACGCCAGAGTGCATATGTACACCGGAAGACCCTCCGTGCGCCCCCGTCCACCGGTCACAAAGGAAAAATTTCTGGCTCACCTTCAGACCATCACCCATCACAAGATTCTGGTCCTGAAGGGCTGCTGGAAGGTCGGTCTCTACCGTCAGGGCCTGATCCACGATCTGTCCAAATATTCTCCGACAGAGTTTTTGGTCGGCGCCAGATATTTTCAGGGTAACAGAAGCCCCAACAACGCGGAGCGCGAGGACATCGGCTACTCCTCCTCCTGGCTCCATCACAAAGGAAGAAACCGCCACCATTTCGAATACTGGATCGACTACAACCTGCGTGGAAAGGACGGAGAGTCTCCGCTAGTCCCGGTCAAAATGCCGGGCCGATACGTGGTGGAAATGCTCATGGACCGCATCGCCGCCAGCAAGATCTATCTGGGAGACAAATACACCGATCAGTCTCCGCTTGCCTACTATCGGGGCGGCAGGGCGGATTCCTTTATGCATCCCGAAACGGCAGCCCTTTTGGAAAAGCTTCTTACCATGCTGGCCGAAAAAGGAGAGGACTACACCTTTGCCTATGTCAGAAAAAAACTGTCTAAATGATTCCGCCCCCGGGACTCTGGAATCCGCGCGGGACCGCTTTGACGCAGCACGCTCGCGAATCATTTCCCTTGCTCCGCGCGACAGACGGGGCATCGGGATGCTCTCGGAAAAGAAGCTCCATGCCGTCATCAAGTATTACATCGACACAGACGGGGATCATCACGAGATCCCCGTCGGCCGTTATGTCGCCGATATCTTTCATGATGAAAGGATCACAGAGATCCAGACCGCGCACATGGATGCCATGCGGGCAAAACTCGCCTTTTTTCTCACCCGTTACCAGGTCCGCATTGTCTATCCGATCCCCGCGCATAAATGGGTCATCTGGATCGATCCACAGACCGGTGAGATCCTTAGCCGAAGACGCTCCCCCCTTCGCGGGAGCTTTTATCATGCCTTCAGGGAGCTTTACCGGATCAGATCCTCTCTTTCCCATCCCAACCTCTCTTTTGAACTCCTTTTGATCGACATGGACGAATACCGCCTTCTCGACGGCTGGAGCAGGGATAAAAAGCGGGGATCACACCGCTATGAGCGCATTCCGCTTTATTTGAGGGACAGAATGGTCCTGACCTGCCCGCAGGACTACAGACAGCTTGTCCCGGAAGGCCTGCCCGAGCCCTTTACTTCCGCGGATTTTGCAAAAGCCGCACATTTTCCCAAAAAAGGCATCTCTACCGTCCTTCTTCTTATGACGGAGCTGGGCGTTCTGGAGCGCATCGGAAAGAAAAAGAACTCCTACCTTTACCGGATTATTATAAAAAGTGAAAGGTCATGATCATATGAACAAAGATATCAACCTTGATTTCGAAAATCTCATTGCAGAGGCCGACCTTGACAGCCCCGCTCCCCAGGCGGAGCCCATGCGGCAGGCATGGTTTCTTGCCCGTGCCAGAGCGCTCGTCATGGCCCGAAGTGAAAAAGAAAAAAGAAATCTAACCTACCGAGTTGAGACCTTCGGCTGCCAGATGAACGCGCGGGATTCCGAAAAAATCATCGGTATCCTTAAGAGCGCAGGCTTTGAGGAGGCGCCGACGGAAGACGCGGATTTTCTCGTCTACAATACCTGCACTGTGCGTGACAATGCGGACCAGCGCGTGTTCGGCCGCCTGGGCCGAGCCGGCCACCTCAAACGGAACCGCCCCGGCATGAAGATCGCCGTCTGCGGCTGCATGGTCCAGGAAAAGACCAATGTCGAAAAAATACAGAAAAGCTACCGCTTTGTCGATCTTATTTTCGGTACACACAACCTCTACCGTTTTCCCGAATACCTGTGCGGATGCCTTGAATCGGAGGGTATGTCCATCGAGATCTGGGACCGCGCGGACAGGATCGTCGAGACCCTGCCCGTCGCCCGCAAATATCCCTTCAAATCCGGCGTTAATATCATGTTCGGCTGCAACAATTTCTGCAGCTACTGCATTGTGCCCTATGTAAGAGGGCGGGAGAGGAGCCGCGCCCCCCAGGACATCCTTGACGAATGCCGGCGCCTGGCTGCAGACGGCGTCGTCGAGATCATGCTGCTTGGCCAGAATGTCAACTCCTACGGAAAGGACCTGGATGAGCCCTGCACCTTCGCTCAGCTGCTGAGCCAGGTCTGCAAAATCGAAGGCATACAGCGCATCCGCTATATGACCCCCCATCCCAAGGATTTTTCGGACGAGCTGATCGATGTCCTTGCACAAAACGAAAAGATCGCCCGCCACGTTCACCTTCCTCTCCAGTCCGGCTCTGACCGCATTTTAAAAAGGATGAACCGCCGCCACACCAAAGAGCAGTATATCAGCCTGGCGCAGAAGATTCGGGACAGGATCCCGGACGTCTCCCTCACGACAGACATCATCGTCGGCTTTCCCGGCGAAGAGGACTTTGACATCGACGATACCATCGACGTCGTAAAAAGAGTCGGCTTCGACAACGCCTTTACCTTTATCTACTCCAAACGTGCCGGCACACCTGCGGCGAAAATGCCCGACCAGGTGCCTGAGGCGGAAAAAAACCGCATGTTTGACCGCGTCCTCAAGGCTGTCCAGGAGACCGCCCATGGCCGCGCCCAGCACCTCACCGGACGCACGATGGAGGCCCTTGCGGAGGAAGTCAATATAAAAGACCAGCATTTTATCACCGCCCGCCTCTCCAACAACATGCTCGTCCATGTCCCCGGCGATCCCTCCCTGATCGGGAAAATGATCCGCGTCCGCCTGGACGAATGCAGAGGCTTCTATTTCTTCGGAACGATCGTGTAATAATTTTATAAAATATCTATGGAAAATCTTTACGACTACACCAAATACTCCTCCAGCGCCCAGATGGCGGAGGATCCCGCTTTCATGCAGCAGCTCTCTCCCATGATGCAGCACTACCTGCAGACAAAGCACGATAATCCCGACTGCCTGCTCTTTTACCGTCTCGGAGACTTCTACGAGATGTTCTTTGACGATGCCATAACTGTCTCAAAGGAGCTGGAGCTGACCCTCACCGGAAAGAGCTGCGGCCTTCCCCAGCGCGCTCCCATGTGCGGGGTGCCCTTTCACGCTGTGGACGGATACCTGACCAGGCTTGTAGAAAGCGGCCACAAGGTCGCTATCTGCGAGCAGATGGAGGATCCAAAGACTGCGAAGGGAATCGTCCGCCGCGAGGTCGTGCGCATCGTGACGCCCGGCACCAACCTTGACATGAACGCGCTGGACGAGGGAAAAAACAATTATATTTTCAGTGCTTTTTATACCTCCGGCAGGATCGGCATCGCGGCGGCGGACATCTCGACAGGCGACTACGTTGTCTCAGAGGTCACGGACACAGTAAAGCTCTACGATGAGATCATCAGCTACAGCCCGGCGGAAATGGTCTGCAATGACGCCCTCCTCATGAGCCGCCTGGACTTTTCAGACCTGCGCGACCGCCTCTCCATACAGGTCAGCACGATACCCGGCAGCTATTTTGAAGAGGCCTCTGCCGTCCGCCTCCTTACAGACCACTTTAAGACCTCTTCCTTACTGTCCCTGGGCCTGGAGGACTTCCCCCTGGGAGCCATGGCAGCCGGCGCTCTCCTCCGTTATCTCTACGACACACAGAAAAATTCTCTCTCCAACCTGACGCGCATCCACGCCTATGCATCCGGAAAATACATGCTTCTCGACAGTTCCACCAGAAGGAACCTCGAACTTACCCGGACTCTCAGGGATAAAAAGAAAAGAGGCTCCCTTCTGTGGGTCCTGGACAAAACCTGTACTGCCATGGGCGCCAGGCTCCTGCATCAGTTTCTTGAACAGCCCCTCACCAGGAGAGACGAGATTGAAGAGCGCCTTGACTGTGTTCAGGCCCTTAGCGAACGCAGTGTAGACCGTGACGAGCTGCGCGAATACCTTTCTTCCATCTACGACCTCGAACGCCTGATGACGCGCATCAGCTACCAGTCCGCAAACCCGCGCGACCTCATTGCCCTGCGCGACTCTCTGCGTATGTTCGGTCCTGTCAAGACAGTTCTTTCTGATTTTGCAGGGGCAGAAGCAGATGACTTTGCCCAAAGGGAAACAGAAGCCTTTGCCCAAAAGGAAGCAGGATCTTTTACTCAAAAGGAAACAGAAGCTTCGCAGGCTGCCGGTCCTTTCTCCGGATCAGGAATGCCCTTTTCCTCCCTCCTGGCGGCAGAAGCTCCGGGAGCATACAATATTTCCCCTCAGAAGACAGTTTCAGGGAATCAGGAAGCCTCCAGTAAAGCTTCGCCAAAAAAATCTGTCCAGGACGGCCTTCTTCGTCTTCGGGACGAGATAGAGGATTTTTCCAACCTCACGGATCTCCTTGAAAAAGCCATTGTTGACGAGCCCCCTATCGCTGTCCGCGAGGGAAGAATGATCCGGGCCGGCTTTGACCCCGACATCGACCGCCTGCGGGACGCCCGCGACAACGGCCGCCAGTGGCTGATGGATCTTGAGACACAGGACCGCGAGCGCACCGGGATCAAAAACCTGCGCATCAAGTACAATAAAGTTTTCGGTTATTACTTTGAAGTGACGAATTCCTTCAAGGACCTGGTTCCGGACGATTTTATCCGCAAACAGACCCTTGTCGGTTCCGAGCGCTATACCACTCCCCGCTTAAAAGAGCTTGAAGACACCATACTCAACGCAGAGGACAAGCTCAACACCCTCGAATACGATGCCTTCTGCAGCGTCAGGGAAGCATGCGCTGCCCGGATCGGCGCCTTCCAGAGAGCAGCCAAGGCTCTCGCCCGCCTGGACGTCTATGCATCCCTCTCCCTTGTCGCGGAGAGAAACAGATACGTCCGTCCTTCCTTTAACGAGAGCGGGACCATCCGCATCACGAATGGCCGCCATCCGGTCGTCGAACAGATGCAGCGGGGGGAATTTATTCCCAACGACACTCTCCTCGACGGAAAAAAGAACTGCATCTGCATCATTACGGGTCCCAACATGGCCGGCAAGTCCACCTACATGCGCCAGGTAGCCCTGATCGCCCTCATGGCCCAGATCGGCAGCTATGTCCCTGCCGACAAGGCGAAGCTGTGCGTCACCGACCGCATTTTCACCCGCGTCGGTGCCTCCGACGACCTTGGGAGCGGCCAGAGTACCTTCATGGTCGAAATGAACGAGGTCTCCAATATACTGCGGAACGCGACATCAAAGAGCCTTCTGATCCTGGACGAGATCGGAAGGGGCACCTCGACCTTTGACGGCATGAGCATCGCCTGGGCTGTAGTCGAACACATCAGCAACCGGCGTTTTCTCGGAGCCAAGACCCTCTTTGCCACCCACTACCACGAGCTCACAGAACTGGAGGGAAAGATCCCCGGAGTTAAAAACTACTGCGTCGCCGTCCGCGAGAGCGGAGAGGACATCATTTTCCTTCGCAAAATCGTGCGCGGCGGGGCTGACAAGAGCTACGGTATCCAGGTCGCCCGCCTGGCAGGTCTGCCCGATATTGTGATCGACCGGGCTATGGAGCTGGTTGCCCAGCTTTCGGACAACGATATCACGGAAAAGCTGCAGAACATGAAGACCTCCGACCCTGCAAGAAATGGAAAATCTCCTTCAAAACCCGTCCACTACGACGATGTCGACCTCGCCCAGATGTTCCTTTTCGACACTTCGACCGATGCCGACGTCTTAAAGGACCTTTCGGAGATCGACATCCAGAACCTGACTCCCCTGGATGCCCTGAACACTCTCTACCGCCTTCAGAGCAGGCTCAAAAACCGCTGGAAAGGATAAAAGATCCGCCTGAAAAGGGCAGTAAACCACAGAAAATCTTTTTTTATTTTGTCGTTCACTGCATTTTTTGTGACAGATCCTTGAGAAACATATATATGGAAATCAGACTTCTTACAGAAGAAACCATAAGCCGCATTTCGGCGGGAGAGGTCATCGAGCGCCCTCTCAATGTCGTAAAAGAGCTGGTTGAAAATTCCATCGACGCCGGCTCCACCGCCGTCACTATCGAGATCCGCGACGGCGGGATCAGCATGATCCGCGTCACAGACAACGGCTGCGGTATTGAAAAGGATCAGATCGCAAGGGCTTTTATCCGCCACGCGACCAGCAAAATCCGGGACGCGGAAGACCTCTCCCGCCTTTCCTCGCTGGGCTTTCGCGGCGAGGCACTGGCCAGCATAGCTGCCGTCGCCCAGGTAGAAATGATCACAAAGGTCAGGGACAGCGTCCTCGGGACCCGCGCCGTGAATGACCATCTGGCCGGCTATTCTCCCGATGCCCCCGTAAAGATCGACCTGGAGGAAATCGGGGCGCCGGACGGTACCACCGTGATCGTCCGCAGCCTGTTCGGCACCATCCCGGTCCGCCGAAGGTTCCTGCGCCAGCCTCAGACCGAAGCCGGCTATATCACGGACCTTGTCGAAAAGCAGGCTCTTTCACACCCCTTTGTTTCCTTCCATTACCGGGTAAACGGACAGGAAAAGCTGCATACGACCGGAAACGGAGACCTGCGTGAACTGATCTACCGGATCTACGGAAGAGAAACAGCTGCCGCTATTATCCCTGTCCATGCAAGGGATCCGGAGCACGGCCTGCGACTTGACGGCTTTCTGGGAAGGCCTGAGATCAGCCGGTCCAGCCGCAGCTTTGAAACCTTCTTCATCAACGGAAGGATACTCAGGAGCAGGGAACTCTCTGCCGGACTGGAGGAGGGTTACCGCACTGACCTCATGCAGCACCGCTTTCCCTTTGCCGTCCTCCACATCTCCATGCCCCCAGAGGATGTCGACGTCAATGTCCATCCCTCCAAAATGGAAGTGCGCTTTACAGACCGTAAAGCCGTCATGACCTTCCTTGACAGGAGTGTTCACGAGGCTCTTCACAGCGTCGAACTGATCCCCAGGGCAAACCTCAACACTGCCAGGGAAGAACGCGCTGCCCAAAAAAAAGAAATGCAGCAAAAGGCTGCCCGCCTTCAGGCCGAACCCCGCCCGGAGGCCTTTGAGTCCGCCCGGACCTCCCAAAGACCGACACCACCTGCTATGTCAGGGCCTGGCATTCAGAAGGCCTTTGAAGACGGCTCTGCCGCTCAAAAGCCTGCACCACCTGCTATGACAGGGCCTGCCATTCAGAAGACCTTTGAAGACGGCTCTGCCGCTCAAAAGCCTGCAGCACCTGCTATATCAGGGTCAGATCCTGTCACTCAGAAGGTCTATGAAAACGGCGCGGCCGCCCAAAGATCGACGTCTCCCGGACAGTCGGTCACCACACCTCCGGACACAAGGGATCCCGGCAGGTCCGCAGGCCTCCCTGCATTAGCTCCTTCTGACGCCAAAGATCCGGTTCAGAAAACATTCACAGAAAATTCAACAACAAAATCCGACTCCGGATTTACAATAGAATCAGCAGGATCACAGACAGCACATAACATGTCTTCTCCAACTGCACCGGACAGTCAGGAAAAGGCAGATTCTGCTCCTTCTCCCAGCCTTCCCGACAGCCGGGAAAAGGCAGATTCTACTCCCTATCCCAGCCTTCCGGACAGCCGGGAGGACTCCTTTTTTGTCGACAAAAGGCCCAAAGAGAAGAGCGGATCCTCTGACCGGATATCCGGACAGGAGAGTGCCCAGCTTACCTTAAACGACCTTGTTCAGGATGGGGCATTTTTCAGGGAAAAATCAGCTTTCTCAGGCGAGGAACCGGTCCTGACCCGCAAAAATGCTGAGCTTTTCCGCTTCGTCGGCCAGGTATTTGGCACCTACTGGCTCATCGAGGTCGAAAAGCGGCTGCTGATCATTGACCAGCACGCCGCCCACGAAAAGGTCAATTATGAAAGAATGATGCGCAGGATAGAGCGGGATCATCCCGGCCTTGACAATGAAGGAAAGGTCCGGGACGCCCTGGCCGATGAATACCTGGCCCTGGACAGGATCTTTAAAGCGGGTCTTACTCCGGACGGATCAGAGGAAAACGGCAAAGAGCCTGTTCTTGTGGCCTCCCAGAGGCTGATGCCCCCCATCGTCCTGCGGCTTAGCGGGCGTGAGGAGACCGCCTACCAGCAGTTTTCAGACGTCTTTGCTGCCATGGGATATGAGATCGAGGATTTCGGAGGAGGAGCCTATGCCATCCGCTCTGTTCCCACCGAGCTCTTTGGTCAGTCCGCGGACGCCCTCTTTCGAGAGATCATAGAAGAAATCATCAGTGAACGCGTCAGCGGAACCCCCAGGGCCGTCATTTCAAAAGTAGCCTCCATGTCATGCAAGGCAGCCGTAAAGGGCAATTCCCGTCTCTCGGAACCGGAGGCGAGAGCCCTGATCAGAGAACTTCTCACACTTGAAAACCCCTTTCACTGCCCGCACGGAAGACCCACTATGATCATCATGAGCCAGTATGAAATGGACCGGAAATTCAGGCGTATCGTATAAGAGGCAGGAAAGTGATCAGTTTACTTAACACCGCAGTGTCTGCATGACAGAAATTAAAGCGACAAAAATTGCTGTTTAGATAAGAGAGCACATGATGGATAAAAAACTTTCCCCCCTTGTCATTATCGCGGGGCCTACAGCAACAGGAAAGACTGCCGCCTCCGTCGAGCTGGCAAAACGCCTTCAGGGCAGTGTCATTTCCGCTGACTCCATGCAGGTCTACCGCGGTATGGACATCGGTTCCGCCAAGGTGACGAAAGAGGAGATGGAGGGCATCCCCCACTACCTTATTGATGTCGCGGATCCGAAGGATCCTTGGAATGTCGTCCGTTTTCAGCAGGAGGCCGTGGCCGCCATCCGGAATATCCGCCGGAACGGCCGCCTTCCTTTCCTGGTCGGCGGGACCGGCTTTTACATCCAGGCACTTTTATACGGCATCGATTTCACCCGGATGGACTCAGACCCTGACTGCCGGGCCGCAATGGAAGAGGAAGCCAGAACACGGGGTTCCGAAGGGCTCTACCGCCGCCTGCAGGAAGCTGATCCGGAAGCAGCAGAGGCTATTCATCCCAACAATATCAAGCGAATCATCCGTGCCCTGGAATTTTCCCAAAAAAGCGGCGGGCAAAAGATTTCCGAACACAATGAAAAAGAAAGGCAAAAGGAACCTGTCTACGACGCGGCATTTTTTGTCTTTACCATGGACAGAGAAAAGCTGTACCGGCGCATCGATGCCCGCGTCGACCTGATGATGGAACGCGGACTTGTACAGGAAGTCGCCCTCCTTCGGGAAAAGGGACTCACAAAGGACGATGTCTCCATGCAGGGCATCGGCTACCGCCAGATCCTGCGCGCCCTGGACGGAGAATATTCCATGGAGGAAGCCGTCCGCCTCATCAAGCGGGACTCGCGCCATTTTGCAAAAAGACAGCTCACCTGGTTCCGCCGCGAACGCGGCGTCACCTGGGTGGATGTCGACCGCTTCGACTCCACCGAAGCTCTGGCTGATCACCTGGAGCGAACGATCCGTAATACTATACTGAGTACTTATTAAATATGACCCCTTCCTTCCGGAAATAAACCTGCTGCCTGCGTTGAACTAACCGCTTTTGATACCCTGTATTAACCAGGGTGCCTTTTTCAGGAAGACCAGTTAACAGGATAAACAGGAGGTACTTTATGCGCACTTTGAATGAAAAATGGAAGAACAGCAGACGATTTCATTTTACTGTGACCCTGATTGCCATTATTCTTGCCGTCATCCTGTGTATTGATTTTTCCATCACCAGAAAAGCGGAAGAGGCAGAGACTACAAAGACCGTCAAGACGGTCACCGAAAAAGAGAAAAAGGACAAAGTCCTGATCTCCGTAAGCACTGATACGATAAAGGACGGCCTTGCCAATATGGGCGTCCTGATCACACAGGAATACTATTTTACACAAATAGAGAAGTACACCAAGGAAAAAAAGATCTTCATCGTCATCCCCTCCATGTCTGAATTCATGTACAGCTACGACGGCTCCGTCATGGCCGGCGTGGATTTTGGGAAAATCAATATAAAAACGGACGAGGACCGGAACACGGTCGTCGTGGAAATGCCTCCTTCGGAGATACAGACCGTCACCATCGACAAGGATACCTTCAGGATCTACTCGGAGAAGGAATCCCTGTGGAACCCTTTAAAGCTGGAGGACTACAATGTCTCCCTGATTGAGTTTGAAGACGCCGCGAAAGAGAAGGCGCTTGCAAGCGGCATTCTTGAGCGGTCGGATCAGCAGGCTGAGAAACTAGTGCGCGAATTTATCGGCAGCCTGCCCAATGCAGCCGGTTATAACATTGAGGTCGTGCAGTCTCTCCCGAGCCTGCAGCCGGCCAGCCTGCCTGCCGGAGATTCATAAAAAACAATCTGACTGTACGGCTGGAGCGCTATTTACACGCCTGCATGAATGCAGGATGAAGCCGTACAGCTTAAAAACATTTCATGAGGAGAGGAGGCATGATTTGAAAACACAGAAAATAATGCTTGTCGCTCTGTTGCTGCTCTTTGCTGTCATTTCCGCAACAAAGATCGCGCCCTTTGCCGCTGACCCTGACAACCACAGGCATTCCATCGAACAGACCGACAATAAAATCGCACAGGTCATGAAGCTGTCCGGCGGGGCAGCCGCAACCTCCGTCACTCTTTCCCTTCTTCCGGGTGATATGTGCACCCCTCTGGCTGAACAGCTGGCGGAGCTCGCAAAATATTTTCTCCTGATCCTGAGCTCTCTCTATCTGGAAAAGTTTCTGATAAGCCTTTCTGGATATATCACTTTCATGGGCATGCTGCCTGTCTCCTGTCTGTTCCAATGTGCCTCCATCGTGACCGGACTTAAAAAATATTCAAGGATCGCGGGAAAGATCGCCCTCGTCGGTCTCATTATCTTTTTTATCGTCCCCGCCAGCGTCCTGCTTTCTGACAAGGTTTATCAGACCCAGGCCGTCAAAGTCGAGGATACGATCCAGGAATACAACGATCTCGAGATAGAAGAGGATTCCAACGGCGGTTTTTTCAATGAGATCACTTCTCTCACAACAAAGACCGTCGACAAGGTCACATCCTTTATCGATAACCTTCTGGAATCACTGGCCGTAATGATCGTGACCTCCTGCGTGATTCCTCTGCTTGTATTCTTTTTCCTGATCTGGCTTGTAAAAACGATCTTCTCAGCAAATATTCTGACACTCGACCCGTCCGCAGTGGACGCGCTGGAGACAAGGATGAAAAAGCTGATTGACAAAAAATAAAACTTATACTCCATGCCGCAGCGCGCAAGCGCGAAGGCAGCCCGAGACGTTTTCGCGAAGGAAAAAACGTCGATGGGATCAGGCAATTTGGGCCGCGCAAGCGGCGCAAATGCTTTTTAATATTAGGAAAGGATCTTATTTATGAAATCAACCGCTAACAGCTCAGCTGATATTTCCATGTCTCTCCCGGCCTCTCTTGCTTCACTTTACGCCGCCTTCGGCATCTCCCAGGAGGTTCTGGACTTCGCACAGCCTGTCCTTGACAGTCTGCGCGGGCGCTTCGACACAATAGACGAAACCGCACAGTACAATCAGCTCCGGGTAATCCTTGCCATGCAGAAATGCCACATTGGCGAAGCCCATTTAAAGGGCACGACAGGTTACGGATACGACGACATAGGACGCGACGGTCTCGAAAAGGTCTATGCAGAATACTTCGGCACCGAGGACGCCCTGGTGCGCCCCCAGATCACCTGCGGGACCCATGCCCTGGCCCTGGCACTGATGGGAAATCTAAGGCCCGGAAACATCCTCCTGTCGGCTGCCGGCAAACCCTACGATACCCTCGAAGAGGTGATCGGGATCCGGCCTTCCAAGGGATCCCTTGCGGAATACGGTATCGGATATCGCCAGGCAGACCTCCTTCCAGATGGAAATTTTGATTTCGATAAAATCGCCGCCATTCTGAACGAGGACAGGGAGCACAAAATCCGTCTTGTCACGATCCAGCGCTCAAAGGGCTATCAGACCCGCCGCACCCTGTCCGTCGCCCAGATCGGGGAAGCGGTCTCTTTTATTAAAAAATGCCGTCCCGACGTCCTGTGTATGGTCGACAACTGCTACGGCGAGTTTGTCGAGCGCATTGAACCCTCCCACGTCGGAGCCGACATGGTGGTGGGATCCCTGATCAAAAATCCGGGCGGCGGCCTTGCCCCGGTCGGCGGCTACATAGCCGGTACGAAAGAGTGCGTACAGAACGCCGCCGTACGCCTTACCTCTCCGGGTCTTGGAAAAGAGGTCGGTCCCTCCCTCGAGATCCTGCCGTCACTGTATCAGGGCTTTTTCATGGGTCCCGTCGTGACTGCCGCTGCTTTAAAGGGGGCCATATTTGCCGCCTGTCTGTACGAGCGCCTGGGCTTTTTTGTCCTTCCCGACGGCACAGAATCCCGCCACGACATCATACAGTCGATCACCTTCGGAAATCCCGACGGTGTCATCGCCTTCTGCCAGGGCATACAGTCGTCCTCCCCTGTAGACAGCTTCGTTGACGCATATCCGGCACCCATGCCCGGATATGACAGCGATGTGATCATGGCTGCCGGCGCCTTCGTCTCGGGATCCTCTATTGAACTGAGCGCGGACGGCCCTATCAAGCCTCCCTATGCCGTTTATTTTCAGGGCGGCCTGACCTGGCCTCATGCAAGCCTCGGAATTCTCCGTACAGTCCAGAATCTCCTTGACCGGAATCTGATAACACTATAAAATGAATGTGGGTCTTTTTCTGCCCGGAGAGCGGAAAGGATACCATATGAGTTTGATAACATTTTCACAGGACAGGCTGTCTTCCCGAAACGGACAGTCTTTGCACAATGGAGAGCCGTCAGCTTCTTCCCCCCGGGAACCGCTGTCAAAACAGGAGATGCCTTACGAGAGGTTTCTTGCTTACGGAGCGCAGAGCCTTACAAATGCAGAGCTTCTGGCGATCATCCTCCGTACGGGAACGAAGGAAAAAAACGCTGTCCAGCTCAGCAGAGAGGTTTTGGGACTATACGCACACGGCGCGACAGAGCTGTCGGCCCTGCACCGCATGACTCTCGACGACCTTATGGGCATTCCAGGCATAGGGGAGGTAAAAGCGGTCAAGATCCTGTCCCTTGCCGAAATATCCAGGCGCCTTGTCCGGGAACGGGCCTCCAGGGACCTCATATTCAGTTCTCCCTCCGCTGTAGCCGACTATTACATGGAGGAGCTGAGGCATCTGGAAAACGAGACTGCAATACTCGTTCTTCTTGATAACAAAATGGCTCTGCTTCGTGAAGAGATTCTGTCCCTTGGAACAGTGAACTGCACCCTCCTGTCCCCGAGGGAGATCTTTTTGCGTGCGCTCCGGTGGGGAGCCGTCAACATCATGCTCCTTCACAACCATCCGAGCGGAGATCCCACTCCCAGCGAAATGGATCTTGAGATCACGAAGCGAATCTGCGATGCAGGCCGTATACTCGGGATCAGACTGGTGGACCACCTTGTCATCGGCGACCGCACCTTTGTCAGTATGCGCGAGCAGGGCGTCGTTGACCCGGATCCTTTGATCTAATAAACAGGACGGCATTACATGAAATGACATCATCACATTGAACAATCCGGCACAGGGTACTCGTTTTGAAAGAAACATCAGAAAAAAATCAGAAATCATTACAGAAATCCGTCAGGGAAATATCTGAATCAGCGAGGAGGGCAGGAATGCGAAGGTCCTATTTCCTCGCCTTTTGCAGTTTTCTCCTCGCCGGCCTTCTTATCTACCGTCTGTATAATCTCCAGATCGTAAACGGAGAACGCTATCAGACGGATTTTCAGAGCCGAATCCGCCGGACAGTCGTCACACGCGGCGCCCGGGGAAAGATCTATGACAGGAACGGAAACGTGCTCGCCGAGACGCTTACGTCCTATAACATCACCATGAACGACCTCACGGACGACTCCAGCGCAGATAACAAGGTGCTCAACAGCCGCATCCTGGAGATCATAGAGATCCTGAAGGAAAACGGCGGTGAGATGGTGACGGATTTCAACATCAGGGTCCTTGGCGGAAGCTATTATTTCAAGGAGATGGGACAGACCGAGAAATCCCGTTTTCTTGCGGATGTCTATGGATATGCGGATCCTGCCGATATGCCGCCCGAGTGTGTCACAAAAACAGCTGCAGATGTCATCGCGGATCTTGCGGACAGATACGGGATCAACGATGTGGTCGGGCTTGATACAAGTAATAAGACCATACTTGAGATGGTCATCGCCCGCTACAATCTGAACCTTAATTATTTCCAGAAATACGTCTCCACGACTCTGGCTAAGGATGTCCCCGAAAAGACAAAAAAAGCCATTGAAGAGAGGTTCAGTTCCACCGACGACGGCGTCCAGATCGAGGAAGAGCTGGTCCGACACTACAGGGACCCGGTATTTTTCAGCAATATCATCGGTTATACCGGAGAGATCTCGGAGGATTATCTGTCAGAGAAGAAAGAAGAGGTGGATAACAGCGGCCACCTTCTGTACAGAGAAGGCGATATCGTCGGTCTGACGGGAATCGAGGCCTCTCAGGAAGAGATCCTGCATGCTGTGAGCGGCCAGGAGACCTTCAACGTGGACAATATCGGCCGCGTTACCAGTGATCCCGTCGACTATTCGCAGATTCCCGACAACGAGCAGAGCTACGCCCCTACAGACGGACGTGATGTGCGCCTGACCATCGACAGGGATCTTCAGATCGCGGCCTACCGGATCGTTGAGAACAACCTGCGCAAGATCATTCTGTCCAAGCTAAGTGACAGCTTTGTCGACCAGGTAATCTCCGAGGATCAGGACGGCAGCAGCATCAGCATCCCTATCAGCAATGTTTATACCTCTTGTATGTGCAATGTCATCGATTCCGACCATCTCACTTCCGAGGAGGCCAGCGATACGGAAAAGGCTGTTGCGGAAACGATCAAGAGCTTCCGCGCCGAGAAGGACCGCGAGATCCTTGATGAAATTACAGACGGCCGGACTCCCTGGAAGGATCTTAACCGGGAGATGCAGACATACCAGACTCTGCTTGCCCAGTCGCTCTACGATTACGGTGTAGCGGACTATCCGGACGAGAATCAGAAAAGCAACGATGTCGTCAAAGCCTGGGATGACGGAACGGCCTCTCTCAACGACTTTGTAATGGAACTGATCCGCAAGAACTGGATCAACAAGGACAGCCGTTTCCTGGATGTGGAAAAAGGTGCGGACAGAAAAGAAGTATTCAACTCTGTGATGGATTTCTTCTCCGCCGTCATCGGTTCAGGAGACGATACCCTGAACGACAGGGATATGCGCAATGCTTTTTACAAGTATATGATCATCAATCAGAATATCACTGCCAATCAGGTATGCCATCTCCTGCTTGACCAGAAGATTGTAAAGATCAGCGCCGAAGAACTGGAAAATTTCGAGAATCCATGGGGAGAGAGTGATTATACCTTTATGTATAACCGGATCCGGGATATGGATCTTACGCCTGCCCAGCTTCATTTATATCCCTCCACTGCTTCCGTCGTCGTGACGGACCCTGAGACCGGCGATGTGCTTGCAATGGTTTCCTATCCCGGCTATGACACGAACCGGATCAATGACGAGAGCTATTACAGGGAGCTGGTCAATAATCCCGCAAAGCCCCTTTTAAACTATGCCACCCAGCAGCTGACTGCTCCCGGATCCACTTTTAAGATGGTCACGGCGACAGCCGCTCTGGCAGAAGAGGCCGTCACCACTTCTGACAAGGTCGATTGTAAGAAAAAAGCCAGTTTTCAGAAGGTCAAAGAGGATCCAAACCCTCCAAAATGCTGGATCTATCCAAAAAAACACGGGAAGCTGAACCTGGAAGGCGCGATTGCCAACTCCTGCAACATGTACTTCTACGAGATGGGTTATCGTCTGGGAACGGACGGAAGCAAAACCTATAATTCCGATTACGGTATCCACAGGCTTCAGAAATATGCTTCTTTGTACGGCCTGGATTCTGTCTCCGGCGTGGAAATCGATGAATCAGATCCTTCTCTGCTTTCAAGCGACCCCATCAGAGGGGCTATCGGCCAGGACACGAACGCCTACACTACGGCAGGGCTTGCCCGCTATATCACTGCAGTGGCCAACAGCGGAACGAATTACCGCCTCACCCTGATCGACCGGATCGGTATGGAGGACGGATCCTCCAGCAAACACGAAAAATACGTGGAAAACACGATTGAACTCGAAGAGAATCAATGGAAAGCGATCCACAAGGGAATGCGCCGCGTGGCGACAGGATATGGAGCCTTTAATGTTCTGTGGGAGACTCCTGTCGCCGGCAAGACCGGCACGGCCCAGCAGACCGGCATGCCTGATAACGCCCTCTTTGTAGGCTATGCCCCTTATTATGAACCCGATGCCTGGAATGCGGAAGAAATGGACAAGATCAAAAAGATCGCGGTTGCCTGCCGCATTCCCAATGGCTACACCTCGACCTATGCCGCACAGCTTTCGTCAGATGTGTTCAGAGCTTTTTATCATCCTGACGAACTTTCTCAGATCGTGGACAGCGAGGTTCTTAACCAGGACGATTGAGAACAGGTAATTAATTCAGCTTCAACAGGAGCATCCCATGTTTGATACTTTTTCCTTTAAACGCTTTGACTATCTGCTTGCCGCTCAGGTCTGCGCTCTTAATTACTGCGGCCTTTTAGCCATTCGCAACGCGGCACCGGAGCTGTACCATAAGCAGATGACCGGTCTTTGTATTGGTCTTGCCCTGATGCTTCTGGTATCGATCGTGGATTATCATCTGATCCTGAAGATCTACTGGCTGCTGTATGTGGCTGCCATCGGGCTGCTGGGTCTGGTTCTTTACGCCGGCTCATCCGGCGGAGGGGCACAGAGATGGATATCTGTATTTGGTCTGACCTTCCAGCCGTCTGAGGCGGCCAAACTCCTTCTGATCCTGTTCTTTGCAAAGTTTATTGTTGTCTGCAGACGCAGGCTGCCTCTGTTTTTTCACCTGATCGTCTGCGCAGCGCTCATCCTGCCTCCTGTATACCTGGTGTATAAGGAGCCGGATCTTTCAACAAGCATCGTGATGATAATCATCTTCTGCGTGGCCATGTACATCGGCGGACTGGAATGGGGCGTCGTTCTCGCAGCTGTGGCTGTCTCCGTTCCTTCCTTTATCTGGCTGATCTACCAGGCACTCCAGGGAGACGGGAGCATTCTTTCCCAGTACCAGAGGAACCGTATCCTCGCTTGGATCCATCCGGAAAACTTTGCAGACACAACAGCATATCAGACCATGAACTCCATGATGGCGATCGGTTCCGGCGGACTTTACGGAAAGGGCAGCAACCAGATCAGTTCCCTGTTGAAAACAGGATTTATTTCTGAATCGCAGACCGACTTTATCTTTACGGTCATCGGTGAGACCTTCGGATTTATCGGGTGCTGCGCTGTCATCGTCCTGATATTTCTGATCACGATCAAGTGTTTTCTGATCGCAGCCAAAGCCAGGGACGCACACGGCAGGATCATTGCCGCAGGAATGGGCGCCTGGATCGGCATGCAGAGCTTTCTCAATATCGGCGTGGCTACAGGACTCCTGCCCAATACAGGCATTCCGCTTCCTTTTGTCAGCTACGGTCTGACCAGCCTGGTTTGTCTGTATGCAGGGCTTGGGTTTATAATGAATGTGCGGATGCAGGAATAAACTTGTTTGTAAATCTGTATACTCAAATACAAAACTTTTGGACAAGGAAATGGGGGTAACGGATGAAAATAGCATTGATCGCGCATGACGCAAAGAAAAAACTGATGCAGAACTTCTGCATCGCATACAGAGGAATCCTCGCAAAAAATGAAGTCTGTGCCACCGGCACGACCGGACGGCTTATCGAGGAAGTTACAAATCTCTCGATCTACAAGCTTCTTGCCGGCCACCTGGGAGGGATGCAGCAGATTGGCGCCCAGATCGAACATAATGAGATCGATCTGGTCATCTTTCTGCGGGATCCGCTGACCGCAAAACGCCACGAGCCGGATGTCAATATCGTCGTACGTCTCTGTGACATGCACAATATTCCCCTTGCTACAAACCTGGCTACAGCGGAGCTTTTGATCAAGTCTCTTGACCGCGGTGACATGGAATGGCGCGACTTATATAAGTGAACTTTTAATCGTAATCAGGAAGCACACATTTAAGGAAGAATATCTTGTCAGAAAAAAGTACGAATGTAAAGCACGGAGGCAGCAGTATTGCTATCCGTATTGCCGGCTGTCTGGCGGCCGTTACTGCTGCCTTTATGATCTGCGGCTGCAGCTTAAGCCGTGGTTACATCTCTTCATACAGCGATAATATCAATAAAAAAGCCTATTCGATGACTGCAGTCACAGTTGACTTCAGCAGTTACGCCAGCCTTTACACGGAGAAAGAAGTCCTCGCTGTACCAGGTGAGGGAGCCTCTCTGAATATCGGTTCCGTAAAAGGCGCGGCGCTTTATGATCTAGACGGCGGAAGGACTCTGATTGAAGAGAACATCACCGAAAAACTCTATCCCGCGAGCATGACAAAAATCATGACCGCCCTCCTTGCCATCAAATACGGCAAAATGGACCAGGTTCTCACCGCATCCTCAAGGCTCGGCCAGCTCGAGTGGGAGGCACAGCGGATAGGCATCGAAAAGGGCGATACAATGACTCTGGAGCAGGCACTGAATTACCTGATGGTCTATTCAGCGAACGATGCGGCCATACTGATAGCGGAAAGCGTCGGAAATGGTTATGACAATTTTATCCGGATGATGAATAAGGAGGCGCAGAGCATCGGAGCGCTGAATACACATTTTGTCAATCCGCACGGGCTGCACGACGATAACCATTATACGACCCCCTACGATCTTTACCTGATCTTCAGAGAATGTATAAAGTATCCGGAATTCCGCAGACTAATGGATCAGAGCTATTACGCCACGACCTTCTACTCTAAGAACAAAGAGGCGCGGCATATCGAGATTCCTTCCACCGACAACTACCTGATCGGAAGCGTAAGACCTCCTTCGACCATCCGCGTCCTGGGAGGAAAGACCGGCACAACCGACCAGGCAGGAAGCTGCCTGATCATCCTGTCAAAGAATGCGGAGGGCAGGGAATTCATTTCCGAGATATTCGGGGCACCCGATCATGCAAGCCTGTATGAAAGTATGAACATCCTTCTTCGTCAGGAAAAAGATTATAACTCGAAAACAGACAGCCAGCCCAACTCTTAATATTTATTTAATTGTAATTTACCCCGTTTTCAACTATAATATAATTCGTTTTAGGTCAATCACTGGCCGGTTTTTTTACACGGTTCAACTTTTTATACGTAGATAACTTGGAGATCATTTTTGATCATCTGCCATGTTTACTTGTTTTTAGGAGGTATCGTCAAATGGTTCATCTGATCATCGGCAACAAGGGTAAAGGAAAAACAAAGTGGATGCTGGACAAAGTCAACAGTGAGATCAAGAACAGCCTTGGAAACATCTGTTATCTTGACAAGAGCTCCCAGCACATGTACGAGCTCAACAACAGGATCCGCCTGATCAATGTAAATGACTATATGATCGGTAACAACGATCAGTTTCTTGGCTTTGTCAGCGGCATAATCTCTCAGGATCACGATCTTGAACAGATGTATTTTGACAGTTTCCTTAAGCTTTCCCACCTTGAAACGAAGGACATTGCAGATTCCATCGAAAGGCTGCAGAAACTGAGCAGCAAATTTGAAGTTGATTTTTACGTGAGTGTTTCTCTGGACGAACATGAGATTCCCGAGGGCCTCAGGAAATATGTCATCGTATCTCTTTAATAAATAACAAGTGGGCAGGGGCAGGGCCGCTGCCCGCTTTTTTCTAAGAAAAAAGTATAAAAAATCGCGCTGATGCGCCGATTTTTTCAAACTCGAATCGGTGCCGCCTGAGCGTCACGCGCTTCGTTGATCCCAACAAGTTTTGAATATTACATGAGGTTTAAATTTGCAGATGGAAGAGAACAGAAGAGAAAAACAGGGTCTGCTTTCACTGCCGGTGCATATTGATATAAGCACAGTCGTTTTTTTTATCATACTGGTCTATATTCTGTTTTCCATCGCTCTGTATGCCACTTCAAAAAAGACTGAGGTGTATGAAGTACGCATGGGCAGACTTACTGAAAGCGTCCGTTACCAGGGAATCGCCCTCCGGGAGGAAAGCGTTGTCGAAAGCCTCTACACCGGTACTGTCAATTATTATAACTGCGAAGGGAACCGTATCAGGGCAGGCAGCCTTGCCTATTCAGTGGACGAAAAAGGAGAGATCGGAGATTACGCCGCTGCGGACGTACGTGCAGGAAGCTTTTTTTCTGAAAAGGATCAAAGAGATTTTCGGGATCGGTCGATTCAGTTTTCTTCAGATTTCGATCCGGCCAGATTTTATTCAATCTACGATTATAAAAGCACTCTATCCAGTCAGGCCCAGAAAATCAGCAACCGCAGCATTCTGTCCGGTTTAAAAAAGAAAAAACCAAAGACTCTGCACGAGGTAAACGCGGAAAGCAGCGGTTCCATCGTTTATTCCTATGATAATTATGTCGGAAAGGACTTTGACAGCCTTACGCTGAAGGATTTTAACAGCTCATACTGTAAAAAGTTTCAGCTCGAAAACGGAAAAAGCATTAAGGTAAAAGATCCGGTCTATAAGATCGTAACGGATGAGAACTGGTCTGTCGCGATTCTTGCTGACAGCGCCGCGACCGCACAACTTTTGATAGACAATCAATACGTCGAGGTTCGTTTTTTAAAAAACGGAGAAACTTCCTGGGCCCTTGTCGAAGGCAAAGATATCGGTAATGATCAGTGGATCCTGAACCTTCGTTTTTCAAATTCCATGGAAGAGTTCTGCGCTGACCGTTTTGTCGATATTGAAGTCCTGCCTGACGAGGAAATGGGGCTCAAGGTCCCTGCCTCATCCATTACGGACGGTGATTTTTTCCTCGTCCCCAAGGAATACGTCTTCCCGGGCTCCAACAATCAGATGGGAGTCCTTACAAGAGTCTATAAAGAAGACGGGAATATAGGAACCAGGTTTGTCCCGGCTGTCCCCTACAGTGAGACAGAAACAGAGTACTACCTTGACAATTCCGTTCTGAAGGACGGAATGATCCTTGAGCGTCCCAATTCCATAGAACAGTGTACCCTGGGTAAAAAGGAAAAGCTTCAGGGAGTGTATTATATAAATAAAGGATATCCGGATTTCCGGCAGGTAAATGTTGAAAGAAGGAATAAAGACTACTGTATTGTCAAGACAGACAGTCTGTACGGCCTTCAGGAATACGACTATGTCGTTCTGTATGCGGATTCGATCCATTTTAACAATTATTAGGAGGCAATGAAGTTGATTGCAGAGAACATACTTTCCGTTGAACAACGCATTAAAAAAGCGTGTGAGAGGGCTGGAAGGGATCGAAGCGAGGTGACTCTGATCTGCGTCACCAAGACCATGCCTGTCGAAGATCTTCAGCAGGCCTATGATGCCGGGCAACGTTGTTTTGGTGAAAACCGTGTCCAGGAGATCAATGACAAGTTTCCCCGTCTTCCCAAAGACATACAGTGGCACATGATAGGCCATCTGCAGCGCAATAAAGTCAAGTATCTTATGGATAAGGCGGTCATGATCCACAGTGTGGACAGCGCCCAGCTTGCACAGACTGTCAGCAAAGAAGCTGTGAAGGCCGGCAGAGTCATGGACATCCTCCTTGAAGTCAACGCGGCAGGAGAGGAGAGCAAATTCGGTCTTTCCTATGACCAGGTACTGCCTCTTGTCCGTGAGATTGCTCCTCTTCCGGGCATTCGAATCTGCGGACTGATGACGGTCGCTCCGTATACGGATGATCCTCAGACAAACCGTGTTTTTTTCAGGAAGATACGGGAATTAGCTGTTGACATTAACAGACAATGCATTGATAATGTTTCTATGCATATTTTATCAATGGGTATGACAGGTGATTTTGAGATCGCCATCGAGGAAGGCGCTACCCATATCCGTGTCGGAACAGCCATCTTTGGAAGCAGAAATTATTCTTTATAATATGGAATTTATGATATATTCAGAGAGGTACAGAATATGAGTGTTATGGACAAACTCATCAATGCAATGAAGTTTAATGACGATATGTACGAAGACGAGAACGAAGGCGAAGAGCGCGACATCTATGAAAGCGCTCCTGAAAACGAAGAACAGGTTTTTGAAAGAGAGGAAGACAGCATGGAAGATATTGAGAACACATCCGTTCCCAGAAATACGCGCAGGCGCAGTGTCCCCGAGCGTGACGGGGCAGCTCCGGTAAGGCCGCCCAAGCGTCAGTTTACAGGCGAAGCCAGCATGGAAGTCTGTATCGCCAAACCGACATCTGTTAATGATGCCCGCGACGTCACCGACCTGATCCTTTCCGGGAGCAGCGTTGTCCTGAATCTTGAAGGCCTTGATGTGGAAGTCGCCCAGCGTATCCTGGATTTTATTTCCGGATCCTCCTATGCTGTCCAGGGAAATATTATGAAGATTTCCCACTACATTTTTGTCATCACCCCTTCCACAGTAGATATCAGCGGTGATATTTCTACACCTGTATCGCCCGACCAGGATGGCGGCGCGTCCCTTGACATGCCTTATTCGGGAAGATAATACGCTTTTTCACCTGCATTATGAATGCCCTGAGCCATGGCTGTGTAAAGACTGCCATGGCTTTTTTAAAAGCCTTCAGCAAACCCATATTGCAGATTCAGGGATCGCTGATCAGTAAAAAGTAATAATAAGCAATAATTATGGATCAACATATGGATAAAAAACAGATTTTACGTAATAAGACTGAACATGCGGGTTCTGAAAAGAATCACTTTTTTATTGATGCCGCCGGAATTATCATCCTGATCCTCTTTGATCAGCTGACCAAATGGATCGCTGTACAGACACTCGGAAACGGTCAGAACATAATCCTGATTCCCGGTGTACTGGAACTGACTTTTGTACAGAACCGCGGGGCTGCGTTCGGGATCCTTCAGAACGCACAGATCTTCTTTTTCCTTATTACCGCCGCAGCGCTCCTGGCGATAGGTTTTGTCCTTTTACGGCTCCCCGCAAATGTTCGATACAAGCCCGTCCGTATCTGCCTGCTTATGATCTGTGCCGGAGCTGTCGGCAATTTTATAGACCGCCTTGTACTCTCTTATGTGCGTGATTTTATTTATTTCTCTCTGATCGATTTTCCGGTCTTCAATGTGGCGGACATCTATATTACATGCGCTACCTTCGCAATGGTACTTCTGATGCTTTTCTATTATCGCGATGAAGACGATTTTTCATTTTTAAATTTATAGAGGAAAATATGAATAATAATCCTGACCTGCAGCAAGGCAGTCCGCAGTATGACACTGCGTACTCCATGCCCCGTGATACGGATCCCGAAGAAATCGACGATTCTTTTTCAGATCCCTGCGTAGGTGACGCTTTTACTTTTATCACAGACAGAGAAGAAGCCGGGGAACGTATTGACAAAATACTTGCCAAGAGGATACCGGGGCAGTCGCGCAGCTACCTGAAAAAACTGATCAAAGAGGGGACAGTCCATATGGATGGCCGTACGATCAAACCCAGTACCTGCGTTGCGGGAGGGGAGAGTATTACGGTCGTCCTTCCGGTCCGAATGCTGCCCGATATTTCTCCGGAAAATATTCCTCTGGATATCCTGTATGAAGACAATGATGTTCTGATAGTCAATAAACCAAAGGATATGGTCGTGCACCCTGCTGCGGGTCATTATACCGGAACTCTGGTCAATGCCGTCCTGTACCACTGCAGCGGCTCTCTTTCGGGTATTAACGGTGTGCTCCGCCCGGGAATCGTCCACAGGATCGATAAGGATACGACCGGAAGTCTTATCATCTGCAAAAATGACGCCGCCCACCGTTCCATAGCTTTGCAGCTTGCCCAGCATACCATCGTGCGCAGGTATAATGCGATCGTGCTGGGGAACATCAGGGAGGACTCCTTTGTGATCTCACAGCCCATCGGCCGTGATCCCTTTGACCGAAAAAAAATGGCCGTCCGTCCGGACGGAAAAACTGCTGTCACCCATATTCGGGTGCTTCAGCGCTTCGGCGACTATACCCATATCGAATGCAGGCTGGAAACCGGCCGTACCCACCAGATCCGGGTTCATATGGCATGGGCAAAGCATCCTCTGCTGGGCGACACAGTCTACGGAAGCCGTAAAAAAAGTCCTTTCCATACCTGCGGGCAGTGTCTTCACGCCAGGATCCTTGGCTTTGTCCACCCTGTGACGGGAGAGTACATAGAAACAAAGGCCCCGCTGCCCGAATATTTTCAAAAAATCCTTGACAGACTGTCAGCAGAATCAAAAAAGGATCCTGTGACATAGGATGTCCTATCATTATCAGCAGTTTGTACTAATTTATAAGGTTTTTATTTGCATTTTCTGTGCAAGGATAGTATTCTTATAGTGGTTTAATTTTCATTCATGCAGGCGTGCAAAATCGATTTTATGGCAGCTCGCTGCCTTATAAAGAGGTGACGTATGAAGACCATTTTAACGATCGGCAGACAGTATGGCTCCGGCGGCCGCGAAATCGGACAGAAAATCGCGGATCACTATGGAATCAAGTTTTACGACAGAGACCTGCTTGCCCATGTAGCAAAAGAAAGCGGCTTCTGCAAGGAGATCATTCAGCGCGAAGACGAGCGCCCCACAAGCTCTTTTTTATACAACCTTGTCATGGACACATACTCCTTCGGACATGGCGCCGCTGCGGCCTTTACAGATATGCCGCTAAGTCAGAAAGTATTTCTGGCACAGTTCGATACAATCAAATCACTGGCAGACAAGGGGCCCTGTGTTTTTATCGGACGCTGCGCCGACGAAGCGCTCTCGGACAGAGACAATGTACTTAACATCTTCATCCACGCTTCAGAAGAATTCCGAATTGAGCGCGTAAAGAGCTACCCCGAATATAATGAAAAAGAACAGGCCGGCAAGCGTATTACGGACTATATACAGAAAATTGACCGTCAGCGTCAGAGCTATTACAATTATTACGCTTCCGGTAAATGGGGCAGGGCGGATACATATGATTTCACCTTCGATTCATCTGTTCTTGGGATTGACGGAACTGTACATCTGCTCACTCAGCTGATTGAGGACTTTGAAAGCAAAAGAGGAGTATAAACAAATTGAAACGGCTTGAACTTTTGAAAAAGACAGGTATCTATATCACAGCAGCGGCCATAAGTGCTGCATTGACTGTCTCTACCCCTGTCATGACGACGTTTGCGGCTTCCGGTTCTCTTGTGGAAGGACAGGATGAAACAGGGGAAGATGATAACAGTCGCAGCTCAGACGGAGCCACCGATGAGCCGGCTAAAGAAGACGGCAATGACTCGGATAATGATGATGGCGACGACTCCGGCGGCGATGGAGACGACTCCGGCGGCAG
>DEPS01000191.1 GCA_002358875.1 Lachnospiraceae bacterium UBA3386 | reverse complement strand
GCTCAGGCAGAGGAAGCTCAGACTGAAGAGGCTCAGGTTGAGGAAGCTCAGACTGAGGAAGGTCAGGAAGCGGCAGCTGAAGAGCAGCCTCAGGAGATCGTTGCGACAGAAGAAGGCGCAGAGGCGGCAGCAACTGAGCAGGGCACAGAAGAGGCTCCGGCACAGGAAGTCACTTCCACGACGGTTCTGGAAGCAGGCACGATCTATGCCATTGAAAACGGCATGACTCTGTATCAGGATGCATCCACTGATTCCGCTGCTGTCATGGAGCTTTCTCCCGGCTGGAGCGTGGCGATCGAGAATCCTGCTGAAGCAGGCAACGGCTGGCACTATGTTTCTGTATGGCTTGGCGGTGCTCCGACCTACGGCTACATCCAGATCCCTTAAGAGAGAATCCTGAACAGGTATTCCTTAAGAGCCAGGTAAGCAGATTGGTTTTGCGTTTTTTTGAATTTTAAGATCCGGCACGGGTGAACAGGTGACGGCGTCCGGTCATGTGCGCAGATGGGTGATATTTGCGCGCGTGACTGTACGCCGGGACCGGAAGCCCGCGCCGGACTTTTTTCGGGGGGCTGATCCAGCCCGGAGGGGAGACACCGGATGCTTGTTTTCATTTTAAAAAGTGCGCTTCTCGGGACGGGTCTTGCGATGGATGCTTTTTCTGTCTCCATTGCCAACGCGCTGCAGAATCCCGGCATGCGCAGAAGAAAGGCCTGGATGATCGCGGGCACCTTTGCTTTTTTTCAGTTCCTGATGCCTATGATCGGGTGGGTGTGCGTCCATACGATCTCGGAGCATTTCCTGCTCTTTCAGAAAGCTGTTCCCTATATCGCGTTCGGCCTGCTTGCCCTGATCGGCGGGAAAATGGTCCTGGAGGGGATCCGCGGAGGAGAGGAGGAAGAGGAGTCAGCGGTATCCGGAGGAACACTTTTCATCCAGGGGATCGCGACTTCGATCGACGCCCTGTCGGTCGGCTTTACGATCGCGTCCTACACTGCGGCAGAGGCCTTTTTCGCATCAGTCATTATCGCCGTCACGACCTTCCTGATCTGTCAGGGCGGCATCCGGATCGGTAAATATTTTGGCATGAAGCTGGCAGGAAGAGCCACCGTCCTGGGAGGGATCATCCTGCTCGGGATCGGTCTCAGGATCCTGCTCGGGGGCGGTTTCTGAACGGCGGGCATCCGCAGACATGGGGGTGCAGGCGGCTTCAGGGGCTGACTTGTCCGTGAAGCGGCTTTGCAGGGATGACCCCGGTCAGCGTGTGGCCGGTGGCCTGACCGGCAGCAGAGCAGTGATTTACATGAGGGAAAGGCGGTTTACATCGCCGTCATTCTGTGATACCATACTGTGAATTGGGGCTTTGTTCCGGGGATGATTTCCGGGAGCAAAGGCTCTCGAGCAGCAGATTCCGAAAAGCGGGATCTTATAAGATCGGACGTCCGAGGGGAGGAGTAAGAAAATGGAAAGCATGAACGATTACAAAGAGGAACTGGAGGCATCATTCCGTGAACTGCATCCCGGCGATATCGTCGAGGGCACGGTGATCGGCGTCAATGAGGAGGGCGTGACGGTAGACCTGAAGTATTATACACAGGGCTATATCCCCGGGACGGAGATGAGTGATGATCCTTCCTTCAGCATTATGAAGGATGTGCATGAGGGGGATCAGGTCAAGGCGAAGATCGTGAAAATGGATAATGGGGACGGCAGCATTGCTCTTTCCCGCAAGGCAGCGGTGAGCGTCCTTGCCTGGGACAAGCTCAAAGAGATGATGGATAACAAAGAAGTCGTTACCGTACAGATCCTTGAGACTGTCAAAGCCGGCGTCGTGGCATATCTGGAGGGCATCCGCGCTTTCATTCCCGCCTCGCAGCTGGCCGATGCCTATGTGGAGAACACGGCAGAGTGGATCGACAAGGATGTGGATGTCCGCATCATCACCTGCGATCCTGAAAAGAAGCGTCTTGTTCTGTCCGGAAAGGAAGTCGCCCGCGACCGCAGAAAACAGGAGCGCCGCCGCCGCATCGACTCCATGAAGCCCGGAACTGTCCTGGAAGGAACCGTCCAGACCATCAAGCCCTATGGCGCCTTCGTGGATCTCGGCGACGGGATCGACGGCCTTGTCCATGTTTCCCAGATGAGCATCAAGCACGTCAAGGATCCCGGCGAAGTCGTCAAGGAAGGCGAGAAGGTCAAGGTGAAAATCCTTAAGGTCGCAGACGGCAAGATCAGCCTGAGCATGAAGGCTCTCGAGGATGCGCCCGTGCAGGAAAAGGAAGATGACGTTCCGGACATCTCCCTTTACACGACCAAGGAGAACGCAACGACCAGCCTGGGTGACCTGCTCAAGGGATTTAAATTCGATTAAGGGTCTTATATTTCTTACGGCGGGCCTTTAAGCATGTAACGGCTTTGAGAAGCATGTATTGAGAAGCATGCAGCGAGAATCAGACGGCGCCGGGCTTTATCTGAGCCGTGAGCAGCCCATCAGATACGGAAAGAGGCTGTGTGCCAATACCGGCCTGAAAGACCGCCGGAACATATGAGCGGATTATAGTTTTCGAAGAAAAAAGTGTGACAGGGGCGGAATAGCTCCTGCCACGCTTTTCCTGTATATAAAGGAAAATTTCCTGTTATATCTTTTTCTTTTAAAATGGCTGTGTTATACTGTTTCTGAAAAAACAACATATGTTCGATAATGCGGTATACCTGCCGGCCTTTTTCACCGGTATCATTTTACCGGCATCATTTTTCTGGAGGCTTTCATGGATCATTTTGTACTTCATTCTGAATATGCGCCGACCGGCGATCAGCCGCAGGCGATCGAGGAGCTGGTGAAGGGCTTTAAGGAGGGAAATCAGTTCGAGACGCTCCTGGGCGTGACCGGATCCGGAAAGACCTTCACGATGGCGAATGTCATCCAGGCCCTGAACAAGCCTACGCTGATCATTTCCCACAACAAGACCCTGGCGGGCCAGCTCTACGGGGAAATGAAGGAGTTTTTCCCCGAAAACGCAGTGGAATACTTTGTCAGCTACTATGACTACTACCAGCCTGAGGCCTACATTCCCCAGAGCGACACCTATATTGCCAAGGACTCGATGATCAACGATGAGATCGACAAGCTGCGGCTTTCTGCGACGGCTTCGCTGTCGGAAAGGCGGGATGTGGTGGTGGTCGCCTCTGTTTCCTGCATATACGGACTTGGGAGCCCTGACGAGTTCAAGGGGATGTCCATCTCCCTGCGCCCCGGCATGGAAAAGGACCGGGACGAGGTCCTGAAGGAGCTCGTGGCTATCCAGTATACGCGCAATGACATGGCTCTCGAGCGCTGCAATTTCCGGGTCCGGGGGGATACGGTAGAGATCTTCCCCGCGCAGGGGAGCGAGTTTATCCTGCGTATCGAGTGGTTCGGCGACGAGAT
>DEPS01000183.1 GCA_002358875.1 Lachnospiraceae bacterium UBA3386 | reverse complement strand
GCTGCAGGAGATCCTGCCCAGGTGCAGCTGCTCGTGCCCGCGAATCTGACCTATACCGGGAAGGCGCAGGAACTCCTTGTACCGTCCGACCAGAAAAACGAGTCCACCCCTGGGAAAAACGCAGCTGAAGCTCCGGCAGAAGACCAGAAGGAAGCCCCGGCTGAAGGGACGCTTTACTACTCCCTGGACGGAGAAAATTATGGCACCGCTGTCCCGACAGCCGTAAACGCGGGCGAATACACCGTCTCGTATCAGCTTAGGTCCTCAGACGGCAAAGTCCTGAAGGCCGGTTCCATGACCGTGACGATCGAGAAGGCGGATGTCACTTTTACCGCCCCGGTGCCAAACACCTGAAATGACATGTAAAACAAAGACGCTAAAGCGATCGTAAAGGATGAAGGATGCGGAGCGGTATTCAAGACCGGAGCGATTGTAAAAACGGAGATTTGAGAGAAATTACGGGCAGCATATCACTGTGAAATCAGTGGTATACTGCCCGTTTTGAAAAAACTGCCGGAACAGGACCGGCAGTTTTTTCTATTCGAGGGAGATGCCATTCTTCAGGATGGTGATCCAGTCCCGTTTCCCGTACAGAAAACGGACAATGTAGACTGTGTGGCTTTCTTCGGAGATCACATAGAACGCAATGTAGTTCTTAACGAGTATGAACCGGATCCCCCAGGCTTTCAGCACAGGGTCATCCACCAGGGCAAACTTCTCCGGGAAAGCTGACAGGCCGCCGATTTTGCTCTTGGCTTCATCGAGAAGGTCATCTGTGGCCTTCGGATTGTGAAGTACGAATTCGATGTAATCGGCGGCGCTGTTCAAGTCGTTTTCTGCGGCTCGGGTGATTTGGATATCGTACTTCATCTTTTCCGCCTCGATCTGATGTCCGACAGCGCCTCTGAGAACGGACGGGTGCTGCCTGTCTTGATATCATCCATACCTTCCTGCAGGAGATTGTAGAGTTCAAAGCGGCCAAGAAGCTGCTCGTAAGCTTCAATGCTTAAGACCGCGAGATCGCCTTTTCCGTTCTTCGTGATGAAAACGGGCTCGCCATACTGATGGCAGAAGGAAGAGATCTCGTTGTATCCGTTGCGGAGATCCGCACTTGATCTGATAGTGGGCATAAAGTTCACCTCCTTGTATGATAACAAAATTATAGATGAATTTCGTTATATAGTCAAGGAGAAAGGAGACCGGAAATTGAGCTGGAGTATAAGGAGACCGGAAATTGAGCTGGAGAGAATGGTTCGGTTTTACAAAAAGTAGAGTTCAACAGCATACCTGATGAGGTGTTGTAACCTCTTGCGATATCAGCGGTGCAAAATAATCCATCCCGTTGACCGAGAGGATCACGCCTATGTACTTACGCTCATTGGACTGTCCGGCAGCCTTGTTGTGGAACAGGTGCGGGGCGAACGCAGTGAGGTAATTCACATCTTCATGAACGCCTGCTTTGACGCTACCCTGCGGCTCCTGGATGATGAGCAGACGATGCAGAATCCGAAAGGAACCTACCGCTACCTTTTGAACGAGTAAAGAGGAAGCGCGGCATGAGGGCCACAGAGGGGCCTTTTGCTCGTAGATAAGAAGATCGACCAGACTCATTCGACGCATCGACCAGAAATGGCCGGTGTTTTTTGTTGCCTGCAGGCAAGGAGGAAACTGATTTGGTTACTGTGATCATTGAAGAAATGGGACGGGATAATTTCTCCTTCCTGATCCTCATCGTAGGGCTTCTTCAGCTGATCGTCATGCTGAGGAAGAGACAAGAGTGATCGGCTGCTTAAACGAGATTTGTCTTGCAGCCCGACATACAAAGTGCTATAATGGGTGGCATGAAAGGTGGTGTTTGAGATGGCAATCAAGAGTTCTAATGTGGCGGCGCGAGTTGAGCCGGAGATTAAGGCAGAAGCTGAGGCAATCCTTGCGCAGCTTGGTATTTCCGCATCCAATGGCATCAACATGTTTTACCGTCAGATTATTCTTTGGAGAGGGCTTCCGTTCCGTCCATCAATTCCTACAAGCAGACCTCTATCCCTGGATGAAATGACCAGGGAGGAATTTGACGCAAAGATGGCACGCGGTCTTTCCCAGGCTAAGGCGGGAGAGGGCATTCCCGCGGATGACTTCTTTGATTCCTTGAGGCAGGAGGTACTCCAGTCCTATGTCTGAACAGTACAGGCTTATCATTCTCCCGGAAGCTCAGGAAGATATCAGAAGCATCATCTTGTATATCGCAAGGGAGCTGGCGGCTCCGCAGGCTGCGCTGAGTTTGCAGGACGAATTCCAAAAGGAAATCCATTCACTGGCGGAGATGCCCAAGCGTATCAAGGCTGTGGATGAACAGCCATGGAAGGATGCAGGGATCCGGAAGACACGAGTCAAAAACTACTACATCTACTTTATGGTGGATGACGAGGAAATGGCGGTCAAGGTCAACGCCGTGATCTATGTAGGAAGAGATCAATCCAGGCAGATGTCTGACCGGAAGATGGAAGACCTGTAACAAACGAATACAACACACAAGAAGCATCCTGGAGAAAATCCAGGGTGCTTTTTATTTGTGACAAAACCGGCGTGCTTTGACCGGGACCTGACGTCGCTAAACGTTTTCGCTAAACGGTGATACCGGAATGGTGTGGTTGGCCGGGATGGCATCTTCGCTCCTTCTTTACGGATATGAAAAAAGCACCGGCCGCAAACAGTCGGTGCTTCCAATGGGTGTATTCTGTTTTACAGGTGTGGTATATCCTGCAGTATCGCGTTCTCTGATATCTCCCTGTAAAGGGAATCAGGAACGCATCCCAGATAATCGGCGATTTTCCTGAGCGTTCTCTTCGAGAGCTTTTCACCCTTTCCGATTTTTGCAATCGTCCGCGATGAAATGCCAAGTTCTGTTGAAAGGTCGGTTTTTGTGATCTTTTTGTCCAACAGGATTTTTAGTAATCCCTCATATGTATAATGTACCCGTAACAGTGGA
>DEPS01000041.1:22755-43304 GCA_002358875.1 Lachnospiraceae bacterium UBA3386 | reverse complement strand
GTGAGCTATGTGATCAATACCCGCGCCATCCTTTCGGGCATACATTACGGAGACGGCGTCCTCATCCGCGCCTGTGCCGCCCAGCACAATGTCGCCATGCTGACCTCTCTGGACACCGTCCGCATGCTTCTGGATGTCCTTGAGGAGCTGACGGTCGGCATTTCGACGATCGACGGAGCCTGAGAAAGGACCACCCCCATATTGCAGATGACTGCCGGCTTTTTGGTTACGCCCTGTACGGCGCGGACGGAAATGAGCCTTCTCTGCAATATGGGGATTTTTTGTTGGGCCTGCGGGAGGTATATTTCCGGTCACTGAACGAAATGCTGCGAAAATTGAGACGCTTTTTTGTGAATTTAAATAAAAAACAACCCTGTTAATGAGGAGGACGGCGGTTTGTCATGCTCCGTGCACACCAAGGCGGGAAATGTTATAATAACAGAAAAGAGGGTCCCGCGGACTGTGAATAGCAGGCTTAGATGCAGGAGTGTGCTGTGGCACACGGTCTATATGATTTATTGTGCGCGGTTTTATATGTCTTATGCAGAAGACCAGGGAGGTTTTTATGAAGATTGGAAATACAGTGATCCGTACAGTTTTAGGAGATATTACAAGAGACCATTCCGTCACTGCGATCGTAAATGCAGCCAATACGTCGCTCCTTGGGGGCGGAGGTGTTGACGGGGCCATTCACAGGGCTGCCGGCAGGAAGCTGCTGGAGGAGTGCCGGACGTTGAACGGATGCAAGACCGGAGAGGCGAAGATTACCGGGGCATACAACCTTCCCTGTGAATATGTGATCCATACGGTGGGACCGGTCTGGTCCGGAGGCAGGTATGGGGAGGCGGAGCTTCTGGCGGGCTGCTATAAAAATTCGCTTCGGATCGCTTTGGACCGGGGGATCCGCACGATCGCCTTTCCTTCGATCTCCACCGGGGTTTACTCCTATCCGCTGGAACAGGCGGCCGGGATCGCGGTCCGCACTGTCTGCAGCTTTGTGACGGAGCATCCGGACGCGTTTGAGGAGATCCTGTGGGTGCTCTTTGACAGCAGGACCAAAGCGGCCTATGATGCAGCCCTGGCGGCGCTTTGATTGGCAAAAAACAATTAAAATACCTGCGTTGACACTCGGGCGCAGGAATGTATAATAAAAATGGAAGCAAAGGCGCTCCGGAAGACAAAAAAAGGTCTCCCGGGGCGCCTTTTTTCGGGAAAAACGAAGACGCGGATCGGAACCCGGATCAGAGCAGGCTTTAGGCCGGACTTTGGCCGGGAGGAAGGAAAAGCGCATCTTTGATCAGGAGAGGAGAAGGCAGATGATTCATGAGGAGTGCGGTGTGTTCGGGATCTGGCAGCCGCAAAGCGGACCGGTTGCGCACAGTGTCTATGCGGGACTTTTTTCGCTGCAGCACAGGGGACAGGAGGCAGCAGGGATTGCGGTCAGCGAGAGGGGGGTGTTCCGCCACCACAAGGATGTCGGGCTGGTCAGCGAGGTGTTTTCGGAGGAGACCCTGCGGCGTCTTGGCCAGGGGAACATTGCAGTGGGACATGTCCGCTATTCCACGAGCGGCAGTCCGGACCGCAGGAATGCCCAGCCGGTGGTCGTCCAGCACAGAAAGGGGAGCATGGCTCTGTGTCACAACGGGAACCTGGTCAATTCAGGACAGCTGAGGGAGAAACTGGAGCTGGAGGGATGCATTTTTCATACGACCAGTGACACGGAGGTCATTTCCTATCTCGTTACCAGGGAGCGTCTTCACTGCAGCTCGATCGAAGAGGCGCTGGAGAGGACCATGGATGTGATCGACGGTGCCTACTCGCTCGTCCTGATGTCGCCTGCAAAGCTGATCGCCGCAAGGGATCCTCACGGATTCCGGCCTCTGTGTATCGGACGTCTTCCGGATGGCAGAATCGTCGCCGCCTCGGAGAGCTGTGCGCTGGATGCGGTCGGGGCGCGCCTTGAGCGCGATCTGGAACCGGGGGAGATCGTGGTCATCGGCCGGGAAGGTATACGGTCTGTCAGAAGCCACTGCGGGAAAAAAGAACGGACGCTCTGTGTCTTTGAGTACATCTATTTTGCCAGGCCGGACTCAGTGATAGACGGGTGTCCGGTGCATGAGGCCCGCAGACGGGCGGGCGCCTTCCTGGCAAAAGCGCATCCGGCGGAGGCTGATGTGGTCATCGGCGTGCCGGACTCCGGCTTGGACGCGGCAGTAGGATTTGCGGAGGAGTCGGGGATCCCCTATGATCTGGGGCTTGTCAAGAATAAGTATATAGGGCGTACTTTCATTGCGCCGTCCCAGGAGCAGCGGGAGCGGATGGTCCGTCTCAAGCTGAATCCCATCCGGCATGTTGTGGAGGGAAGGCGGGTAGTCCTGATCGATGATTCGATCGTTCGGGGAACGACCTCGGCGCAGCTTATCCGCCTGGTGCGGGATGCCGGAGCGAAAGAAGTCCATATGAGGGTCTCCGCTCCGCCTTTTCTGCACCCTTGTTATTACGGGACGGATATCGATTCGGAGGAGAACCTGATCGCCGCCAGCCACACGGTGGAGGAAACCGCGGCCCTGATCGGCGCGGATTCTTTGGGATATCTTTCCATAGAGGATGCCTGCAGGCTCCCCTTACATACGAACACAGCCGGGAAAAGCCAAGGGATCAGCACAGGGATCAGCACAGGGATCACAGTTGGCGGGATCGGCGCGGCGGAAGCCGGCACAGTCGGAACCGGCATAGAGACAGGCGCTGGCGGGACCGGTCTGGAAGAGATCTCTGCAGGAGGCGGCTGCGGCCTCTGTACTGCCTGTTTCGGGGGCAGGTATCCGACCATGGTGCCGCCTGCCGGCGGAAAGAACCGGTTTGAGCAGCCGATCATGGAATAAAGAAACCGCTGTTTCACAGGAAAGGAGGGAGTATGGCAGCTTTTGACAGGATCATGTCCGGGATCCCGGCGATGGATAGAGCGCTTGACAATATCCGTATGGGGGATAATGTCGTCTGGGAGGTGGATTCTCTGGATGAGTTCCGCGTTTTTGCGGGAGCTTTCGCCAGGCAGGCGATCCGGGATGGAAGGAATCTGCTGTATATCCGGTTTGCGGAGCACGAACCGATCCTCCCTGATATGGACGGGCTCAAGGTCGTCCATGTGCCGCTGTCCCACCGGTTTGAAACGTTTACGGTGGAGATCCACAACCTGATCGAGAAGGAGGGCTTTGATGCCTTCTATGTCTTTGACTGTCTCTCCGAGCTGGAGGCGGCGTGGGCAACGGATCTGTTAATGGGAGATTTTTTCCATCTGACCTGTCCGTTTTTGTTTATTCTGGATACAGTGGCCTATTTTCCTGTGCTCCGCGGCAGGCATTCCTTTGATGCGATCGCGAAGATCCGGGATACGACCCAGCTGTTTCTGGATGTCTTTTCAGACGAAAAGGAAGAAAGGATCCGGTCCATGCATGTGCGGCCTGTGAAGGTCTGGGAGCGGTCTTCGGAGACAATGTTCCAGCCGCATTTGTACAGAGTTGAGGAAGGGACTTTCGCTCCGGAGACGGAAGGGGTGCAGGTCAGCCATTTTTACCGCCAGATGAACAGATCCTCCCCGTCGGTCAACCAGAACATGGACAGCTGGGAGCGGTTTTTTCAGAAGACCAGGATCAAGTATGAGAGCGGTCTGGATGTGACACAGGAATGCGGGCGGATGTGTAACATCATGCTGACAAGGGATGAACGCCTGCGGGAGCTGATCAAAGAGAATTTTAGCCCGGAGGATTATTTTGAGATCCACGACAGGATGGTGGGGACCGGGATGATCGGCGGGAAGGCGGCCGGAATGCTGCTGGCCCGCAAGCTGACGGAAAACCTGCGTCCGGACATCTACAGCCGGATCGAGCCGCACGATTCTTTCTATATCGGTTCGGACGTCTTTTACACATATATCGTGGATAACGGCTTTTGGGATCTGCGGGTGCGGCAGAGGACGGAGGAAGGGTATTTTGCCCTGGCGAAGGAACAGGCGGAGCATCTGCGGACCGGGCGGTTTCCGGAGGTGATCCGCAAGGAATTTTGCCGTCTCCTTGAATACTATGGAAATGACCCGGTGATCGTGCGCTCCAGCTCGATCCTTGAAGATGGATTCGGAAATGCTTTTGCGGGAAAATATGAGTCTGTCTTCTGCGCGGGAACGGGAGATCTGGAGGAGCGGCTGGAGAAGTTTGAGCAGGCCGTGCGGACAGTCTATGCCAGCACCATGAGCCTGTCGGCCCTTGATTACCGCAGGCGGCGGGGGCTGGATAAGCGGGATGAACAGATGGCGATCCTGGTGCAGAGGGTCTCCGGGTCCCGCTATGCGGAATTTTATATGCCCTGTGCGGCCGGAGTGGGCTACTCTGCGAGTCCGTATCGGTTTAGCAGTGAAACAACCTCGGCTGCCGGCGGAGGACAAAAGGAAAACGCGGCGGAAAGCCCGGAGGGCGGGGCCGCATCGCAGGACTGCGGCATGCTCCGCCTTGTGATGGGACTGGGTACGGCGGCTGTGGACCGCAGGACCGGTTCCTACCCGCGCCTTGTGATGCTGGAAGCTCCTTCAAAGACGCTTCTGACCTCTTCTTCTGACCGGCACCAGTTTTCCCAGCGTCTGATCGATGCCGTCAGCTTTGCGTCCGGAGAAGTGAAGGGATACGAAGCGGAGCCTGTCCGCAGGCAGATCCCCGGATATCTGACAAGGCTTCTGCTGTCTCATGACTACGACGTGGAGAGGATGTTCCGGGACCGGGGAATTGACCGCAGTGTTTACTATGTGTCCTGCGAGGGCCTGGTCAGAAACGGGCAGCTGATGGAGGACATGCGGGGGATCCTAAGGCTTTTGAAAGAGGCATATGAATATCCCGTGGACATCGAATTTACGATAAATGTCTCTCAGGGCGGAGAATACGTGATTGATCTTTTGCAGTGCAGGCCGCTACAGCAGACCAGGGAGGCAGAAGCTGTTATGATCCCGGCGATGCCGGACCGGCAGATCCTTCTGGAGACAAAGGGAGTCTCCATGGGTTTTTCGCGCTGCTTTTTAGTGGACGTGGTGGTCTATGTCGATGCGGTCAGGTACTATCAGATGCCCTATCGTGAGAAATACAGAGTGCGGGATGTCCTTTCCGCCGTGAACTGGAAGCTCCGGGGACAGGGAAAACGGATGCTGCTCCTGACGCCGGGACGGATCTGTACAACTTCGCCTGAGCTGGGCGTGCCCTCGGCTTTTTCGGATATCAGTGAATTTGACATGATCGCGGAGGTCTCTGAATCAAAAGCCGGATACATCCCGGAGCTGAGCTATGGCAGTCATATTTTCCAGGATCTCGTGGAGGCCGGGATCCTCTATACTGCCGTGTTTGAGACAAAGAGCACTGTTCATTTCAATCCCGGACTTCTTCGGCAGTTCGGAAACACTCTGACGGATTATCTTCAGGATGCTTCCGATGCAGCGGGGCTGGAGGAGATCGTGCAGGTCTGCGGGACCTCGGGGAGCGGCCTCACCCTTTATTATGATATGTCCGGGGAACATCTTCTGGTTGGAATGGCGGAACCGGATGCCGTACCGGGACCTGACTCTTTTTAAGAAGCTTTTTAAGGAAGCTTTTAAGAAGTATTTAAAAAATGATAAATCTGCACAAAAATAAGAAAAAAAGAATTGTATATTTGTATACAATAACATTTGCGTTTTTTGCTTCGGTGCGTATAATGATGAATATCAGCAAGGGCGCTGCGGGGAATACCTGCAGTGCCTTTTCTGTTTTAAAGGGCGGGAGGCCTACCGCCCGAATGATATTGATATGGAAAACATAAATAAGGCAGGGGCAAGGAAGTCCGGGTTCAGTTCAGAGCCCGGACTTTCCTGCGTATAAGGGTACATTCGTTATTGTTCACGGGCAGTGCAGATCCAAAGGGGGATAAGACCGGAATTTTCGGGAACTGTCACAAAAAAGTGAATGGTTCCCGGTACCCTGAAGTGAAGGAGGAAGATGAAATGGCAGAATTCAATGTTTCAACAGTGACGTGGGTACTGGTTGCGACGGCTCTGGTCTACTTCATGCAGGCTGGTTTTGCCCTGTGTGAGGCAGGACTGACGAGGGCAAAAAATACCGGCAATATCCTGATGAAAAACATGATGGATTTCTGTATCGGGACGCCGTGTTACTGGCTGGTGGGCTTCGGATTGATGTTCGGCAGCACTGCCCCCATCATCGGAAGGCTGGATCCTATGATCCGCGGGATCTATGGACCTGAGAACACGGTGGTGCCCCAGGCGATGCCTCTGTGGTGCTATGTGATCTTCCAGACGGTGTTCTGCGCGACAGCCGCGACGATCGTCTCCGGGTCCATGGCGGAGAGGACAAATTTCAAGGCTTACTGCCTGTATTCTGCAGCGATCTCGCTTCTGGTCTATCCGATCGGCGGGCACTGGGCATGGGGCGGCGGCTGGCTGTCCGGTCTGGGCTTCCACGATTTTGCCGGCAGCGCGGTCGTGCACAACGTGGGCGGCGTGATCGCCTGCCTGGGCGCCTGGATGCTTGGCCCCCGTATCGGAAAGTACGATAAGGACGGAAAGGCACGCGCTATTCCCGGGCACAACATGACGGCGGTGGCGCTTGGCGTATTTATTCTCTGGTTCTGCTGGTTTGGATTCAACGGCGGGTCGACAGTCTCCATGGCGGACGGCGCGGATGCCTTCTCTGCATCCCTGGTATTTATGAACACCAACCTGGCAGCCGCTGTGGCGACAGTCGTCACGATGATCTTTACCTGGAAGCGTTACGGCAAGCCCGATGTATCCATGACCCTCAACGCGGCTCTTGCAGGTCTGGTCGCCATCACGGCGGGCTGTGACTGCGTGACGCCTCTCGGAGCCTTTTTCATCGGCATTGTGGCCGGTATTCTGGTCGTTTTCTCAGTTGAATTTTTTGATAATGTAGCAAAAATCGATGATCCTGTCGGTGCGGTCTCTGTGCACATGGCAAACGGCATCTGGGGAACCATCGCAGTCGGTCTGTTTTCCAACGGGGGAGACGGCGTCATGAAGGGCCTGTTCTATGGCGGCGGCGCACATCTTCTGGGGGTCCAGGCACTCGGCATCGTTTCGATCGACGTATACGTGCTTGTGGTCATGTTTATAGTTTTCAAGCTGATTGACGCTTTTGTCGGTCTGCGGGTCCCGGCACAGGTGGAGATCGACGGACTGGATATGCATGAGCACGGCCTGACGAGCGCTTACTCGGGTTTTGCCATCAGCGACGTCAGCAACATGGTGATGGATGTAAACGAGAACACTGATCTTGGCGAGGAGGAGTATGATATGGCTTCCCCTGAGCAGATCAGCGCCGCGGTCAAGGTCGTAGACACCACCGGAAGGGCAAAGAGCGCAGCGGCGGACAGAAGATCTGTCGGTTCAGGAAAGACAGCGGTTTCCGCGGAGGGGCTCATCCCCGATACGGGTATCTACAGGATCTCCATCATCTGCCGCCTCAGCAAGTTTGACGAGCTCAAGCAGAGGCTGAACGAGCTGGGCGTGACCGGCATGACCATGACCCAGGTCATGGGCTGCGGCATCCAGAAGGGTTCCACAGAGCGCTACAGGGGCGCTGTCGTTGATTCGACTCTTCTGCCCAAGGTGAAGGTCGAGGTCGTCATCTCCAAGATCTCCGTGGAGAGAGTGATCGAGGCTGCGAAGAGGGCCCTGTATACCGGACATATCGGCGACGGCAAGATCTTTGTCTACAATGTCATGAAGGTCGTCAAGGTCCGCACCGGCGAGGAGGACTACGCTGCCCTGCAGGATGTGGAGTAACGATGTGGAGTAACTAAGAAGCATACCTCTAAGCCGGACGGCAGGGTGCCGGACTTAGAGGTATGCAGAGCAGTGCCTACCAGCCGATCCGGCGCAGGACATCTGCTGCTCTTTTAAAATCAATAGAACATTTACCGCCGCTGAAACTGATCGGGATGACATCATCAAAGGAGTAGGCTGTGTTGACTGTTCCATCAGGATCCTTGTCATAATCATAGACAAGGATCCTTTTTTTGTCGGGGTCGACGATCCAGTACTCATGAACACCCGCGCGGTAATATTTGTATGCTTTGAGGAGGATGTCCCTGCTGCGCGTGGAAGGAGACAGCACTTCGACAATAAAGGGCGGCGCCCCCCTTGTCCAGCCGTCTGCGTCGACCATGTTCAGATCGCAGATCACGTATATATCCGGCTGGAAGATATTTTTATCATCCCCGGTGAGCCAGACGTCTGAAGGTGCTGTGAAAGCAAGACAGTCCTTTCCGCATTTTTCGATCTGGTTATAAAGCTGATTGAAAATTTCTCCGACGATGATCTGGTGGACGGATTTTGGAGCTGCCATATCATAAATCACGCCGTCAATAAGCTCTGTTCGTATATCTTCGGGGAGCATGTCTCTGTCCTGTGCCGTGTAATCCCCCTGGCGCTTGTGGGGAAGAAGCGGATAGGAATCTCCCTGGGGTGCCCTTCTGACCGGACTTCGGTGTGTACCGTGCAGCTGCGCAGGATCTGCATAATAAGGTGCTGGTGGTTCAGCGGCAAATCCTTCTTCACGAAGGTCCTTACTCAGGTCCGGATATGAAAACGGCATGTCAGACCTGTCATGGCCGGTGGAAGTGCCGGCCGGGCGGGGGTCTGATGGTACGCCGTCAGGCCAGAGGACATCCCATAGAGCGCGCATATTCTCATAGCGTGGAGATTTTGTAAAACCTCCAAGAATTTTCTGAACAGTCGGGAGCGGCACACCTGAAAATTCAGCCAGATCTTTATATGTATAGCCAAGTTCTTTTTTCCTGGCACGCATCTTTTCGATGGATATCTTTAATGTGATTTCTGCCATTTTTTATTCCTCCGCAAATAGTAAATAAAGTGGAAAATATGGAAACAATATCCAACACATGAAGCGGCGGGTGATTCGACAAGGATATAATAGCACTAAGTGGTCAGAAAATCAAGTGTAATATGGAAATTATTTCGGCTTAAGGTGCGAAAAAAATTCCATATATGGAAATACTTTTCCTCTACTCCTGTGCTTTGGAAAAATCCATTTCGGTGAGGGCGCTTGCGAGCAGATCTTCCGGCCTGGCATCGGGGCGGATCCATTCCCCGATCAGATTTTCGGGCAGGATCAGGGGCATCCTGTCATGCAGGAAACGGATCTCTTCGCCCGGTTCGCGGGTCAGGATCACAAACACGGGCAGCCTGTCCTCGATCCGGTACAGGCCGCACATCCAGGTCACGGAAGCGCCCTTTGGTCGGATCATGAACTTGTCTCCGGTGCGAGTTCTGCCGTTTTTTCCGGGCAGGTGCTCCCATTCAAAATAACAGGACGCGGGGACGATGCAGCGGTGCCGTCTCCATGCCTCTGCGAAGGTGGGCTTTGACGCCGCTGTCTCCGCGCGCGCGTTGAGAAGGAGCGACCTGCCGGTAAAGCCCCATTTCATGGGGAAAACGGCCTGCCGGCCGTATCTGTCCGGCGCGATCACCGGCACGATGTTTGTCGGACGGATCTCGCCATAAGCGGTGATCTCACTTGTTTTCCGCCACCTGGCGGCGAGCGGTGAGCGGTTCATCTCCTCGACGATCGGCCGTAACTTTGGGGATTCGTCTGTCCAGTATCGGCAGCACATAAAGGGCTCCTTTCAATGTTTTAAGGCGTTGTTTTAAGGCGTTTTGCAGCATTCTTATGATAGGGTGTATTTTCTCTGATGTCAAAAAACAGTCAGGCATAGTGTAAATGTTGTCAGGGTCAAAAGGTATTTGACGAAGCAGATTCGGCATTCCCCCTTTTTGACCCTGACCTCAAATAAGTGAATATTCAGAAAATGGCCGTAAATATTCATGTATTATTGTATACAAAAAAGGCTTGACAAAGGTCTCCCCGTGTGTATAATAGGGCGTATCATAAAGAAAAAGCAAAGGCGCTTGAAGAGAGATCCACTGAAAATCTCTTCAGGCGCCTTCTTTTCGTTTAATAACAATGCGCTGTACGCACTATGTGCGCAAATATACTGCGCATGAGTTGAAAGGAGAAATATGGAATCGACTGTATCGAACGCAAAAGTACCTGAGATTTACGCCAGCATGGTCTTTAACGACAGGGTCATGAGGGACCGCCTGCCCAAGGATGTTTATAAGGCAGTCCGCAAGACCAGCAAGAATGGCACTCATCTGGAACTGGATGTGGCCAACACGGTCGCGGCAGCGATGAAGGAATGGGCAATCGAGAAGGGCGCGACGCACTTTACACACTGGTTCCAGCCGATGACTGGTCTTACAGCCGAGAAGCACGATGGCTTTATCTCTCCGACGTCGGACGGCGGCGTCATCATGGAGTTCTCCGGCAAGGAGCTGGTCAAGGGCGAGCCGGATGCTTCGAGCTTCCCTTCGGGCGGCCTGCGCGCGACCTTTGAGGCCCGCGGCTACACAGCCTGGGATCCCAGTTCGCCTGCTTTCGTAAAAGACGGCTCCCTGTATATCCCGACAGCATTCTGCTCCTACGGCGGCGAGGCCCTGGATAAGAAGACCCCGCTCCTGCGCTCCATGGAAGCGCTCTCCGACGCGGCGGTGAAGGTCCTTCACCTGCTCGGAAACAGCGATGTAAAGCACGTGGATACGACCGTCGGATCAGAGCAGGAGTATTTCCTGATCGACAAAGACCTCTATAAGAAGAGAAAAGACCTGCTGCTCACAGGCCGCACCCTGATGGGTGCTCCGGCGCCCAAGGGCCAGGAGATGGAGGACCATTACTTTGGCGTCCTCAAGCCCAAGGTGTCCGAATATATGCATGCCCTGGACAAAGAGCTCTGGGAGCTGGGCGTTCCGGCAAAGACCAAGCACAACGAAGTCGCCCCCTCACAGCATGAGCTTGCTCCGGTCTATGAGACGACCAACGTCGCGGTCGACCACAACCAGCTGACCATGGAGGTCATGAAGAAGGTGGCTGACAGGTTCGGCTATGCATGCCTCCTGCACGAAAAGCCTTTCGAGGGGATCAACGGTTCCGGCAAGCACAACAACTGGTCCATCAGTACGGACAAGGGCGAGAACCTCCTGGATCCCGGCCAGACGCCCGCTGAGAACCGCCAGTTCCTCGTATTCCTTCTTGCTGTCATCACCGCGGTCGATGAGTATCAGGAGCTGATGCGCATCTCCGTCGCGACCGCCGGAAACGACCACCGGCTGGGTGCCAATGAGGCCCCGCCCGCGATCATCTCCATTTTCGTCGGTGACGAGCTTGCGGCTGTCCTGAAATCCATTGAAGAGGACACTGTCTTCATTGGGGGCGGCAAGACCCAGATGGGCATGGGCGCCCATGTGCTCCCCCATATCATGAGAGACACAACAGACCGCAACCGCACCAGCCCGTTTGCTTTCACGGGCAATAAATTTGAATTCCGCATGCCGGGCAGCTCCCTTTCTGTTGCCAACCCTAATATTGTACTTAATACAGCCGTTGCAGAAGCACTCTCCGATATTTATGAAAGGCTGTCCGGCGTGCCGGAAGAAAAGATGGATGAAGCTGTCCACGCGCTGCTGCGCGACCTGCTGCTGGCGCATAAGAGGATCCTCTTTAACGGGAACGGCTACACTGATGAGTGGATCGAAGAAGCGGAAAAAAGAGGTCTCGCAAACCTCAAGTCCCTGCCTGACGCGATGCCGCAGTTCATCACGGAAAAGAGCATCGACCTTTTCACAAAGCACCACATTTTTACAAAAGAAGAGATCCTCTCCCGCTATGAGATCCTTCTTGAGAACTACGCCAAGACGATCCATATCGAGTCCCTCACTCTGCAGGAGATGGTGCGCAAGGACTTTACTGCCGGCCTTGTCCGCTACATGAAGGACGTGACCACTGAGGCGCTCAAGAAAAAGGAACTCCTTCCCGACAGCCTCTGCAGCTATGAGAGCCAGATCCTCAAGCGCCTCGACGAGACCAGCGAGCAGATCATTTCAGCCCTGGGCACTCTGAAAGAGGACACAGAGAAGGCCGAGAAGATGGAGGATTCCCTCGAACAGGCCAGGTTCTATCAGGAGACCATCCTCGCCGAGATGGACGACCTTCGCGGCTGGACAGACCAGGCTGAGGCTATTATTCCCGACGAATATCTGCCCTATCCGACCTATGAGCAGATGCTGTTCTCACTCAGGTGAGCAGAAGAGCCTGCTGACCGGAAAAACACATAATAAAGCTCGAGCAGCCGGATGAACAAGCAGCTCCGCCCCACTGACCGGGGCGGGGCTGTTTTTATGGACGGGCCGACGGAGGGAATATTTCGACTGACATAGGATGGGAATTGCTTTGCATGATCGACCGCATTGCCAGGATTTGCATGATCAATCGCATTACAAGGAGATTGATATTTGATGATAATTATGATAAAACAGGATAAGGATGATAAAAGATAATAATAATGATAAAAGAAAATAATGATGATAAAAGAAGATAAAAACTTCAGTATGTAACAGTATGTAAAAGGAAATGGTGTTTGCGAATGCGTCCGTTTTTTCATCCGACCTTCGGAAGCCGCCCGGCACAACTTGTCGGGAGGGATCAGATTATTGAGAGTTTTATGGAAGGACTGCGGGAGCCGATTGGTTCGCGCAGCCGCTGTTCGATCATTGTCGGGCAGAGGGGGATCGGCAAGACAGCGCTTCTTCTGGAGCTTGCAGAGAGGGCGGCCAGGGAGGACTATGTCGTGGCGAGGGTCACTGCTTATGAGCATATGACAGAGGATATTCTGGAGACGATCCAAATGAACGGGGCGCGCTTCATACCGAAGGAGGAGCGGCATGTGCAGGGCTTTGAGGCGGGGATTCTGGGATTCAGCTTCGGGCTGTCTTTTTCCGAGCAGACACAAAAGCAGTACGGATTCCGCACAAAACTGACGCTTCTATGTGACAGGCTTGCAAAAGTCGGTAAGGGGATCCTGATTCTTGTGGACGAGGCAAAGACTTCTGCAGAGATGCGCCAGCTTGCGATCTGCTATCAGCATCTGATCGGGGAGGAAAAAAATGTCGCGCTTGTCATGGCGGGACTTCCTCATGCAATCTCTTCAATTTTGAATGATGATGTCCTGACTTTCCTGAACCGGGCTATGAAGTATCCTTTGGGGCCGATTCCGATCATTGAGATCCGGAACTATTACATGCAGGCGTTTTCAAAGCTGGGTATATCATGTACGGAAGAACTGTGCCGAAAGGCTGCTGAGGAAACCCGGGGCTTTCCTTATCTCATGCAGCTGATCGGATACTACCTGGAAAGAAACGTAAGGGAGTCAAAAGAGATCACGGGCGAGATCCTTTCTATTTCCGGGGAGCAGGCAAGACAGGACATGGAGGAAAATGTGTTTGCGCCTGTCCTGAAGCCTCTTTCAGACAATGATCTGTCATTCCTGATGGCAATGTCAAAGGACGATGGTATCAGCAGGATTTCGGAAGTCGGTAAGCGGCTTGGAAAAAAGAATTCCTTCCTGCAGCCCTACCGCGCGCGTCTGATGGATGCGGGGATCATTGAGTCTCCCCGAACAGGAGAGCTGGTTTTTGCCGTGCCTTATCTGGCGGACTATCTTCAAAGCGGAAGATACAGCAGATAGGACATGTCACGTTCAGACAGTCGCGAAACTCGAGGGATAGGGCATGTCACGTTACAGTCCAGACAGCCGCGAAACACGAGGTGTTTTTGTGCGTTTCTCAGCGCAAAAACCCGAGTTGAACCATGTCGCTTTTCTCCTGGGAAGCAGGCGGAGGAAGGCTTTCCACATTGCATGCACAAGCTGTATAATTGTATACAATAGTTGTTGACAATTACCTTCTTTTGAGTATAATAAGCTGTGAACAGTCGGGAAAGCCGGAAGGAAAGCGGCGGACCCGGGTAACAGTTCCCAAATAGAGAATGAAAAGCAAAGGCGCTTGAAAATGGACCGGACATCGGTTCGTTTTTCAGGCGCTTTTTTTCGTGGAGGCCAAAACTATGTACCCTCAGATGGAACATGATGCCTGCGGCATCGGCAGTATCGTAAATATTGACGGGCGGCGCGATCACAAGGTGCTGGATGACGCTCTGCACATCGTCGAGAAGCTGGAGCACCGCGCCGGCAAGGACGCGACGGGAAAGGTGGGCGACGGCGTGGGGATCCTCACGCAGATCTCGCACCGCTTTTTTGTGAAGGCTGCAGCGGAAGCGGGGATCTTTCTTCCCGCGCCCGGCAGTGCCTCCGATTGTGAACCCGGGCGGAAAGGCAGTATTCAGGATGCTTCCGCGGAAGCGGGGATCATCATGAGGACGCCAGGCAGTGAAGGCGGAAAGACCGCAGCGGGCGGCGCCTGCGCCCGGGAGGGGGACTACGGGATCGGCATGTTCTTTTTCCCGCAGGATACGCTGAAGCGGACCTTTGCCATGCGCATGTTCGAGGTCATCACGAAGAAGGAGGGCATGGAGGTCCTGGGATGGCGCAGGGTGCCTGTTCAGGAGAAGATTCTCGGCAGGCCGGCGCTGGAGTGCATGCCCTATATCTGCCAGTGCTTCATCGGGCGTCCCCGGGACGTGGAGCGGGGGATCAGCTTCGACCGCAGGCTGTATGTGGTGCGGCGCGAGTTTGAGCAGTCCTCGGAGGATACTTATATCTGCTCGCTGTCCTCCCGCACCATCGTGTACAAGGGCATGTTCCTGGTGGGTCAGCTGAGGCGTTTTTATGACGATCTGCAGTCGCCGGACTATGAGTCGGCGGTCGCCATTGTGCACTCGCGCTTTTCCACCAATACGACTCCGTCCTGGCACAGGGCTCATCCCTACCGCATGATCGCCCACAACGGCGAGATCAATACGATCCGGGGCAACATCGACAGGATGCTGGCCCGCGAAGAGACCATGACCAGCACCGTGATGGCAGAGGATATTGACAAGATCTTCCCCGTGGTGGACGTGAGCGGGTCGGACTCCGCCATGCTGGACAATACACTGGAATTTCTCTACATGAACGGGATCCCCCTTCCCCTTGCCATGATGGCCATCATTCCGGAGCCCTGGAAGCACAACACCTTCATGAGCGAGGAGAAAAAGGATTTTTACCACTATTACGCGACGATGATGGAGCCCTGGGACGGGCCCGCCGCCATCCTTTTTACAGACGGTGAAGTGCTGGGGGCGACACTGGACAGGAACGGCCTGCGTCCTTCCCGCTATTACATCACGGACGACAATCGTCTGATTCTGTCCTCCGAGGTCGGGGTTCTGGAGATCCCGCCGGAGCACATCGTGAAAAAGGCGAGGCTGGAGCCCGGCAGGATACTTCTTGTGGATACAAAAGAAGGCAGGATCATTTCCGATGAGGAGTGCAAGTCCTTCTACGCCGGGAGATACCCCTATGGGGAGTGGCTGGACAGGAACCTTCTCCATCTGAATGAGTTGGAGATCCCCAACCGCAGGATCCCGGTCCACACCCAGCAGATGCGCGACCGGCTCTACCGGGTCTTTGGCTACACCTATGAGGACGTGAAGGACCAGATCCTTCCGATGGCGGAAAACGGCGTGGAGCCCACCATGTCGATGGGGCACGATGCCCCGCTGGCGGTCCTGTCCAGGGCGCACCAGCTGCTGTTCAACTATTTCAAGCAGCTCTTTGCCCAGGTGACAAATCCGCCCATCGACTCGCTCAGGGAAAAGATCATCACGGATACCACGGTCTATATCGGCTCCGACGGCGACCTTCTGCAGACGAAGAGCAGCAACTGCACCGTGCTGGAGGTCAACCAGCCCATCCTGACGGGCGTGGACCTTCTGAAGATCAAAAATCTGGACCAGCCGGGCTTCCGCAGCCAGGTGGTGTCCCTTCTCTTTTATAAAAATACTTCGCTGGCGCGCGCGCTGGACCAGCTCAATATCACAGTGGACCGGGCGGCGGCAGCCGGAAAAAATATCATCATCCTGTCCGACCGGGGTGTGGATGAGAACCATATGCCGATCCCCTCACTGCTCGCGGTCTCCAGCGTGGAACAGCATCTGGTGCGCACGAAAAAGCGCACGGCGGTCTCCCTGATCCTGGAGAGCGGCGAACCCCGGGACGTCCACCAGATCGCGACGCTTCTGGGCTTTGGCGCGCGGGCGGTACATCCTTATCTGGCGCACGAGTGCATAGGGGAAATGATCGATCTGGGCATCCTGGACAAGGATTACCACACGGCGGTCGAGGATTACAATGCCGCGCTTATGGGCGGCGTCGTAAAGATCGCGGCAAAGATGGGGATATCGACCATCCAGTCCTACCAGTCTGCGCGTATCTTCGAGGCGATCGGTCTGGGAGAGGAAGTGATCGACAAATACTTTACCGGGACAGTGAGCCGCGTGGGCGGTATCGGGATCCGGGAGATCGAGGAGGGCGTGACCTTCCGCCATGACCATGCCTTTGACCCGCTTGGACTGGGCATTGATGAAACGCTGGATTCTGTGGGATTCCACTATTTAAGGAGCGGAAAGGACAAAGAAAGCCACATGTACAGCCCGGAGACCATCATAAGGCTGCAGCGGGCGGTCCGGGACGACTCCTATGAAGAATTTGAGCAGTACACCGCCCTGGTGGATGATGCGGGGAGCCCCCATACTCTTCGCGGGCTTCTGGAATTTGTGCCTCAGAAAGAGGCGGTCCCTCTGGATGAGGTCGAGCCGGAGACTGAGATCGTAAAGCATTTCAAGACCGGAGCGATGAGCTACGGATCTTTGTCGGGAGAAGCCCACGAGACGCTGGCCCGGGCCATGAACTCCATAGGGGCCAGGTCCAATACCGGAGAGGGCGGCGAAGCCGCAGAGCGCTTCGGCACGGAGGCAAACAGCAAGATCAAGCAGGTGGCCTCAGGGCGTTTTGGCGTGACGAGCGCCTATCTTTGCAGCGCGGAGGAGATCCAGATCAAGATGGCGCAGGGAGCAAAGCCCGGCGAGGGCGGACACCTGCCCGGCAAAAAGGTCTATCCCTGGGTGGCCAGGACCAGGTTCTCCACGCCCGGCGTCGCCCTGATCTCCCCGCCGCCTCATCACGATATTTATTCGATCGAAGACCTGGCGCAGCTGATCTATGACCTGAAAAATGCCAACCGGGACGCCAGGATCAATGTCAAGCTGGTCTCGGAGGCGGGAGTCGGGACGATCGCGTCGGGTGTTGCCAAGGCGGGGGCGCAGGTGATCCTGATCTCCGGCTATGACGGAGGGACGGGCGCGGCGCCCGGAAGCTCCATCCACAACGCGGGACTTCCCTGGGAGCTCGGTCTGTCGGAGGCACACCGGTGTCTGACGGAGAACGGCCTTCGCGACCATGTCGTGCTCGAGACCGACGGCAAGCTCATGAGCGGCCGGGACGTGGCGATCGCGGCGCTTCTGGGAGCGGAGGAATTCGGCTTCGCCACAGCTCCTTTAGTGTGCATGGGCTGCATGATGATGCGTGTCTGCTCCAAGGATACCTGCCCGGTGGGCATTGCAACACAGAATGAAAAGCTGCGCGGGCGCTTTAAGGGAAAACCGGAGCACGTCACACGCTTCATGTTCTTTATCGCCAGGCAGCTTCGGCAGATCATGGCCCGGCTGGGTTTCCGCCGCCTTTCGGAGATGGCCGGCAGGACGGACTGCCTGCGCGTGCGGGAGAACCTGATCACCGACCGCGCCTTCAAGGTGGATATGCGGCAGATCCTGGGCGAGAAGCCGATGCCGCTGGCGCAGACTGCAGGAAGCAGTGAAGTGGATAAGGTTTCTGCAGAGGAAAATATCTGCGAAGCGAAGAAAGCGAAGATTTCCGCGGCAGGCGCAGGTACTGCGAAAAATACAGCCGGTCCGGAAAAAGGTCTTTCCGCGGCGGAGACCGGATCAAAAGAAAGCGCCTGCGCTGTCTCCGTCTACGGCGCCGCCAAGACACTCTATGATTTCAAGCTGGAAAAGACGCCGGATATGGCGGTCCTCATTCCGGCGTTTGCGGAGGGACTGGGGAAGGGAGATCCAAACCACCGCGTCGCGGGAGAGATCCCGGGGTCCGTCTCCATCGGAAAATACAGGACATCGTTAAAGGTCTCCTCTACGGACCGGGCATTCGGCGCCATCCTTGGATCAGAGATCACAAAGAGGTTTGGAAACACCCTTGAAGACGACACATTTACTGTGTGCGCGACGGGAGGCGGCGGGCAGTCCTTCGGGGCGTTTATTCCAAAAGGACTTACCATCCGCCTGACAGGGGACGCAAATGACGGCTTCGGCAAGGGCCTTTCAGGAGGCACCCTGATCGCCGTTCCCGACCCCGCCAGCAGGTTCGCCGCCAACGAGAACATCATCATCGGAAACGTCGCGCTCTACGGAGCGACCGGCGGCCGGGCCTACATCTGCGGCATCGCCGGCGAGCGCTTCTGCGTGCGCAATTCCGGTGCGGTGGCCGTGGCGGAGGGCTGCGGAGACCACGGGCTCGAGTACATGACCGGCGGCCGCGCCGTCATCCTCGGCGGCACCGGCAAGAACTTCGCGGCCGGCATGAGCGGCGGCATCGCCTATGTCCTCGACATGGACCACAGCCTCTACCGCAGGATGAACAAGGATATGACTTCCCTTCAGGAGCTTACGGAGAAATACGACATCGCCGAGCTGCAGGAGATCCTGGAGGACTATGTGAAGGAGACCGGTTCTGCCCTGGGAACAAAGATCCTGAAGGATTATCAGACATATATTCCGTTTTTCAAAAAAATAGTCCCCAGAGACTATCAGCGCATGCTGACCGCGATCAGCCGCCACGAGGAACAGGGCATGCCTTATGACAAGGCTGTGCTGGAGGCTTTCCGCGAAATAAGTGCATGAATTTGGAAGGGTGATCATTATGGGAAAAGCGACCGGATTTCTGGAATATGAAAGACAGAACAATACAGACAGGGAGCCTCTGGAGAGACTTGGAGATTTCGGGGAATTTCATCTCCCCTTAAAGAGCGAGGACAGGCGCCGGCAGGGGGCTCGCTGCATGAACTGCGGCGTGCCTCTGTGCCAGAGCGCCATGAAGCTGAACGGGATGGTGACGGGATGTCCCCTCCACAATATGATCCCGGAGTGGAATGACCAGGTTTATCTGGATCATGTGCACCACGCGCTTTCGCGTCTTTTAAAGACCAGCAATTTTCCGGAGTTTACCGGGCGGGTCTGCCCGGCGCTCTGCGAAAAGGCCTGCATCTGCGGAATGAATGACGATCCGGTGACCATCCATGACAACGAGCTCTATATCATCGAGACCGCTTTTCAGAAAGGCTGGATGCAGCCCCGCATCCCCCAGCTGCGCAGCGGCAAAAGGGTCGCTGTGGTGGGGAGCGGCCCCTCCGGACTTGCCGCGGCGGACCAGCTCAACCACCGCGGCCATCAGGTCACGGTCTTTGAGAGGGAGGACCGCATCGGGGGCCTGCTCATGTACGGGATCCCGAACATGAAGCTCGACAAGAGCGTGATCGAGCGCCGCAGAAAGCTCATGGAGGCGGAGGGAGTCGAATTCTGCACGGGAGTGGATGTGGACGGGGAAAAGGCGAAAGATATCCTGGCATCCTATGACGCCGTCGTCCTCGCCTGCGGAGCCAAAAATCCACGGAGCCTGACCGCAGAGATCACGGAGACGGCTGAGGGAAACAGAGAAAAACAGGCTGAGGCGGACCCGGCCCTGGGCAAAGAAAGCGCAGGCAAAGCGGACCATCAGAAAAACGCGGCTGCCAAAGCATCCGGGGACATCACCGGGATCCGGGGCGTCTTTTTTGCCGTGGATTTTCTGACAGAATGCACGAAAAGGCTGCTGGCCGGCGGACGCGACACGCGCGCCGAGGGAAAGCATGTCGTGGTCGTGGGCGGCGGCGACACGGGAAATGACTGCATAGGAACCGTACTGCGGCAGGGCTGCAGGAGTGTGACGGCCCTGGAAATGATGCCCGCCCCGCCCAAAACGCGCACACCGCAGAACCCCTGGCCGGAGTGGCCGAAGGTCCTCAAGACCGACTACGGGCACGAGGAAGCGGTCGCGCGCTTCGGGGAGGATCCTCGGAGATTCAAAACGACCATAAAGGAAGTGATCGTCAAAAAAGGCGTCCTGAAAAAGATCTGCACCGTGCAGGTGGAGTTCGCGGGCGGAAAGCTCAGACAGATACCGGGAACAGAGCAGACCCTGCCCTGTGATATCCTGCTCATCGCGGCCGGATTTACCGGCTGCCAGCCATACACCGCGAAGGCGTTCGGTGTGGACCTTACCCCGCGCGGAAACGTAGAGACAAAAGAAGGGCCGGAACATTTCAGGACAAATGTCCCCAAGGTCTTCACGGCGGGTGATATGCACCGCGGCCAGTCCCTGGTGGTCTGGAACATCGTGGAAGGCCGCGGCTGTGCCCGGGAGGTGGATGAATACCTTATGGGATATTCTCTGCTGCGCGAGCAGTAAAAGACAGAAAAATCATGGGGTAAGTTTAATTGTTTTGCCCGATGGCAAAACTTTTAAACTCGAATCGGTGCCGC
>DEPS01000041.1:20884-22646 GCA_002358875.1 Lachnospiraceae bacterium UBA3386 | reverse complement strand
GCTTGCGCGCTGCGGCATGGGGGATAAATATGACAAAGTATATTTTCGTCACCGGCGGTGTTGTCTCCGGCCTCGGAAAAGGCATTACTGCAGCTTCCCTGGGGCGCCTTTTGAAGGCCAGGGGATATACGGTGACCATGCAGAAATTTGATCCCTACCTGAATGTTGATCCGGGGACCATGAATCCGGTTCAGCACGGGGAGGTCTTTGTGACGGATGACGGCACGGAGACGGATCTGGATCTGGGCCATTATGAACGCTTTATCGATGAAAGCCTGGGGCACAACGCCAATGTGACCTCCGGAAAGATCTACTGGTCCGTCCTTAACAAGGAGCGGCGGGGGGATTACGGAGGCGGGACGGTCCAGGTCATCCCACACGTGACGAATGAGATCAAGAGCCGGTTTTATTCGGAGGCGGGCAGTTCCCACCACATAGCCATCATCGAGGTCGGCGGGACAGTCGGAGACATCGAGTCCCAGCCCTTTTACGAGGCGATCCGGCAGTTTATGCAGGAAAGGCCGCAGGGCACCTGCTGCATGATACACGTTACGCTGATGCCTTACCTGCACGGCTCCGAGGAGCTCAAGACAAAGCCCACCCAGGCAAGTGTGAGGGAGCTGCAGCGAATGGGGATCCGGGCGGACATCATCGTGTGCCGGTGCGAGATGGAGGTTCCCATGCAGCTTCGGGAGAAGATCGCCCTCTTCTGCAATGTCCCTGTGGAGCGCGTGATCCAGAACCTGAATGCATCCTCCATCTACGAGGTGCCGCTCATGATGGAAAAAGAGCGGCTTGCCCAGGCGGTCTGTTCCTGCCTGAACCTGCCCTGTCCGGAACCGGATCTGGGGGACTGGAAAGAGATGGTCCGCGCCATGCACCATCCGAAGCGGAAAGTCACGATCGCCCTGGTCGGGAAATATGTCCAGCTCCATGACGCCTATCTTAGCGTTGTGGAAGCGCTCCACCACGGCGGGACTGCAAATGAAACGTGTGTGGACATCCGCTGGGTCGACGCGGAGGAGCTTGAAAACCTCTGCAGGGAGGATATGACAGACCGCTCAGCGGACGGTATAAATAACAGCTTTATTGACGGCGGGACCGGTTATCCGGAAGACTGCGCGCCGGACGGGACAGGGCAAAAAGAGGGAAAAGAGAGCGCGGACAGGGCTGCAGTGCGAAAATTCCTTGCAGGCATTGACGGTATGGTCATTCCGGGGGGCTTCGGGCTTCGCGGGACGCGGGGCATGATCCTGGCGGCCCGGTATGCGCGGGAAAACAATATTCCTTTCCTGGGGATCTGCCTGGGCATGCAGATGGCCTTGATCGAGTTTGCGAGAAACGTGCTGGGATGGCATGATGCGGACAGCACGGAGCTCAATCCGGAAACGATACATCCTGTCATCGACCTTATGCCGGAGCAGGCGGAGGTGACCCAGCTGGGCGGTACGATGCGGCTGGGCGCATATCCCTGTGTCCTGGAAGAGGGATCCCTTGCCCACAGGCTTTATGGAAAAAGGGAGATTTCAGAGCGGCACAGGCACCGGTATGAAGTGAACAATGCGGTCCGCGCTGACCTTGCGGAGGCCGGCCTGGTCCTTTCCGGTATTTCTCCGGATGAAAGGATCGTGGAAATGATTGAATATCCCCGGCATCCGTACTATATTGGAACGCAGGCGCACCCCGAGCTGAAGTCAAGGCCCAACCGCGCACATCCTCTGTTTGCCGGTCTGGTGCGGGCGGCTGTCGAAAAAGCAGATGC
>DEPS01000041.1:0-20792 GCA_002358875.1 Lachnospiraceae bacterium UBA3386 | reverse complement strand
AGGCGTAGAAAAAGCGGCTGTTGAAAAAGCAGATGCCGAAAAAGCAGGCGTCGAAAAAGCGGCTGTTGAAAAGCGTCCGTTGAAAAAGAAGCTGCTGAAAAAGGGGAGGCCCGGCACTTTAAAGGATAGTCTGCTTTCCATGGAATCAAGGGCCATGGACGGTGAAAAAAGACGCAGGAGGTAGAAATGTATACATCTGGAATGCATACAGGAATGCATACATATGAGGAGATCCTCGCTTTTGTTGAGGAAGAAAATGTGGAGTTTATCCGCCTCGCATATTTTGATGTTTTTGGAAAACAGAAAAATATCGCTATCATGCCAGGTGAACTGGAGCGGGCGATGAAATACGGCGTTTCCATAGACGGGGCGGCGGTCAGAGGCTTCGGGACAGATACACGGAGCGACCTGTTCCTGCATCCTGACCTGTCCACACTCTCTATCGTGCCGTGGCGCCCGACCGAAGGACGGGTCTGCCGCATCTTCTGTGATATCTGCTATCCGGACGGTACTCTATTTGAGAGAGATACACGATACATGCTCAAGGAGGCCGTCAGGGAGGCGGCCGAGTGCGGAGTCGAGGTCAAGTTCGGCCCCGAGATGGAGTTTTATGTTTTCCGCAGGAATGAATACGGCCAGGTCACGGACCGCCCGATCGATCAGGCGGGGTATATGGATGTAGAACCGCTGGACGGCGGGGAGAACCTCCGCAGGGATATCTGTTTTACCCTGGTGGATATGGGCATCACGCCGGAGTCCTCCCATCACGAACAGGGCCCCGGACAGATGGAGATCGATTTCCGCTACAGCGATCCCGTCACCGCGGCGGATAATACCTCCACGGTCAAATGGGCAGTCCGCTGCATCTGTGCTGCCGGCGGCTATGCCGCGGATTTCTCCCCCAAACCGATCGCCGATAAACCGGGAAACGGCATGCACCTGAATATATCCGTGCACAGTCTCCGGAAAAATCCGGAAGACGGCAGCGGCCTGTCAGAATCGGGCGGGGAAGGCGCGGAAAGGACCGATGCCGACTATACCGATGCCTTCATGGCGGGCATACTCAAATATATAAGGGAGATCACGCTGTTTCTGAACCGCACGCCCGCGTCTTACGCCCGGCTCGGGCAGATGGAGGCCCCCCGCTATGTCAGCTGGGCAGTGCAGAACCGCTCACAGCTGATCCGCATTCCCGCGGATCCGTCGGGAAGGCGCAGGATCGAGCTCCGCTCCCCTGATCCCAAGGCCAATCCCTACCTGGCTTTCTCCCTCCTGATCCGGGCGGGACTAAAGGGCATCAAAGACAATCTGCGCCCTCCGCTTCCTATGGATATCAACCTCTACAAGGCGGAAGCATCGGTCACAGACCAGCTCAAGCGCCTTCCCGCGACCGTGGACGAAGCAGCTGCGCTGGCTGCTGACAGTACTTTTGTCCGCCAGTATGTGCCTGAATCGTGCCTCAGGGCTTATATGGGATAATATGACGTCATGTCAAAAAGGCTTGTGCAAAGAGACGAAGCGGGCTCAGTAAAACCACCTTCTGACCCTGACATCATAATATGTCTGTTCAGCATTTGTTAATAAAGGAATATCGTTCATGAAACAGACACGCAAGACCTGCCGCCTTCTGATCGCGGCAGGTACGGATAAAGGACTTGCTGCCATCCTGACGTCGCTGCGCGGCCTGCAGGTCCCTGAAGCGCTGCAGGTCATGCAGGCATATACCATGACCCAGGTGCGCCAGAAGGTATTTCCTGCAGCAGGGGCAGAGCCTGCGGAAATTCTGATCGTGGGCATGCCTTTAAAGGATGAGGCGGGCATTGATGCGCTTCTGGATATGGCGGGCAGAAACAGCAGGATAAAGATCCTTCTCCTTGTGCGGCAGGAGGCTTATGAACAGGTGGTATACCAGTGCAGGAACCTTGGGGTTTTTGTGCTCTCTCTTCCGGTGAAAAAACAGATCCTGATGGAGGCAGTCAGGTTCATGCTGGCCATGCACAGGCAGCTGCAGGAACGGGATGATGAAGTGATGCGTCTTCGCAGGACACTGAGCGAGATCGGTCTTATCACCAAGGCAAAATGCCTCCTGATCCAGGAGAAGCACATGTCGGAGGAGGAAGCCCACTACTATCTGGAAAAAAATGCCATGGACCGCAGTCTTTCCAAAAAGGAAGTGGCGGGGGAGATCGTGCGCATGTTCCGGAAGGAAATGTGATATTATCTGTTACAAAAAAAACGGCTGCGTCCGGCAGAATGTGAGTTTGCGTCTTTTCTTCGGAAAAGGCGCTTTTTTTATCGGTCAGCACTTTTCTTTCCGTCCCGATTTAATTATAATTTCATTTAGAGATACAGATTATTTTGCCTGAAATGAGCGGCATTTTATATATAGGCAAAAGTGGATGTTTTGCCTGGACCGGAATGGACGGAATTTTTTCGTAAAAGGAGAAAATGAATTATGACCGGTATATTGTTAATTGCGGAAAATGCTGAGATCATCAGATCATTTACTGCGATGCTCTCCCCGGCTTATTCTGTATACAGCGTCATGTCAGAGCAGGAGGGTATCGATATCCTCAAAAAAGACTACAGAGGTATAGCCGCTGTGCTGATTGAGCTCGGTCCTGCCAGAAAGAGCGGCTATATCTTTTCCAACTATATGCAGTCCGCTTCTTCGTTTTCCCATATTCCTGTAATCGCAATTTCAGGGCCGCAGCCTTCGGAAATGGATATGGATTGCTTCGGACACGGATTTTTTGACCTGATCACCACCGGCACTCCGCAGGCGCTTGTGCATAAGCGCATCGCCAACGCCATACGCGCCAAAGATTCCCTTCTGCTTTCGGAAGTGGAAAAGATGCTCAAGAAGCTCCCTGCCTGCATCTTTCTCAAGGATACAGAGGGAAAGTATGTGTTTTCGACACAGACCTGGTGCCACCTGGATACCGGGGATGACCCCAACTGGACCATCCGCGGCAAGACGGACCTTGATATCCGAAAGGACAAGGACAATGCATTAAAGGCCATGGAAGCGGACCGCCGTATTCTGGAGACCGGCGTCGGCACCGAATATGTCATTGAAGAGAATCAGGACGGCATTCAGGAATATCTTCAGCTGATTAAAAGGCCTGTTTACGATGAAAACGGCAAAGTCACCGGGATCATTGCACTGATCAACAATATCTCGGATTATCAGCGCCTGAAGCTCGAGCTGGAAAAGCGGGTGAAGACAGACTCCGATATGATCACGGCCATGGCCGCCGATTACAGGAGTATTTATTATGCTGACCTGGACAAGGATGAGTGTCTCTGTGTCCGGGAGTCTTCGAAGCAGGACAGCCATATGTGGGAGGGAAAGGAATTTCCTTTTCTGCAGGGCTTTACGGAATATGCGGAGCACTGTGTCGCAGAGGCCGACAGGGCGGCTTTTCTTGAGTTTATCGATCCGGGGCGTATTCGGGCAGGACTGGAAAACGAAGCCATGATCTCCCACCGCTACCGGTCCATCCGGAGCGGTGAGGAGCGGTATGAAATGCTCAGGATCGCAGGCGTCCGCCTGATCGAGGAGCGCGACGACCACATGGTCCATGCCATCGCCGCGGGATTTACGGATGTCGACCGGGAGACCCGGGAGCAGATGGAACAGAACCGCGCTCTGGCGGTGGCCTTATCCCGCGCGGAAGAGGCCAGCGCCGCCAAGACGGCCTTCCTGAGCTCCATGAGCCATGAAATGCGCACCCCCATGAACGCCATCATCGGCCTGGGCAGCATTGCGCTCCGCGACCAGGGCATCCCCGCCGAGACCCGTGACGCGCTGGAAAAGATCGGTTCGAGCGCCCGCCACCTGCTTTCCATTATCAACGATATTCTGGACATGAGCCGTATCGAATCCGGCCGCATGGAGCTTAAGAATGAGGAGTTCTCCTTCGGGGACCTCTTCGACCAGATTCGTGTCATTATAAACGGACAGTGCGAAGACAAGGGGCTGTACTTTGTCTGTGAAAAGGACGAAGCCCTGGAGGACAGATTCCTGGGCGATGACCTAAGGCTCAAGCAGGTGATGATCAACATACTGGGCAACGCCGTGAAATTCACGGATGCTCCCGGCACCGTCACCTTCAGGGTGGATCAGAGCCCTCTTTCCGATGACAGCCGGATGCTGCGGTTTGTCATAAAGGATACCGGCATCGGAATGGACGCCTCATACATCCCCAGGCTGTTTGAGCCCTTCTCCCAGGAGGACGCGACGACCACCAACAGATATGGCGGAAGCGGCCTTGGAATGGCCATAACCAAAAACATGATCGACCTGATGGGCGGCACCATCGAAGTGGAAAGTATAAAAGGTCAGGGGTCGACCTTTACCGTATCCATCCCCCTGCACATTCCCCTGCAGCCGGCCGTTCAGGAGGAGGCTGCGGCAGCTGAGCAGGACAGTGTACCTGCCGTCTCTCTTGAGGGGATCCATGTGCTGATCGCGGAAGATATGGAGCTCAACGCCGATATCCTGGCCGACCTTCTGGAGATGGAGGACATCTCTTCCGAATGGGCGCGGAACGGCAGATACGCAGTGGAGATGTTTGAAAACAATGAAGAGGGGCATTTTGCAGCTATCCTGATGGATATGAGGATGCCGGTTATGGACGGGGTGGAGGCGGCACGGGCCATCCGGAAGCTGGACAGGCCGGATGCCGGAAAGATTCCCATTATTGCTCTGACGGCAAACGCTTTTGAAGAGGATGTAAAGCAGTGCCTTGAGGCCGGCATGGACGCGCACCTGTCAAAGCCGGTGGATATCGAGAAGCTGAAAGCTGTTCTGGGGAGGATACTTGCAGCGCGCGAAGCTGCGGCGCAGACGACGGAAAAACCATCTGTTCATACACTAAAGGATTGAGAATGAAAACGTGCTGCAGCGCTGAGGACAGCGCTTCAGAGGGGTAAATACCAAGATGAAGTCAGGAAATACAATGCTCTGCCGGATGAAAAGAATTGCTGCGGTCCTGATTTGTTTTACTGTGTCAGCCTTCATGTTCCTGCCGGCGGCTGCAAAGACAAGGGATTCCGGAAAGACCGTCCGGGTCGGCTGGTATGAATCAGCCTACCACCACACAGACCAGTTCGGAAGGCGTTCCGGTTACGGATATGAATACCAGCAGCGGATCGCCACCTATACGGGATGGAACTATGAATACGTGGAAGGCAGCTGGTCGGAACTGCTTGAAAAGCTGATCGCGGGGGAGATCGACCTGCTCAGCGATGTGTCTTACACAAAAGAGCGCGCGGAGAAGATCCGGTATTCATCTCTGGGCATGGGGGCTGAGGACTACCATGTCTTTATTTCACCTGATAACACGGAAATAAGACCGGACGATTTCTCCACGCTGAGCGGAAAGCTTGTCGGCGTCAACAAAAACAGCGTCCAGGAGCAGCTGTTTAAAGAATGGGCCAAAGAAAACGAGGTCTCACCAAAAATCGTGGAGCTGACGGAGAAAACTCCCCAAGTGCTGGCTATGCTGGAGAGCGGTGAGATCGACGCCCTTGTGACGCTGGACTCCTATGGAAACACGGCGGACGTACTGCCCGTATGCAAGGTGGGATCCGCGGATTCCTATTTCGGGATCAACAAGGACCGTCCGGATATCAAGCGGGAGCTGGACGCTGCCATGAACCGGATCATGGCGGAAAACCGTAATTTTAATGAGCAGATGACCGCGAAATATAATACGGCCAACGGGCTCAGCGGGTTTCTGACCGCTGATGAGCTGGAATGGTTTGACGCTCACAGCGTCATCCGCGTGGGTTATAAGGCCGACTATCTCCCTTTCTGCGGCTTTGACGAAAAAACACAATCGCTGGAAGGAACTTTGTCGGACATTCTGACATTTGCGCAGACCAGCGAGAAAAATGCAGTGCTCAAATTTGAGACGAAAGGCTATCACTCCACAGAAGAGGCTATGCAGGCGCTTATCAGCGGGGAAGTCGACTGCCTGTTCCCGGTCAACCTCAGCTCCTTTGACGGCGAACTGAAGGGCGTCATCATCACGGATGCTTTCGCAACGACGGAGCTGTACGCCGCGGTGCGTACTTCGGACCGCCAGGGACTGTCGTCGGAAAAAGCAAGGACAGTGGCCATTACCCGGGGCAATCTGAACTATGTGACATTTCTGATGGACCATTTTCCGGACTGGAAAGCGAAGTACTACGATAAAAGCGAAGATGGATTTAAGGCGGTGTCTACGGGAGACGCGGACTGTATACTTGTGAGCAATTACCGCCTCAACAGGGTGAGCGATCTCTGTAACAGATATAAGCTTTCAACGCTTGCAACGGGCAGTGTCATGAATCTTTCCTTTGCAGTGAGGAGGGAGGATGACTGTCTTTATTCCATTCTCAACAAGATCAGCCGCCTTATTCCGGAGTCACTGATCAACTCTTCACTTACGGGAAATACCTTCCTGGAAGAGAAGGTGACCTTTGAGAAATTTGTGAGGGACAACATGATCGGCGTCCTGGCCACCTTGACCTCGGTCGCGCTGATCATCATCGCCCTCCTTCTGTGGAGCATCCGGGCAGAAAGGAGAGCAAACCAGGAGAGAAAGCTGATTTCTGCAGTTGAGACGGATACTCTGACCGGCCTGTACAACCGCAACTTTTTCTTTGAATATGCCAATCGAATGCATCGGGGGAGTCCGGAGCCGAAGATGGATGCCGTCATCATGAATATTGAGCAGTTCCACTCGGTGAACGAGCTGCACGGCAAAGACTTTGGCGATCAGGTACTCCGTTTCCTCGGCGAGGAGATCCGGAAATTCCTCAATCGTACCGAAGGGATCGGAGGCAGATTTGAAGGGGACCGGTTTGATATCTTCTGCAGGCCGCAGGAGGACTACCGGGAGCTTCTGAACCACTTCCAGGGCTGTCTGCGCAATAAATTTCCCAATGCCAGCATCCGGCTGCGTATGGGTGTGGCTCCCTGGCAGGAGGGGGTGGAGCCTATGCAGCTGTTTGACCGCGCGAGAGCGGCGAGCAGCATTATCCGCGGCGGCGACAGGCATCTGATGATCTATGATGAGGAGATGCGCATTAAGGAGGACCTGAACCAGAGGCTGATCAATGACCTTGACCGCGCGCTGAAGGATCATGAGTTCAAAGTATATTATCAGCCCAAGTACGATATTCAGAGTGAACCGCCCCGCGTCGACAGCGCGGAGGCTCTGATCCGCTGGCAGCATCCAGAACTTGGAATGGTCTCGCCGGGTGATTTCATACCGCTGTTTGAGGCGAACGGGCAGATCAGCGAGATAGACAGGTATGTGTGGAGAGAGGCGGCCAGGCAGATCGCCGAATGGAGGGAGAAATACGGCGTCTCGATCCCCGTGTCCATAAACCTGTCCCGCGTGGATACGCTGGATCTGGAGGGCCTGGAGAATACCCTGGACGGCCTGATGAAGGAGTTCTCACTGGATTATCAGTATCTTCATCTGGAAGTGACGGAATCCGCTTATACAGAGGACGCCGAACAGCTCAGGCTTGTCATTGAGCGGCTCAGGTCGAAGGGCTTTAAGATCGAGATGGACGATTTCGGCTCCGGATACTCATCCCTGAACATGCTCTCATCCATCCCGATCGACGTTTTGAAGATGGATATGGCTTTTGTTCAGAACATAGAACATGAGGAAAAGGATGTCCGGCTGGTGGAGCTGATCCTGAACATCGCGGAAAATCTGAAGGTCCCTGTCGTGGCGGAGGGCGTAGAGACAAAGAACCAGATGAATCTGCTGAAAAATATGGGCTGTGCCCTGGTCCAGGGCTATTATTTCTCCCGCCCCCTTCCGGCTGCGGATTTTGAAAAGAGCATACTGTAGGCAGTAGCCTGATTATGATATCAGGCATGTAAGCTGTTTGGGATGTAAAGTAAGCCCGGAACAATTGGGGAAACCAGTTGTTCCGGGCTTTTATATAAGGTGGTGCCTGTGATCGTCTGAGGCCCCGGCATGTCAAAGAAAAAATGCCTGGCCGGTCAGATGTCGATTTCCAGCAGGACCGGCGCGTGATCCTGTCTGGGGCCGGAATCGACCATGTCGGACCTCTTCACCCTGTCCTTGATCCGGTCGCTGACCAGGAAATAGTCGATCCTCCATCCCGAGTTGTTGATCTTGCTTGTCTTTATCCTCTGCGCCCACCAGGAATATCTGTCTTTTACATCCCCGTGTACATATCGGAAGGTGTCGATAAAGCCTCTGCCCAGCAGATTGGTAAAGCCCTCTCTCTCCTCATCCGTAAAGCCGGCAGACATATGATTGCTTGCGGGGTGGGCCAGGTCGATTTCCCTGTGCGCCACGTTGAAGTCGCCGCAGGCAATGACCGGCTTGTGCTGATCCAGCCCGGCAAGATAGTCCGCATAGCATTTATCCCACTCCTGGCGCTCGCGCAGTCTCTTCAGCCCGTCGCCTGCATTCGGAGTATAGACATTTACAAAATAGTAATCGCCGCACTCCAGGACAAGGAGCCTGCCCTCGTCGTCCATGGTGTCGGGAGCTCCGATCCTGGGGACCAGCTTCTCGAATTTCATTTCCTCTCTGTACAGGACCATGGTTCCCGCATAACCCTTCCTTGCGGGCGGTTCCGAGCTGATCCATTCCACGTGATAGCCGGGAAAATACCCGGCAAGGGCCTCCAGATGCTTTTTGGCCGGTCCTGCAGAAGACAGTTTTGTCTCCTGGATCGCTATGATATCGGCATTTTCGTTTTTGATCGTATCCAGCACATCTCTGGACAGCTGGGCTCTGGGCGAAGCAGAGGTCAGCGCCGCATTCAGGGAATCAATATTCCAGGATATTAATTTAAGCATTTTTTCTCCTTAATATCTTAATATAATTATAAAAGTCCAAACCTGTTAATAATCTGCTCATCTGCTTTTTGCAGGCTCCGGCTATAAAAATATATCTCCGGGCATGTGTTGGTTCATTCAAGCCGGCTCGATTCCCGAAGGATCAGGTCGGTAAGGGAGTAAGTGGTTCTCGGTGCCCTGTCCGGATCCGCAATTCTGCTCAGGAGGAGCTCGGCGGCCAGTTTTCCCATGGTCTGGGTGTGGATGTGTACGGTCGTCAGAGAAGGGGAGTGAAACCGGGATTCGGGAGAATCATCAAAGCCCATTACCAGGATGTCTTCCGGACAGCGGATATTGATCCGGCGGAGGGAACTGATCAGATTGATGGCAATAAAGTCATTTGCACAGATAAAGGCATCGGGCAGGGCTGGAAGCTTTTGCAGCATTTCGTAGAGGTCATTTGTGTAGTCCGCGTAAGCGGCCGAATTTGTGATGTTTGAGCCCGGCGGAAAAGAAAGAATCGAATACTGCTCAGCAGGAAGGAGTCCGTTGACAGCAGCGGCAGTGATGCAGGCGCTTCCCCGTTCGAAAAAGGAGCGGCAGTGCTGCATATTGCCGACAAAGCCGACAGACTTCTTTCCTTTTTCTGAGATCTGTCTGACAAAAGAAAAAATACCCGCATGATTTTCCATCAGGAGCATGTCGACAGGAAGGGGATCGCTGCCGCTGTGGACGGGGCCGTCGATCAGAAGCAGGGGTTTACCCAGCTCTGCAAGCATGCGGCAGTATTCGTGATGAAACATCTCCATGCAGAAAATGCCGGCAGTTTCTTCCGGATGCAGACTGCCCGGAAGGCAGAGATTTTCGAGCTCTTTGGGAGTGGTCCGGAAAAAGGACAGATCAAAGCCATATGCGGAAAAGATCTGCTGCATTCTGTCCAGTGTAGTCACCGCAAAATGGGAGCCGCCGGGCATGGAAGAAGTAAACATGGCGATTTTATTGCAGCCCGGAGAAGCCAGATCAGCTGCCGGTTTTTGCGGCGTTATCCCTGAAACTTCGCCTTCCTGGCCGGAGGGGTTTCGGTAGCCCATCTCGGCTGCTTTTTTCAGTATCAATTCTTTTGTGTTCTCTGCGATCACACCGGTGTTGTTGATGGCTTTGGAAACAGTGTTTCGCGAAAAGCCAAGTGCATCGGCGATATCCTGCATGGTTACTTTTGCAGACACGTCATAGCCCCCAGTCTTCTAAACAGCTAATGCACAAACGGTTTTACATTTATATCGAAGATTATACAAAAATGTAAAAAAATAGTCAAATAATATAAGCCGGAGGTAGAGAATAATATTATGAGGCCGTCGATGAAGATGGACCGATCATGTAAAAAGTGCACAAACAATGCGACAAAATATGTGAAATAATCCAAATTGACACTTGCGCATTATATCTGTATAATGTAACAACAAGCACGAACTAAATGTAAAAATGTGTAACAAAAATGCAAAAGCGCAGACCCGTACAGGGATATAGGAAGAAGCATTTAAACAAAGATATGGATGGTGTCCCTATGGGAAGCAGCTGCTGCTCATAAGCCCCATGGAGATGAAAGCGGAGGGAAAGGCGGTCATCGAAAAGCTGAAAGCAGGCGGCATGACGAATCCCACAGGCGTTATGAAAGAAGACTGGTCCATGGGCGGACACTTCGTTTCTGAAATTTATGAGCAGCACGATGACCCGGATGCATATATTGCAGGTATCAAGGATGGATCCGTAAAACTGGCTGAGGACGAAAAGTTCAATGCCATGCTGGATACCTTTGATGTTCTCAAAGAAAACAATTACGCAAAAGATGCCGCGATTTCCGCGGAGCGCGAAGTGACCGAACAGAAGCTGGCAGAAGGCGAGATCGCTTTCATGTTCGGCGGCAACTGGGACTGGGCTGTCATCAATGCATATGACTACACAGAGAACATGGGCATGATGCCTGTTCCCAACAACAATACTGACGGTTCCAATGAAAAGATGGTCGGCGGCGGATCCAAGTATTTCTTCATCGACTCCTCCGATAAGACCACTCCCGAGCAGCAGCAGGCCGCAAAAGATTTCCTCAACTGGCTCGCGAACGACGAGGCGGGGCAGAACTTCCTGGTCAATGACTGCGCGCTTGTCCCCGCATTTTCCAACATTGATCTGCCCGTTGCGGATCCGCTAGGAAAGTCCGTCAAAGCTTATTCCGATGCGAATGCTCTGATTCCCGGTTATAACTATCTTCCTGATGATCATTACGCAGTTGTCGGCGCTTCCATGCAGAAGTATCTCGCAGGTGAGATCGACCGTGCAGGCCTGGCAGAAGAGATCACTGCATACTGGGCGACAGCGGAAGTCGGCGCGCACTGACCGCCATTTTGTGCAGAAATAATAAGCTCTTGTTTTTGATGATATGCTCCCTCCGGGCAGTAAAGATTTTTACTTAATCTGTCTGCCTGAAAGGGAGCATATTGACGCTTTTACATTTGTTTTTTGATATTTTGTGCTATAATTTCAGTGAATGTTTGTGACTATACTGCAGTAAGACGGGGTGAATCGGTTATGAAACGCGAACTGATTTTTGCAAATGACAACTGCATCGGCTGTAATCAATGCGTGAGGATCTGCAAATCCTTCGGGGCAAGCATCTCTCTGAATAATGAGGCGGGGAAAGGACTGATCGGCATTAACCACGACCGCTGTATTGTCTGCGGCGCCTGCATTGATGTCTGCCGTCATAATGCCAGGGACTATTATGATGACACGGAGGTCTTCTTCTCGGATCTGGAAAAGGGAGAGGAAATAAGCCTGCTTGTCGCGCCCTCATTTGAGGCAAAGTATCCTGAGGAATACAGGAAGTATCTGGCGGTCCTGAAAAAGCTGGGAGTCAGGCGGATCATTCCCGTATCTCTGGGGGCTGATATCTGCACCTGGGCTTATCTGAGGCTGATCTTAAATCATGAGCACACCGGATATATTTCGACGCCATGTCCTGCGGTCGTATCTTACATAGAGCACTGGATGCCGGAGCTGCTTTCAAAGCTGATGCCGGTCAAGAGCCCCATGATGTGCGCTGCCGTCTATTGCAGAAAACAGCTCGGGATGAAGGAGAAATTTGCCTTTGTCGGTCCATGTATTGCAAAACGAATGGAAATAGACAAATATCCGGAGCTTGTCCAGTACAACCTCACCTTCCCCAAGCTGGTACAGCATCTGGAAGGATACATAAAAGACGGCTTTCAAGAGGAATTTTCGGAAGAGGGAGACCTCGTCGAGGATCTGGGAGCTGGTTTCGGCTCTTATTATCCGGCTCCGGGCGGACTTGCGGACAATGTCAGATGGCTGATCGGAGATGATACCCCTGTTCGCATCATTTCCGGCAAGACCTATCTGTATCAGCGGTTTGCGGAGGACCGCATCAACATTTTTGACAGCAGGATGTCTTATACTCTTTTTGACGCGCTCAACTGCAGGGAGGGATGCATTGAAGGGACTGCAAGGGGGGATGAGTCGCAGAGGGAGGACCGGGGCCTCCTGAAGATCGGTGAGATCAGGAAAAAGAGTAAAAAGCTGTCTTCGGACTCGCCCTGGAATCCCGGCCTCTCCTGTGAGGAGCGGTGGGCAAATATGGAAAAGCAGTTTTCGGAACTGGAGCTTTCGGATTACCTTACGACCTTTAAGGATCTGAGCGAATCCTGCAGCGTTTCCTACCCGACGGAGGCGGAGGCGGACGCCATCTATAATTCCATGCGCAAGACCACAGCCAAATCCCGGCAGGTCAACTGCGCGGCCTGCGGCTACGATACCTGCGAGCATATGATGATCTCCATCCACAACGGCTTCAACACCCGCTACAACTGCGTATATTTTGAAAAGGAAGAAGCGCTCTATCTGATGAAGATGTCCTTCAGCGACGAGCTGACCGGAGTCATGAACAGGAACGCGCTGGAGAAAAGCTGGGCCCGCGTATTTGTAAAAGGAGCGCCGGCGGCGATCATTTCCGTCGATGTGAACGGTCTCAAACAGGTAAATGACCTGTTTGGACACAGCGAAGGAGACCGGCTGATCATCGGGACGGCAAAAGCGCTGTCGAGAGCCTTCCGAAAGGACAGAGTTTTTCGGACAGGCGGAGATGAATTCCTTGTACTCCTCAGCGATTATGATCAAGAGGAAATCGTGACCAACATGCATTATGTAAAGAAGTCTCTGCAGGATACAGGGATCTTTATCGCCATGGGGCTTGTCTATCAGGAAAAATACAACGGAGATCTTGAAAGCATGAAAGAAGCTGCCGACAAGAAGATGTATGAAGACAAGAACCATTTTTATGAAACGACCGGAAATTCCAGGCGGACCTGACAGAGCCCTTTCCATCTTTGCAGGGGGGAACAGGGGGCGGATGGCCGCCTGGGCCGGACGGAGATTCCACTTGTTCCAGGGGCCGCCGCTTTTGGTGGAAAAAAGGAGGCGGATGATCGAGGCCATCAAGAAGAAAAAAAGGCAGCTGAGATATCTCAGCCGCCTTTTTTGACGTCAGGGTATATAAAATAAGGATAAACTGAGCTGTAAAGGCAGAACTTTTCGCCCATTTCAGCCCCGGGGTTTTACAGTTTGATCACCTCGCTGAATTTCGCGTGGTCCTTGACCTTTTTTGTCAGCTCCGCCAGGCGGGAGGTGTCGCCGACCAGGATCACCCCGACCAGGCGGTTTTTGTCAAATGTATATTTCTCATATTGCCTGCGGCGCATGTCCGTCGTCTCGACGGTCTTGTAGAGCCTGGACGGATCGCTGCCGTTGTCGCCGATGGCAAAGAGGGAGGTGTTCATCCCGTTGAAGGAGAGCGCGCCGTCTACCGTCTCATAGACGACTGCGTCGTCGCCGGCCGCGTTCGCGCCCGCCGTCCTGCCCTGTTCGACAGACTGGCTCCAGAGGGCGTAGTTGATTCCATTGTACTGGGCGCAGTCTCCCGCCGCGTAGATATCAGGCACGCTGGTCTCCATATGTTCATTGACGACGATGGACCGGTCGATGGCAAGACCGGCCCCCTGTGCGGCCGCGAGGTTTCCGCGGACGCCGGTGGAAACGATGACGAGCTCAGCCGGGACGACTGTCCCGTCCCCGAGCACGACGCCTTCCTCATTGATTTCAGCCGTATTCGCCCCAGTATAGACCTTGACGCCGCAGTCCTCCGCCAGAGTCTTGATCATGGCGGAAGCGGTAGGATTGAGCTGCCTGGCCATGAGGGCGGGGGCCCCCTCAATCACCGTGACGTCGAGCTTTGCCTTGCGCAGGGCCCATGCCGCCTCCAGACCCAGCACGCCGCCGCCGATGACCGCCGCGGTCTTAATCTCCGGGATCATGGCCTTGACCCTGGCGGCATCCTCGATAGTGCGGATGGAGACGACCTTATCCAGATCATGTCCCTTGAAGGGCGGCACAAAGGAATAGGCGCCGAGCGCGTAGACCAGCTTGTCGTAGCTGAAGGACTCGCCGCCTGCGGCGACCGTCTTTGCCTTGGGGTCGATGGATTCGACCCTGCAGTTCTTTACAAAGCGGATCGAATTTTCGTCAAACCATGCCTGCTGCTCAACGGCCATCTGGTCGTCCGAGAAGTCGGAGAGCAGGGCCTTGGTCAGCATGGGCCGGTTATAGGGCAGATGGTTCTCATCGGAGAGGATGGTGATCTCTCCGGTCTTGTCGCGCTCACGGACAGCCCTGGCCGCTTCCAGGCCCGCAATGCCGCCGCCCAGGATGAGGTACTTCCTGTCTGTATTGTTCTCATAGCCGGTCCATGCATCGCCTGCCGGAACAAAGTTTTCGGGGCCGACTCCGCAGACCGGGCATTCCTCGATGGAAGAATCGAAGACGGCGCCGCAGACCAGGCACTTGACCAGCTGGCGCGCGCCCTTTGCCGTCTGCTTCTGTTCCTTTTTAAGGAGGACGCAGCCAAAATTGTAGCCGAAGTCATAGGCGTCCGCGAGCTGGTTTGCATTGGGCTTGAAACGGACGCGGAAGCCGTCGAGGACCTTCAGGCGGATCTGCTTAAGCCTCTCGATGAGATGCGGGACGCCCTCTCCCGACCATCCGTAGCTGCCAAAGGCCGAGGCCAGCCTGCCCTTGAAGACAGGGGGATACATTCCCAGAGTCAGGCTGTAGACCGGCTCCAGGGCCTCGCCCAGAATGGTGGGCGTGCCGAACAGATAGCCGTCGGCAGCCGCCATGTCCGCGGCCAGCCCGGATTTGTCGTCAAAGATGAGGTCGTAGCGGCGGACCTCCGCGCCTGCGTCTTCCACGCCCTGGGCGATCACTTCGGAAAGCTCTTTTGTATAGCCGTAGGCGCTCACATAGGGCATAACGACCAGCTTTTTGGCCCTGGGTGCGGGCTTTTTGCACCACTCGCGGTACCAGCCGAAGATCTGGTCGAAATGGGAGTCCAGGACGGGGCCGTGGCCGCAGCAGATGTGCTCGATCTCCAGATCCTTGATCCTCTCCAGAGCATTGTACATATAGGGATAGGCAAAGGGTCCGATGATGCAGTCAAAATAATATTTGGTCGCGTCCGCGTAGCCGGCCTCATCCGTGACCGAGGATCTCACGATCCCCTCGGCGGCGTAGTGGGAGCCGAAGGAGTCGCAGGTGAAGAGGGTCTTGATTTCCGGCACATAGGTATACATGCTGTCCGGCCAGTGCAGGTTGGGAAGGATCAGGAATTCCAGGGTCTTGTCCCCCAGAGACAGGGTCATGCCGTCGGAAACGGAGATGCTGTTGAAATCCGTGTTGATGATATGCTTTAGAAACTGGATCGCCGTTCCGGTGGCGACGATGGTGATGTGGGGATTCAGATTGAGAAGCTTCTCAATGGCGCCGGCGTGGTCGGGCTCCGTGTGATCCATGATCAGATAATCGATCTGCGAGACAGAAGCCACAGACTCGATATACTCGACCATTTCGTCAAAAAAAGCGAGCTTGGCAGTCTCAAACAGAGCCGTCTTCTCGCTGCCCTCCAACAGATAGGAATTGTAGGATGTCCCGTATTTGGTTTCCATGATGATGTCGAACACGCGAAGCTGTGGGTCAAGGACTCCGGTCCAGTACAGGCCTTGCTTAATTTTAAACGCCTTCATGATTATCACCTCCATAAAACAATAAAAGGACAGTTCCTTAATATCTCTACAATACCATAGAAGCGAAGGAAAGTGAAGCTGAACAGGGGGTGGAACAGGGGGACGGTTCCTCGTTCCAAGGTGGAACAAGGAACCGTCCCCCTGTTCCACCCGTACCGCATTGTGTAGAAAAGAAAAAATATCTTGACAAGTTTTGTTGGACTAACTATAATTCAAGCAGGTTAGGGGATTCTAACCTATTTTTTAAAGTGCGGGTTAGCGTATTCTAATCGGCGGTGCCTTGGATGTCTTTTTGCACTGCCGCTTTGCCGGGTGGAACAGGAGGAAAATATAATGCCGCTTTGTTTTGCAGAAGCAGGTCAGCCGCAGATTATCAAAAAGATCGGGGGCAATCCGGAGGTCAGACAGCATCTGGAGGACCTGGGATTTCATGTCGGAGGTGAGGTCGCTGTTTTAAGCTCTCTCGGCGGAAACCTGATCGTCAGGGTCAAGGGAAGCCGTGTTGCCGTCAGCAACGAGCTGGCGCAGAAGATCCTGGTTTAAAAGCGGCCGGCACGGGGAAAAAGAAAAAGATCATTCTGTCATTTACAGAATTTTCAGCCTGTATAGCTATTCATGCAGCCTCGCAAAAGCGCTGCGGCTGTACAGTCAGATGTTTTACAGGATTTCAGGAGGGAGGAAACATATGAAGACGCTCAGAGACGTCAAAATAGGCGAGACAGCCACCGTTATAAAGCTCCACGGGGAGGGAGCTGTCAAACGGCGGATCATGGATATGGGGATCACGAAGCACACGCCCGTCTATGTCCGGAAGACCGCCCCCTTAGGCGATCCGATCGAGGTCACCGTGAGAAACTACGAGCTGTCCATCCGCAAGGCTGACGCGGAGATGATCGAAGTAGAGTAGCCTGCTCACAGGGCACCGGTTTTGGTGTGGTCTATGTGCTTTTTGCACCAAAAAACGGCTTGAGCAGGAACAGCCGACCCCTGGCGGGGCGGCTTAGCTGCACGCAATATATTGGAGGTGAAGTATGGAAAAGAGTATTCGTATTGCCCTTGCGGGGAATCCGAACAGCGGCAAGACGACGCTGTTCAACGCCCTGACCGGTTCCAATCAGTTTGTCGGCAACTGGCCAGGCGTTACGGTGGAGAAAAAAGAAGGAAAGCTGAAGAAGCATGACGGTGTTATGATCACCGATCTGCCTGGCATCTACAGTCTGTCCCCTTATACGCTGGAGGAGGTCGTCGCCAGAAATTACCTGATCGGGGAGCGCCCTGATGCAATTTTGAACATTATTGACGGCACGAATCTGGAGAGGAACCTTTACCTGACGACACAGCTGGTCGAGCTGGGCATTCCCGTGGTGGCGGCTGTCAACATGATGGATGTGGTAAAGAAGAACGGCGACGAACTGAATTCAGAAGAACTGTCCCGCCATCTGGGATGCAGGGTGATGGAGATCTCCGCGCTCAACGGAACAGGAGTGATGGAAGCGGCAGAAGCGGCCATACAGGCGGCGCAGGGAGAAAAAACCATTCCGCAGCACACATTTTCCGGCCCTGTGGAGCATGCTCTGGCCCATATTGAGGAGGCCGTGGTGCACGAAATGCCGGAGGAGCAGCAGCGGTGGTACGCGATCAAGGTTTTCGAGCGTGACGACAAGGTAATGGAGAAACTGAACATTGCCCCGGATACGTTGAAACATATAGAGGCTGACATAGCAGCTGCCGAGCAGGAGCTGGATGACGACGCGGAGAGCATCATCACCAATGAGCGCTATGTGTATATCGCCGGGGTGATCGAATCCTGTTATCGCAGAAAGAGCCCCGCGGGCAGCCTTAGCACCTCCGACAAGATCGACAAGATAGTCACAAACCGCTGGCTGGGCCTGCCGATTTTTGCCCTGGTGATGTTTGCGGTCTACTGGATTGCCATGGTGGGCATTGGCAAAAAGGGTACGGACTGGGCCAATGACGGCCTTTTTGGCGACGGCTATCACCTTTTTGGCATGGGAAGTGCCCAGCAGGCGCAGGCGGAAGAACGTTATGGCGACACTGACAAGATCATAGAAGCCTTTGCCGAAAAGTACGGTGTTGAGATCAGTGAGGAGGATCCCGAAGGTTCCCTGGCTGCGCTCGCCGCGGCAGTACCGGACGATGCCCTTGTCACATATGTCACGCAGGATGAAGACACTCTGGAAGTTGAAGAGCATCCCGATACAGGAAAGCCGGCATTACTGGCAGCGATCGAGGAGTATCTGAGCACGGAGGAAGGCTACAAGTCCGGCGTGGGCGCACCGAATCCGGCTGACTATGGAGTCTGGGTGCCGGGCGTACCGGCGCTGGTAGAGGGAGCCCTGGACAGTATCGGCGTTGCGGGCTGGCTGAAGGGACTGATCCTGGACGGCATCGTGGCCGGTGTCGGCGCAGTCCTGGGCTTTGTGCCCCAGATGCTGGTGCTCTTCTTCCTGCTTGCCTTCCTGGAAGCCTGCGGCTACATGGCCAGGATCGCTTTTGTGCTGGACCGTGTCTTCCGCAGATTCGGGCTTTCCGGTAAATCCTTTATTCCCATGCTGATCGGAACAGGCTGCGGCGTGCCCGGCATCATGGCCTCCCGTACCATTGAAAATGAGCGCGACCGGCGCATGACCATCATGACAACCACTTTCATCCCCTGCGGGGCAAAGGTGCCTTTCATCTCCATGATCGCCGGAGCGATCTTCGGGGGCTCCGCATGGGTGGCGACCAGTGCCTACTTCATCGGTATGGCGGCGGTCGTGATCAGCGGTATCATGCTCAAAAAGACCCGGCGTTTTGCCGGAGAACCGGCTCCTTTTGTCATGGAGCTGCCCGCCTACCATTGGCCGACACTGCCCAACGTGCTCCGGTCCATGTGGGAGCGCGGCTGGAGTTTCATAAAGAAAGCGGGTACGATCATTCTGCTTTCGACCATCCTTATTTGGTTCCTCTCCCGCTTCGGCGTGGCGGACGGCGCCTTCCGCATGCTGGAGGAGGAAGAACTCGATCTGTCGATCCTTGCCCGCGTGGGCAGTATCGTATCCTGGATATTTATTCCTCTGGGATTCGGAACATGGCAGGCGGCCGTCGCTTCTGTCACCGGCCTGATCGCCAAAGAAAATATTGTGGGAACAATGGGTATCCTGTACGGAGGCACCGAGGCCTACGCAAATCTGGCCGCCTCCTTCAGCGGGATTGCGGGATATTCCTTCCTGGTATTCAACCTGCTGTGTGCTCCCTGCTTTGCGGCGATCGGAGCCATCCGGCGTGAAATGAATAATGCGGGCTGGACTGGTTTCGCCATTGCCTATCAGTGCGGATTTGCATATGCGGTCAGCCTGATGATCTATCAGTTCGGAAGCTTTTTCACAGGAAAAGGGAATATCATAGGCCTGGCCGCCGCCCTTGTAGTGCTGGGCGTGATGGTGTATATGCTGTTTTTCAAGAAATATCGTGAGTCCACCAGACTGACTCGAAAGGTGGGTGTTTATGCTTCAGGTAATCATTAACAACGCGGGGACGATAGTAGTCTCTCTTGTGATGATCGCAATCGTTGCCTGCATCGTTTTCAGCCTGATCAGGGACAGGAAACGAGGGAAAAGCTCATGCGGCAGCGGCTGCAGCTGCTGTGCCATGAACGGTTCCTGCCACAAAAAACTGGACGGTCGCCGAACGGCGTAAAAAACTGATCAAAGATATTGAGCGCCCCGGGAGCTTCACTGTCTGCTGTGAAGATCCCGGGGCGCTTTGCCTGAAGATTTATGAATATTTTGTTAATATCAATGATTACGCAAAAGGTTATGGACGTGTCCTCATGATCGTAAAGTTGAACAGGTCGCTCCGCAGATAATCAAGAGAATACAGGATCGGATTGCCGCGGGAATCAATATGGGACTGGCGGAATCCGAAGGGGGATATGCCTTTGGGAAGATTTAAGAGCCGGCGCAGAGGGTCATTCTCCGGAGGGATAAACAGTTCGGTGAGAGCCTGCGCAATAACGATCTGATAATTTGTCTCCAGATAGGCAAAAACGGAGCGCGGCGGATCGCTCATGTTGATATGGTCTGCGTATTGAAGAGGAAGGTAATTCATGCTGGCAGAAATCACGCCGATATCTGTAAGACGGATCTTGCGGAGCAGAAAAAAAGGGGTTTCTTCCGATACGTTAAAGAACTGACAGACCTCCGGAGGTGCTTTCTTTACCTCGCAGGAAGTATTTGACTCCCTTTCCTGAATCCCGGCGTCGGCGATCATTTTTGTCATGCTCTGAAGCTCGGACAGGTTATTGAAGATCCTGTTACCGTGGTCTGCTACATAGGTGCCTGAACCGTGACGGGAAATTAGAATACCTTCACTGCGAAGCAGCCTGACCGCTTTTCTCCAGGTTTCCCGGCTGACACCGAGCAGCTGGGACATCACATGTTCGGAAGGGAGTTTTGTCCCGGACGGGAAATCTCCCTTATTGAATAACTGCAGAAAGCCCTCCTTTGCGACAAGTACGGCGGATTTATCTTTCATTAACTTTACTCCTGATGTTTTGGCCTGCAGGTTTTTTTCCTTAACAGACCCCGAAAAAAACGTATAACACATGGTTTATTATAATGGATTATTCGTGAAATTCAAGTTCGGCGGTTTCATCCTGCTCGCCGCATTCCATTTTCTCTAAAAGAATGGTACAATCTTAATGATATAGTCCAATTGATTAAATAAAGGGAAAAGAGAAAAGAGTCAGAGGAGGGCGTTTTCCCTGTCGTCGGATGTGTCCTAAGGAAAGGAGAAAGATATGATCAAAATTTTCG
>DEPS01000195.1 GCA_002358875.1 Lachnospiraceae bacterium UBA3386 | reverse complement strand
GGCGCGGAACGCGTCGCACTATTTGCGAACTCATCAAGAAGAAGCCTGACATGATAGGGAAGCCTCCCGTTATATACGTCATCTGCTTTATCGCATAGCAGGTTGAAAAGCTGTGTGTACATCATCGCCACGACAAAATTGAACGTATCGTCTGTATCGGAGATGATGACGAACATCGCCGTCTTCCTGTCTCCGAGCATATCCAGCTCCATTTCATCATAGCTCATGATCTCACGAAGCTCGGCAATGTCGAACGGGGCGAGGCGCGCACCGCAGGAAACCAGGATACTTTTTGCCGTTTTGCCCGCCGCGAGCTTATATTTCCGGTACTGGCGTACTGCAAAGTGTTCCGGATCTGCTTCCTCCAGTTCATCAAACATCAGGTCCACTGCGTTTTTGAACTCTTCGTCATCTTCCCTTGCTTCGGAGGCGTTCAGGAACTCCAGAAGTGTAGCAAAGTTCTGTTCCTCCTCCGGCGCTTCGTAATAGATAAACCCGATCAGTGCACAGTAGAGCAGCCTCTCCGCTTTGATCCAGAAATCCTCTCCGGCCTTTTCGCCCTCGCCTTTTGTATTGGCGATGATCGTATTGACCAGTTTCAGGATATCCTTCTCAGAACGGATGTAGTGGAAAGGATTATAGTGGAATGACTTGGAAAAGTTGATCGTGTTCAGGATCTTCAGGGTATATCCATGGTTCACAAGCATCTTTCCGCACTCAACAACGATCGTCCCTTTGGGGTCGGTAACAACGTAAGACACATGGTCTGTCAGCTGCATCAGCTGAGGCTTGACATAGTATCTTGTTTTGCCGGATCCGGAGCCGCCGATCACGATCACGTTTTTGTTGCGCGCATATTTCCAGTTCTTAGGCCGACTGTTCATGGTCAGGGATTCTGTTGCTGTCAGGATAATGTTGTTATCAGGGACCGGATCAATATAGGGAGCGATATCTTTTGGAGTCCCCCATCTGGCCGATCCGTATTCTACGCCCTGCCTGTATTTCTTTGCGTTTTTGCGGCGATACTGGACGATCACATAGATCGTTCCTGCGCCAATGATCCCTGCCAGGACATCCCGAAGATGGAAACTCGGGATGGGATTTTTAAACGCCAGGGAAAAGTACAGGAGCAGGTTCATCAGTTTCTGTATCATGGAATCCCCGGTACAGTGACGGTAGAGCCATGCTTCTTTCTCCACCAGGTAAAAGATGATCACATAAGGGATCCCGGCGATAAGTGTCTTATGCATATCCACTGAGGCCAGTCGTTCCTGCAGTATGCTCTGCAGATCTTTTCTGATCTTACCAGCCCTTTCCGCTGCCTTTTGGTGGATGTTTTTCCCTGTTTTCTTCTTTCGTTTCCTTACTGCCGGTTTTACTTTCCGGGGGCTGTCTCTTCCTCCGGAGTCATCCGCATTCTCTCTCTTTACAGGACCTGCGCGTCCTGCTGCGAGCTCGGCTTCATTCCCATTCATCGGTTATATGTCACCTCCTTTTTTGTGTCTGCCGGGATCTGTATCACCGCATCGGCTCCCTGCTCTTTCCCTTGACCTTCTCGCGTTCGCGGTGTTTTGTCTTAGAGATCCCGATCGCTTTCTGCAGGCGCTTTCGGATCGACCGCTTCTTTTCCAGGGGAAGGGTCGCACCTGTATACTCTTTAAAAGCGGCTTCCATCACATCGACGTCCTTTGCCCGGAAGAAAACGAGGTATCTCGGCGGGTCACTGGACCTGTCCTTTTTCAGGCTGTAGGTGATGCCGTATTTTCTTGCAACTTTTTCAAAAGAACGGATGTTGTTGTCTGTAATCTCGATATTTGTGAGTTCTGCCCCTTCCCGCATCATCTCATTCAGAGTCTTTTTACCGGGCTGGAAGGCCTTCCGTGCCTCTTTTTTATCTTCTTTTTTTGATTTCACAGTCTTCCGGGCTTCCAGCTGTTCTGCTTCGAGGACTTTGCTCTTCTCATCCAGTTTCTGTGAAAGCTTCCCGAGAGCCTGTCTGAACTCACTGGCTGTAAGCTTTGCACTGCTGATGATCAGTGCCAGTGTCTTCTCGTCAACTTCTTCCTGCATCTCATATTCACCTCCCTTTCGTTGCCTCCATCAGCTGCTGCTCCACGACCGGGATATGCCCGTTTTCCTTCAGGAGCAGGTATAAAAAGCGCCGTCCCTTCTGGGTCCATTCTGTCTGGTGCTTGACCAGAATTGTCCCATCAGACTGCGGGACTTCCAGCGTCCTGGTAGCCGTGTATCCGCAGTCCTGATACTCTGCGTACAACACCCACTGTTCCCGGACGCGGTATTGTACACCGAGGTCCGCAAGCAGCTGATTAAACCTCACTGTGCTCATCCCGTAGTCCTTCGCGATCTGAGTTGTGAGTACCAGATTTGTCGCATGGAGTATCGAATCCAGATACTCTGTCTTCGGTTTCATTTCCTGGATGGCCTGTTCCTTCCGGTGGTTCGCCTCTGCCAGAAGACGGTTCTGGCTCTGCAGCTCCTCGATCTTCCTCCCGGCAATCTGCAGAGCACGCTGCAGGATATTTTCCGGTGAATTCCATGCCCTTTCCAGGTCAATGAAATACTGCCGGCATTCCATCCCTTCCCTTGTCCTCTGCATCATGCAGATGTGTTTGGCCATGTCCATACTGATCTCATAATCCACTTCGATCTGGCCTGTCCGGGATCCCTCTTTTTTCTGGTAGATCTTTGTGTAATCAAGTCCCTCCATAAAACCATACTCGCACATCCTCGGAAACCACTGCCGGAATCCTGTGTGGATCCCCAGCACATCATGCAGTTCCCTTGCGGATACGACCGGATGGTCATCGACATACTCCACCCGAATCTTTTCCTGCGGCTCACTAATTGTCATTGCAGGTATCCTCCTTTTCATCTGTCATTTGCCTGCCATGTACCATTCCGTGCCTGCTGTTGTCCGTACATGTCATAGTTGGCTTCCGCTGCATAGTAACTGCCGATCGTCGCAGGCGCATTGAAAAGCGCCGTGAGAAGATACTGGCGAATATTCCGCACCTTGGTTGTGTTTTCAAGAAAGCAGTTCAGCACATACTGGATATGTCCTGAATCAAGCTTCATAAGCCTTGCCTTAACGATCTGTGCTGGCTTGTCTTCACCACCTACCCGTATGACCTGCTTTCTGCTGCAGCAGGTCTCCGTCAGGAGCTGTATGATCTCTTCGATGATATCCTCAGACAAAGGGTTTTCTCTCCGGAGATAGTCCACACAGCATACCTGGTCGAAATATTCCTGATATTCCCGATACTCAGAGAGGAGCATATCCGCATCAGATCGATCATATCCGTCTGTTTCCGGATCAGATCTGATAGGATAAGTCTTACTCATCTCAGTATTATTCTTATCAGTATGATTAGATGGCATTTTTAACACCTCCGGATGTGTAATTTCCGCCTCTCCAGAAGTGTCGTTTCGACACCTCTGGATGTGTGATTTCTGCCTGACTGTTGAAATCCGGTCCTATACAGACTGTTAGCGGCAGTTTTCCAGCTTCTTCTGTATCACCTTCCAGCCTGTCCCTGTTCCCTTCCCGGGACGGACTTCCACGGATCGGCAGCTCAGGGATGACACATTTGTGCACATAGATCCTGTCCGGCTTTCCCAGGCCCTGCCGCGTCCTGGTGATCAGTCCGATCCCGTTCTTATCATCAAGTTCGGCAAACAGCTGCCCTGCTTTCTTATTGCCACAGTCCAGCGCTTCCATAACCGACTGACGCGTGAAATAGATATAGACTTTTCCTTCCTCATCGACCCAGCCGTTCTTCCGTGACAGATCCATCCGGTCATTCAACAGGCCATAGAGAAGCTTTGCGTCCGTGGAGAGCGGCCGGAAGACTTCCGATTCAAACAGGGCTTTTGGAACCCTGTAAAAGGCATAGGATTCCGATTCACTCCCGTAATGAAAAGGGAAGACCAGCTTACAGTTCCCGCTCCTGTCCTTGTGTTTAAGGGTGTTCATGAACTCCCTGTACGGTCACCATATGCAACAGCTACTTCCCGCCTTAGAGCGGCGATGCAGTACCCGATGCACGGTGAGGCCCTGTTATAGGGACAGATCCTGCAGTCCAGAATCAGCTTCCCGTATTCGTCGAATCGCTCTTCCAACTTTTTTCGGAGCGGGCGAAGAAAGAAACAGTCGTTGCGGGAACAACTGCCTGTGTTATTTTTCCAGAAGAAGCATTTTTTGCAATTGCCGGGGCGATCCTCCGCATAACTCCTTCCAGGAAGATGTGCCATTGGCAGTGAGACCGGCTCGTTATACTTCTTCTTTCTGCCCATCGACATCCTCCTGACTACAGCTTTGACACTGCGTATCCTCCGGATCACCCACAAGCTGATACCACGGCCTCTTCTCTGGGACATCTCTTTTCATTGCACTTCTGTGCCAGTAATCCTCTTCCGGATGCGTGATCTCAAACCATATGGCACATCTTACCAGCAGAGCCATCACACAAAAAAGGATCCCTGTCAGGATCCCGCAAAAATAATACCCCATACCTGTACCTCCTGTATTTTGTTGCCTGAAATGTCATAAAACAGTTGTAGCCTGAAAAGGCCAATGCCTCCGAAACATCCCGGATCACACAACTAAGCACCTGTTTCTGCACTGTAATGCTATCTGCAGACACCGGGATGTAACGGGGAATTTGTCCTTCATGTGCTTAAGAGCACATTGATGCGGCGAAACGCTGTCTTAAAAAAATGAAAAGGACAGTAATACTCCCTTTTCTCCGGAGCACCGATCATACCGGCCCCATTCCAGCAGGCTCCGCTTCGCCGCATGAAATCTGCTTTTAAGCCAAATGCTTTCAAGCAAAAATTAATGTTTGATAATTTCCTCTGCCTGCCCTCCTCGGCCCGTTCCTGTCCCGTTTTTTCCGCAACGTTTTCTCGATGCAGGCATGCGGACATGCACACTCAGCACCGGTATCATCCCAGGAGGCAGGGTATTCAGTTTTCAAGGTTATTGAAGAGGAAAAAATGTTTCTCCCCTCAATAACCCCAAACCGGGAAAGGTGTAGGATACCTGTTATTGGGAAAAAGATGAAAAAAATAAAAGGAGATGCGTAAGAAACCGGGTCTGGTGGACCATCGGATCAAGAAACGATTCCATTTGTTAAACCTGGAATACAATGTAAAATCCTCAGGATTATGCTATCCTTTATAAACAAGAAAATGACAGGGAGGAGATTTTTATGGAGTCACTTTATATCGGCTGTACCTGCCATTGCGGCGATGCAGTTGTTGTATCAGCACCTGATCACGGGAATGTTTACCTCAGTTTCTCATCTTCGCTTCACAAAACTGCCCAGCACCGTTTCTTTGGCGGACTGATCGAGGATCTAAGGGCGATTCGCAATCAGGGCTGCCTCATGGAGATACTTGTTCGACGCGAAGATCTCGAAGCAATACGCACCTTACTGCAGGCTGCCGAATATGATGAAGAAGAATTCCAGAATGAAGGACACGTATCTTTTTCCTTTTACCCTGACAGCTTTGGATATGTCATCTACCTGTATTCCCGGCAGCATCCGCTGAGGATTCTTATGGGAAAACGGTTTCGCTGCTATGAGTACTGCATTGGAAAAAAAGAACGCAACAGAATGATAAAACAGATCGATAGAGTACTGAAAATAGGCAAAGACATCGCTGAAGAAGAAATCTTTTGAGGATTGTTAATGCTATGCTTAAGATGTGAGACAAAGAGTACTGATTCTTTTCGCTCATAGCGGTTTTCCATTCCCACCGCAGTGGTGGGAATACGAGAAACAAAATAATGATATACTTTCAAGGGAAATATAATATACCCATGGCATAATAGGGTTACTACGATACGGACAAGGAGGCCTGGCATGTACGATATCAGAGAAGAATTGATGCACAAGATGGTAAGAGAATTGCGGGACCAGCAGTCTCATTTTGAAATCATGTCTGATGAGGAATTCTATAATTCTGACTATGGGCTTAGACGCAGGGAAAGAAACCAGACGTGTTCGAATGTTGTGTATATGCATTGCCTTGTACCAGGTAATCCCAAGAATCTGTTGGCAATATACTTCAAAAAGAAAAACATAAGCGTTTGTGCACCAATGGAATTTGAAGCATTCCAGACTTCCATTGATGTAGATCGAGTACAAAAAGATGTGTATAAAAATCCGTATCTTGAATTCAAAGTAAGCAGAAAAGATCACGATATCATGTTTGAGGATACAAAAGCCCTGCTCATTGAATTGCTTGGCTTTGCCAGGAGCAACCACCTAGATCAAATCTGGTAATGGGCGGGAGGAGGACCATGGATATTCAAAAAATCATTGGACACAGAGTTACACACATCACATGGGGATCCGGTTCCATTACACAAGCGGATGATAAATACGTATGGATAGAGTTTGACGAAGGCGGACTCAAGAAATATCAGTATCCAAAAGTGTTTTTGACAAATTCAAATCGCTAAAACCTGCTCTCCTTGCATGTCTCTGAATTGCTCTGTATACTGTCTTTTATCCCAAAAGAAAGAGGGCCTCAGAGCACACCTCCGACCAAAGATCTGTACTCTGAAACCCTGTGGTAAAAACCATGTTTATTGTACCAGAGTACAGGCTGATAAAGCAATGGGTTTTTTTGCCTGACGGTATGGAATATCCCTGTCCCACATGCAGGAAAGGAATGCTGAAGTTCCGGGATCGATGTAGCCGCAGCATCCGCCATCTTGGCGGCGAGCGGGAATGGCTGAAAATCCCACGCCACCAATGCGACAACGAGGGATGCGGGCGCATCCACCGCATGCTTCCTGACATACTTCTTCCTTATAAACACTACGAACAGCCCGTAGTGCGCGATTCCGTGGACGGGCGTCTGGACCTGGACAAGGCGGGCAACGCGCCGTCTGCCGAAAGCGTCAAAAGGTGGTGCCACTGGCTGATGGCCAGCCGCCTCGACATCGAGGGGTACGTGAAGTCGGCCGCGCACCGGGAGCTGGAGTTCGGGGAAGAACTGCTCAGGAGCAGCGTTTCCGTGCTGGAATTCTTGCGGATGAGGGCACCCATGAGGTGGCTCAGCACCGTGATCCGCATCATCTACAACACGGGCGGGTTCCTGCGGCCTTTTTACGGCTGAGTTTTTACCGACTTTAGACTCGGATGTCTCCCCCCTCCCCTGTATGATTGCCTCATAGGAGGTGATCATTATGAATGCAAACAGAAAACTGTTACGAAGCTGGCAGGATGAAGCCGCGCTGGAACGCTTCCAGATCATCGCGCCGCTGCTGGACGAGGGGCTCGACCCCGCGAAGAGGATCCAGCTCCGAAGGCAGGCCGCCAGCCAGCACGGATTGTCGGACAAGACGGTATTCCGGTACTTCGATGCGTTCCGCAAGGGAGGGTTCGAGGGGCTAAAGCCCAAAAGCGGAGGCCCCCGTAACAAGGGGAAGCTCCCGGAGGGCTTTGACGGGCTCGTCGAGGAGGCCCGGCAGCTGAGGCGGGAAGTGCCTTCCCGCTCCGTGGAGAAAATCATCACGATCCTGGAGCTGGAGGGCCGCGCCGCCCCCGGCGTACTGAAGCGGTCGACGCTGCAGCGCCACCTGTTCGATTCCGGCTTCGGGGCATCGCACCTTGAAACATACAAGGACGCGAGGAAGAGCTCGTCGAAGCGCTTCTGCAAGCCCCACAGGATGATGCTCGTACAGGGGGACATCAAGTACGGCCCCGTGCTCCCGCCGGCGGAAAAAGGGGGAAAGAAGGTCCAGACCTATCTTTCGTCCGCCATCGACGATCACTCGCGGATGGTCCTGGCCTCCCGGTTCTACGACAACCAGGAGGAAACGGCCGTCGCGGACACCATGCGCAGCGCCATCCTCAGGTACGGGCGTTTCGATGCCTGCTACTTTGATAATGGGAAGCAGTACGTGGCGAAGCAGCTCAAACTCTCCCTCGCGAGGCTGTCCATACGCGTCCGGCATGCCCCTCCGGAAAGCGGCAAGTCAAAGGGGAAAATCTTATCCGCATTATTTTT
>DEPS01000199.1 GCA_002358875.1 Lachnospiraceae bacterium UBA3386 | reverse complement strand
AACGCTGCCCCGTCTGCGATGGGGAAAACCTCGTATACACCGGGAAGACAGAAGAAAAATTCGAAACCGACGTGGAGATCAGAGTGCGCAGAAAAAAGCACGTCTACTACCTTTATGAATGCGCCGACTGCGGGACAGTCGTGAAGACATGCAATTCGCCGGACCTCAGGGCCGGGAACCAGTACGGGCCGAACGTGCAGGCCATCGCCCTTTCCCTCATGAACACCATCAACGCGCCGATCAACAAAGTCCCGGTATTCCTTTCAGCGATCACGGGCGGGCAGGTCAGTCCCTGCCAGGGATACATAGCGAAGCTCCAGAAAAGGGCCTCCAAGGGCCTTGCGGATTTCAAAAAAGATCTCAGGCTGCTGCTCCTGACGAGGAGGATCCTGTATTGGGACGACACGGTCATCCCAATCATGACGAAGCGCGCCTGCCTGAGGTTTTACGGTGACGACCGCATATCTTACTACACCGCCCACATGAAGAAGGACCTCGCGGGGCTCCTTGAAGACGGGATCCTGAACTTCCTCACGGAGGACACGTACGTCATGCACGACCATTATCCCGATGTTCTGATTATCCCGAACCCCCGTTATAAACCATTGTTTTTACCTTCTCCATGAGAGAGCTTTTCAGGATAATTATTTCAGGCCATAAAGCAGTTTGAGCAGCTCCTCGTCGTTTTCCCAATCTATGTCCGCTGTTTTTCCAATCAGTTCGTTTACATCGCTGGTTGCAGACTCTATTGCTTTTCTCTTCATTTCAAGATCCGCATCCGCATAGAACTGGACGGTAGTGTCCATTTTTGAATGGCCAAGCCATTGCGATACCAGATGGAGGGGCATTCCATTGCGGTACAAGTGCATGGCCCTGGAATGCCTCCACATATGCGGATAGCAGTGTTTTGGGAATGTCGGATCCTCTGTACAGGCTTTTTTTGCATATTTTTTGATAAATGCTTCAACCGCATCTTCAGAGAGTGGGGTGTTGCCGACCCTGTGATGAACATAAAACAGCGGGGCGCCGCCGTCGTGATTCCCGGGGTGGAACTGCTTTATATATGCTGACAAATGATCGGATGTCTTCTGCATGATGGGGACTTTCCTTATCTTTCTGCCTTTGCCATGCAGCGTCACATGGAGCCCGTCGCTGTCTTTTAAAAGATGAAGATCTCCCAGGGTCAAGGATGCGATCTCGTCTACCCTTCCGCCGGTATCGTACAATACTATCATAAATACGAGATCCCTGTACCCTGTCCTCGTTCCTGTGTCCGGCTGGCGGAGGATAGTTTCAAGATTTTTCTCGCTGAAGAACTCAATTGCTTTCTTAGCCGGGTTTTTCTTTACGGGAATCTCCATAAGCTCCAGGTAGTACGCCATCATGCTGTTGTCACGTCGCGCGGCAAATCTGTAAAAGGAACGGATTGCTGACAGTCTTTGGTTCCTCGTGGACACCCCGCATCCGCGTTCCTTTTCAATGTATTCGAAGAACTTGTGCATCTCGCCTAATGGCATGGATTCAAAAGACAAGTCTGCGAGCCCGCATGAATTTCTTGTTTTCAGGTACTCCAGATAGACGTTCAGCGAATCCCTGTATGAACGTATCGTCTGCGGGCTTGCCCCTTTCTGGGACATCAGGTAGCCTTCCATGTATTCCTTGATCGTCATGTACAGGCGCAGTGGCTTCTTTGCATCATTCTTCTTCATTTATGGGGACCTCCGGGATATAGCTTTCAAAACTGCCGAGATCTATCCTGCCTGATTCAGCAAGCCTCCTCGGCAGCAGGTGTATGTAATAAAGGGTATGCTGGTATTCAGAGTGGCCCATATACGCGCTCAGATACGGAAAGACATTGTTAATGTCCATCCCGCTGTCAATCATGCGCATTAAGGAAACAGTCGCAAATTTATGCCTGAGGTCATATACCCGGACGCGCGCTTCGCTTTCAGGACGGGCGGTTTTCCACAGCTTTTTCAGGTTTTCCTGCAGCCACTCCGCCGAATGGGCTTTTCCATCCCTTCCAGGGAAAAAATACCTGCTCTCCGGATAAGCTTGGCGGAGGATGCCCAGGTAATCCCTGCACATCCCGCAGACATCGTTAGACATTGGGATGAGCCTTTCCCTCCTTGCCTTGTTCTTCCTTATCAGGATAGTGCCTTCGTCCGGGCGGACGTCTTCCCTGAACAGCAGCCTGCCCTCTGTCGGCCTCAGGCCGCAGAAATATATGAGACGGTATATCGTCCGTATGACCTCATGCCGGAGGGGGAACCTTTTTATGGGCGGTGTCCTGTCGGCCGCGTTGAAGAGATCCCGCAGTTCCGCATCGGTGAAGATATACGGAGTATATCTTTGCCCACTTCTGGGAATAAGGCACCTGTCAAACCCATAGCTGTATTCGCCCCTGGCTTCAAGGTAGCTGATAAGGCTTCTTATCGCGGACATCCTTCTGATATAGCCGTTGTCGTTTTCAGATTTTCTCCGCAGGCACCAGCTGTCCAGGAGGCCTTCCGTGATGGTCCCGTCGGCATTCCCAGCCTCAATATAAGGAAGGAAACTATTCCGAAGGACCCTGTACGTCGATTCCGAGTACCCGAGGCTTTCCCTGTACCGGATCATATCATCCACATACTCCCTCGCCGTCTTCATTTACCCTTCCTCCGTTAACGAGCCCATATCGAGGACGCACTTTGAGAGCCCTTTCATATCCGACGAGATATAATGCCTCGCCGAATTCATTGAGCGGTGGCCGAGGATCTGGGAAACAATGGCCACTTCCGCGCCCGAAGAAACCATCGCAGTGGCAAGGCTACGCCTCATCCCGTGAGGGCTTCTCCCGTCGCCGGGCATTTTTTCTATGCCCGCCCTTTTGAGCCGCCTGCGCAGGAGGGAATACACTGCGGATGGGGAGAGGGGCCTGGTTGGGTTGCGCGCCGACAGGAAGACTTGCGGAAACTGGCCCTCGGGCCTTGCATTTATGACGTAGTCTGCAAGCACGTCCAATACCTTTTTCGAGACAGGTATGCTTACGGGAGCTTCAGTCTTTTGCTGGATCAGGGAGAGGTAATGCTTTTTCCATTCTATGTCCTCCAATCGCAGCGAAGATATGTCACAGCACCGGAGGCCGGTTACGGCAATGAGAAGAAGTATGGCCCGGTCTCTTTTGCCGTCATCCCCGCCTGCGCACTTTATGACGGACATTATGTCCTGCTTTTCCATGACTGGCCGCACATAGTATTCCCTTTTGTTTGCGGTTCCAAGGAGCTTCCACGACGCGTCGGAAGAATAGCCGTGGGAACATAGGAAAGAATGTATTTTTCTGAGGACATACAGCACGCCGTCCATGCTTTTTTTATATTTCCGGGATGCCTGGATGATGAAAGACTCTCCATGTTTGAACCCGATATCCGATACTTTAGGAGAGCCAAACACGTCGTTCAAATGCCAAAAATACTGAATGGTAACAGACTTGATAAAGGCCATGTTCTTCAACTTCGACGAATCCGACAGAAAAGCATCAACAACTGGCGCATACTCTGCCGGAGGTAGCCTCTCCTCTTGGCGTGCCGGGTATTTTCTCCATTCAAGCGTTCCTGTTTCGAGTATTTCAGCCATTACATTGATGGCGCGGGCTTTCATGGATTTGGAATCCCTGCTGATCCTGTGGGCGCGATAATCCCTGATGATAGCGGACTGAAGATCCATAAGGCGGTCTGCCATCGCCTCATCTCCGAAAAGACGCTTATACTCTTTTGCGACGGGAATGTACCCTGATCCCCGATAATGAGTGAATGTGGACTCTGAAAGCCCCAACTGTTTGATCGAGTTCAATGAGAGTTCTAATAATCTATCCATCGTCATCTCAGATCCCCTTCTCTTTGAAATATTGGATGATTGATGATGACAGTATAAGGAGTATTATCCCGAAATATAAGTCTGCAAATGCCCTAATTTATCGTCTACGATATAATTTTCGGGATAATCAGAACATCAGGATAATGGTCGTTATCCTGAAATAAGCATAACGACCACAACAAAGTCAATTACAACGAAAAGTTCCGCTTCAGGAACCTCGAGTGCTGCCAGCACGCCGAGCGCGACATCCAGGCCTGCG
>DEPS01000200.1 GCA_002358875.1 Lachnospiraceae bacterium UBA3386 | reverse complement strand
TACCGCCAGCCCTTCCCCGGTCCCGGCCTGGCTGTCCGCATCATCGGGGAGATCACCCCTTACAAGGTGCAGATCGTTCAGGAAGCCGACTACATCTTCCGGGAGGAGCTGCGCAAAGCCGGCGCGGACCAGGGACTCGGCCAGTTTTTTGCCGCTCTCTCCAATATGCGGAGCGTCGGCGTCATGGGCGACCACCGCACCTACGGCCTGGCCGTCATCCTGCGGGCCGTCATCACTTCGGACTTCATGACCGCTGAGGCAGCCAACATCCCGTGGGATGTCCTGCAGACGACCATGAACCGGATCATCAACGAAGTCGACGGAGTAAACCGGGTCCTCTATGACATCACATCTAAGCCGCCCGGGACGATTGAACTGGAATAGTAAAGGGATTGTTAAATGACACCCCGATGGTCCTGAAAATGACAAACCGAATGACCATGTGAGGGACAAAACGAAATAGTAAAATGAATTTAGCCTTGTTGCTGCATAAATGGACTGCATAAACCATGTAGCTGCAAGGCTTTTGTTATAACCTGATCTCACGGATCTGAGTCCTCATTGATGAAAATCCTGTTGAAGCGATAGATGTTTCATGATATAATATGTCTATATTACAAATGCGGAGGTGATTTAAATGTTTACATTACAGGAAACTATCCGCCCATCGGCGGATCTCAGAAATCATTATAATGAAGTGTCCAGGCAGTGCCGTGAGAACAACGAAGCTGTGATTATTACGGTTAACGGGAGAGGAGACACGGTTTCTCTTGGATATGAAGAGTATAAGAGAATGAAAGCCAGAATCGAACTTTTAGAAATTCTGGCGGAAGCTGACGAGGATGTTAAGTTCGGAAGAGCGGCCCCGATAAAAGATACATTCGATGATTTGCGAAGAATCCTTAAGGAGGGCCAGGCTTGAAGTATAAAGTTGAAAGAACGGATACGGCGGATTCCCTGATTCGTAAAATTGTTCTTTTTATTGCGGAAAGATTTGGCAGCGATGTTGCGCTTGAAAAATTGGATTATTTAGAAGAGTCGATTATGAGCCTGGGGAATAATCCATATATCGGTGTGAAACCCCAATATAATATTTTAAAGCGTCAAGGATATTTAGTGCTTATTTTGGAAAAAGATCTGGTTTTTTATAAAGTTGATGATACAAAAAAGGTTGTAACAATATATGCTGTAGTAGATCAAAGGCAGGATTATCTCAGTATTATCCGGGGGCTTTAGGAATATATTAATCTGCGTAATCATACGTGAAAAAGAGGAAAACGAAAGAGCAGCAGTCAGAGACAAAAATGAAATACCTGAGTATGAATAATCAGGAAAATCCCTGCAAACCGCGCAAAATACACGGCTTGCAGGGATTTTTCTTTGGCTCCGGAAGGTATAAAAATGTAACCGGATAAGTCCGGCTCTTTCTCAGGCTGTGATCCTGAGGAAATTGCGCAGGATGGCGGTGCCGTCCGGTGTGAGGATGGATTCGGGGTGGAACTGGACGCCGTAGACGGGGCAGCCGCTGTGCTGTACTGCCATGATCTCCTCTTCCTTTGTGCGGGCGATCACGCGCAGGGAGGGCGGAATGGTCCCGGGATCGGCGGCAAGGGAATGGTAGCGGGCCACCGGGATCTTTTCAGGAAGCCCAAAGAAGAGGGGGCTGGATGTGTCCAGGCAGGCGTCGGACTGTTTGCCGTGCATAAGGCGCTCCGCGTAGGTCACGGATGCGCCGAAGACTTCACAGACGACCTGATGGCCCAGGCAGACTCCGAGAATGGGGATCCTGCCGGCAAAGGCGCGGACGGTTTCACTGCAGATCCCGGCGTCTGCCGGCCGGCCGGGCCCGGGAGACAGAATGATCCGGTCCGGGGATAGTGCTTCGATCTCCCGGATGGTCATTGCGTCGTTTCGGATCACCCGGATGTCCGGATCAATGGATCCGACCAGCTGATAAAGGTTGTAGGAAAAGCTGTCATAATTATCGATGAGAAGAGTCATTTCTTTATCCCTCCGATTTTTTTTGTAGATATCTGTGGTTATGACAAAATCTATGAAAAATTAAGCGCTGTTCTGCGCCTTCCAGGCTCCGCCTGAGGCTGGATGCTTCCGCATCGCTGCAATCATTGGGAATCTATTCCCTTTTCGAGAAAAACGCGGGCAAAACAGCGGCTGCCGCCGGTTCCTTACGGATCGATACCGCCTTCGGAATCCCGCGCAGCTTCCACGATGGCGGCTGCCTTATTGATGCACTCCGTGTATTCGTTTTCCGGTACGGAGTCCACCACGATACCGGCTCCGGAGCGGATGAAGACCTTTCCGTTTTTCTTGTAGGCCAGGCGGATGGCGATGCAGGTATCCATATTTCCGGTGAAATCGATGTATCCGACAGCTCCTCCGTAGATGCCCCGCCGGCTGCCTTCCAGCTCGTGGATGAGCTCGCAGGCGCGGATTTTGGGGGCGCCGGAGAGTGTGCCCGCCGGCAGTACGCAGGAGACGGCGTCCACAGCGTCGCGGTCTTCCCTTATCTCTCCGCGCACGGTAGAGCCTATGTGCATCACATGGGAAAAGCGCTCGATCTCCATGTATTTTTCAACGGCAACCGTGCCGAAGCGGGACAGCCGCCCAAGATCGTTCCTCCCCAGATCGACCAGCATGTTGTGCTCCGCCAGCTCCTTGGGGTCTGCCAGAAGGCTCTGCTCCAGGGCTTTGTCTTCCTCCTGGGTCTTTCCCCGGGGGCGCGTGCCGGCCAGAGGGAAGGTGTGCAGAATGCCGTTCTCAAGCTTTACCAGCGTCTCGGGAGAGGAGCCTGCCAGCTCCAGCTGGTCACTGGAGATATAGAACATATAGGGAGAGGGATTGCGTGTGCGCAGCAGCCGATAGGTGTCAAGAAGACTTCCCTCAGCCTCTGCGGTCAGCCGGTTGGACAGGACGATCTGGAAAATATCTCCCTCGTAAATATGGCTCTTTGCCTCTTCGACCATATGACAGAACTGGTCTTTGGTAAAAAGAGCTTCGAAGCCGCTGCGAAGCTGCAGAGGGGAGTTGACCGCAGGCGCGCCTCGGCGGATGAGGTTTTCCATTTTATCCAGCTCCAAGCAGGCGGCCCTGTAGTTTTCCTCGACGGCATCGGTGCGCACATTGACGATCATGGTGATGGTCTGCCGGAAATTGTCGAAGGCTATGATCTTTTCAAAGAGCATCAGGTCCACGTCGTTGAAGCGCTCCTCGTCCACGGCATCCAGGACCAGTGAGGGCTCCGCGTATTTTATGAAATCATAGGCAAAATAGCCCATGAGCCCTCCTGTAAAGGGAGGAAGCTCCGGGATCCTGGGCGC
>DEPS01000119.1 GCA_002358875.1 Lachnospiraceae bacterium UBA3386 | reverse complement strand
CAACAGCCGCCGAGGCTCAGCAGTCTCAGGAGACAACAGCCGCCGAGGACCCGCAGCCTCAGGAGACAACAGCCGTCGAGGCTCAGCAGTCTCAGGAGACAACAGCTGCCGAGGATCTGCAGCCTCAGGAAATCTCTGCTAAAGAGAAGGCTCTGGCAGAACAGGCATATTCGGAGATTGTCCGCGCCTACGCTGTTATTCTGGGGCAGGATGCAGATAAATTTATCAAAGATTACGAGAGCGGAAAAGTCGGAGCAAACGAGAACAATGTGCCCGGAACTACAGGGAAGTCTGATAAAAATCTCAATTACCGGCTTCTTTATGAGCATTTCAGAAATCCCGAGTACGATAAGGTTTTCTATGGCTTTAAGGACTATAACGGAGACGGCATACAGGAACTTGTTCTGGCTCTTGGAGATAATGAATACAGTCGTGTCTGGACAGCCTATACCTTTGACGGCAAAAACGCAGTGGAACTGTTCAGGGATCATTTCAGCCTTGATTACCGTATAACCCTTTCGATCCTGGAGGATAAATCTTTCCTGATCCGGGCCAGCGGAGGGGCATCGGCAGGCAGAGTTACGATCTGCAGGATCAATAAAAGCAGGAACGGACTGGAAATGATTGCGGAATATGAATACGACGAGCAGAAAAACGGAAATACGGATTATATTTTCACTAAGGCGGCTGAAAATGCGCAGTCTTCCGAGGGAAGTACGGGCGAAGGGAATGAACAGATGCCTCAGAGAATGACACAGGATGAATATAATAAGCGTATTGCCGGTCGCGCTTCTTCTGCGGAGGAAGGGATCTCATTTAAAATTCTGGCTGCGGATGTGAAATCATCTGAAAGCGCCGATGACAAAAAAAGTGATGAAAAGAATAATCCGGAATCCGGACAGGAATCTGAATCCGAAGACGGCGAAGAAACGGATGCCGGATCCGGAGGGACTGCCGAAGGACTGGAAACGGCTGATTCTGATGATGAGGACTCCGGGGAAGAGGAGGAGACTGACACTGATGGGGAGGACTCAGGAGAAGAGGAGGAAGCAGATCCTGACGATGAGGAATCAGAATAAGAAGACGAAACCGGAGCGGGTGGATCTGTATCGGATGAATAAGCTGAATCAGGGCATTGTTTTTTCGCATGTATTCGGATGATATCTGCATAAAAGAAAAGGAGACGGGGGGATATCCTCTGTCTCCTTTTTAAGGGCTCCGGATAATTGAAAATCCGGGTTCTTCGGAAAATTCTGCCGGTATTACCAGTTATTATTGCGGCCTCCATGTCCTCCGCCGAAGCCTCCGTGCATTCCGCCGCCCATCATCTGGTTGGTGAGCTCATCTGTCTGAGTGCCGTTTACGATGACCGTCGCGCCGTTGAGCTGTCCGGTACCGTCATAATCGAAGGGGCTCTGGGCGGTGATATCGATGGTTCCTCCGTTGAGGTAAAGGTTTCCGTTGGAATCAATGCCGTCGGTGTCGCCGGAACCCATTACAATCGTGATGCTTCCGCCGTTGATTTCGACAGTGGGAGTGGAAATATTGGATTTCTGGCCGGCATTGATGCCGTCGTCGGAGGCGGCGATCGAGACGGTTCCGTCATTGATCCGGATATATGTGCCCTCGATGCATTCCGCTCCTGTGAGGTCGAGAGTGCCTGCATCGATCTGGACGATGGTCGTCGCGTGGACGGCGTCGTCTCCGGCGCTGACCGTCAGCGTGCCGCCGCCGATGTAGATATAACCGGTCGTGTTGTCCTCATCGTTTTCCGCGTGCAGGCCGTCCTTGGAGGTCGTGATGGAGACCGTGCCGTCGGCGATACGGATAGAGTCATTTGCTTCGAGACCGTCCGCGGCGCAGCTGATGGTAATCGTGCCGCCTGTTACCTTGAGGTCGTCCTTGCTGCTTATGCCGTTTGCTGTGGAGGAGATGGACAGCGTCCCTGTCCCGTTCAGGACCAGGTCATCTTTTGAAAAGATCACGGCGTCGGTGTTTGTGGTTCCGTCCGTGGTAAAAGTGCCCGTCACTGACAGGGTGTTTTCGGAACCTGACGCAGTCGTGACGAAGACCTTGTCCGCGCTCTTTACATAAATGCAGGGCGTGCTGTCGTTTGTCATCGTGACGCCGTCCAGGACGATCTGCACCTTGTCCTCGTCGCCGGCTGCGACCAGGATCTGCGCATTAGCAGCTTCTCCGGAGATCACATAGACGCCTTCCGCCTTGATCGTGATTGTTTCATTGTCGGAGACGGTACGGTATGTCGCACCTGTCAGATTCGCTGTCTGCTCAAGATCGCGGTCTGTAAACATCTTTGAAGTGTCGAGCACGGTACCGGAGGAGGCGGACGCATCTGTCGAATCGGTCCCGGAAACAGCGGATATTTCCGTGGAATAGTTGTCGGAGGCAACGGATGCTTCTGCGGAAGAAGAGCTGTCTGAAACAATGTATGTATCTGCGGTCTCTTCTGCTTCAGATACGACAGAAGAGGCTGCCTGGGCGGCGTCGCAGGAGACCATGAAAAGTGTCATCGCCCCGAGGAAGGCCGCGCAGATGGAAGCTGTCATAAATCTGTTATTTCTCATAATGGACTCCTTTTTTTATATCTTTAATCTTGCTTTACGTATCCTTATTCCTGACTTATCTTCTTAATCTTATACCTTTGATGTTCTTTTTGCCTGTCGGCTGTTTTCCTATGGATTTGCCGTTACTGTCCACGTTCTCAGGAGGGCGTTAACAGTAACGATTTGTCATTCCATGAATCTGTTTTACATTATCAACCTGAAATAAACCTTAGAAAAAACCAAAAAAGGAAAAAACACAGACTTTTCACAAAGAGAATAAAATCTGCGCATGATACTTTTATTTTGTTATAATATCTGGAACATGACCTTAAGTATAGAGGAGGGCAGCGGAACAAAGAAATGAACAGACCTGATTTTAAAATGATCGGCCGGATGATCTTAGATCTTCAGAAGCTTGAAGCGGATTTTAGGAGGATTTTTGAAGAAGGCCCTGCACAAAAGGAGCGGCTTGTGTCGTCGTGCAGGGAACTGATGCGCCTGCAGGCTGTCGGATCTTTAGCGGATATTCCCGTGGAGGAGCTGAAAAACGCGCGGGCAGGCATCCGCACGGCTGCGCTGGAGAAGGCGGGCTTTCATACCCTTCTGGATCTTTACAGGGCAAAGGATTACAGTCTGGAGTCGGTTGAAGGGATCGGAGAGAAACAGACCGCGGCGATCCGCAGTATTCTGGATGAATTTCTGGACCGGCTGGCGGGAAGGGGAAGGATCCGGCTGACCGCAGGAAGCACAGAGAATGAAAAAACCGGTCTCTCCTGGAAAAGCGGCACAGGCTCAGAAGGAAACAGGGGTGTTTTTTCTGATACTGCTTCTTCAGGCGCTGCCTTTTCTGATGGAGAAGGCCGTCAGAAGAGGGAGGAAAATGAAAAGATCCGTGCCCTGGTTCGTGAGCTTGCAGTATACCGTCAGGCGGAGCAGATCCGCCGGGACGCGGAGCCGATTCTTGGCGAGGACTGCCCCGCGCTGGACAGGATGATCGAAAATGTGGCGATCCGGAGTCGTCTTAGGTGGTTTTTTTCCGGGCGGAGCGCAAAGGAAGACACGATCCTGGCTGTGGGGTCGCTCATTGCTTTCATCCAGTCGCCGCAGCATGAGCGGATGGAGCGGTTTGCCGGGCTGTATCGGCAGGTCCTGGCGATCGACGATGAGGCCGCGCAGGAGGATTTTCGGAAAAACAGCGCCGCATATTATGCCCTGATTGAAAAGATTACCGGTGCCGGGGTGCCTCAGGAGCTGATCTACAGCAGCATCCCGGCTCAGCTGGCTGCGAAGATCAATGCCCTCGAGCTTGACCTGTCCGGCTTTAAAGGG
>DEPS01000154.1 GCA_002358875.1 Lachnospiraceae bacterium UBA3386 | reverse complement strand
GGCCTGTACTGCCTGACACACAGTCTGTGACAATGGAAAAATGTCCAAAAGGCCCCTGCGCCGGCGCATCTGTAAGCCTTCCGTGGAAGCCCCGGGCCTTCGTACTGATCACATGGTCCTGTGAGTCGAAACCTCCCTTCCGCGTGCTGCCCACGTTCTTTTCTTCACAGGAGCCTCCCTTCCGCGTGCTGCCCATATGGATCTCATATCCCTCGATCTCCATGCCCCCAAGCGGCGCCAGCGCTCCTGTGAGGGCGCCGATACGGCCACGGACCAGGGTCCTTCTTTTTTCTTTTCCGAAAACTGTCTCCGCGTCAAGAAAGTCAAGCCCTTCGGCGGTGCCTCCCTCCTCCGTGCTGTCGGGATCGGAGATTGTCCGTCCCAGCATCTGGAAACCGCCGCAGATCCCGAACAGGACGCTGCCGCGCCCAAAGCATTGGCGGACAGCTGCCGCCATGCCGCTCTCCTTGAGCCAGCGCAAGTCCCCGAGTGTATTTTTGGTCCCCGGAAGAATAATCATATCCGGCCGGCACAGGGCTTCAGGGCGTGAAACATAGCGCAGATCCGCCTCCTGAATCCTCGAAAAAACATTAAAATCCGTGAAGTTGGACAGGTGGGGCAGACGGATAACAGCGATCTCAACGGGCTTTCCTGCAGGCGGGCGGTTTGTGCGGTCCAGCTGGGGGGAGAGAGAATCCTCATCGTCAAGATCCAGCTGCATGTAGGGAACAACACCCACTACAGGCAGACCGCTGCGCTCCTCCAGCATCCGGACACCCGGATCCAGGAGCGTTTTATCTCCCCGGAACTTGTTGATGATCATTCCCTTTAACAGAGTCTGCTCGTCGGGATCAAGCAGCATCTGCGTGCCCAGAAGCTGGGCGAAGACTCCGCCCCGGTCAATATCGCCCGCAAGGAGGACCGGCGCCCCGACCGCCCTGGCAAGACCCATGTTAACGATGTCGTCCTTTTTGAGGTTGATCTCCGCGGGACTTCCCGCGCCTTCGATCACAATGACATCATTTTCCTCAGCAAGTGACCGGTATGCCTCCAGAGCGACCGGAAGCAGACTTTTTTTTCGGGCAAAATACTGACGAGCGTCCATGTCGCCAAGGACCTCTCCCATTACGATCACCTGCGAGCCTGTGTCGGTCGTGGGTTTAAGCAGTATGGGATTCATGCGGACATCGGGAAGGATCCCGGCCGCCTCCGCCTGCATGACCTGGGCGCGCCCCATCTCCAGTCCGTCCCCCGTGACGAAGGAATTGAGCGCCATATTCTGGGATTTAAAAGGAGCCACACGATAACCGTCCTGACGAAAGATCCGGCACAGGCCGGCGGCCAACAGGCTCTTTCCGGCATTGGACATGGTTCCCTGGATCATGATCGGTTTTGCCATTTTAAATATACCTGTCTCCTGTCTCTTTGTTTTCAACCCGGACCAGAGGAACCGTCCCCTGGTTCATAGTTTTTGGACCGAGGAACCGTCCCCTGTTCCACCCCCCTGGTTCACTTTTGATCCGGGGAACCGTCCCCCGGGCCGCTTTTCTTCTTAATGATCCGCTGCCAGCGCAGCATCTTTTTTATACGCTCGGTTGCTGCCATCGGATAGCGGAAATCTTTTACTCGTTTCAGTGCAAGTCTGCGGATATTTCCCATGGATTCGAACGCGATCTGATCACGAATTTCTCCTGTTTTCCTCTGCGCAGATTCAACCAGCCTCTCCATTCGATTATTGATCGATTCATCCATCTGCTCAATGATCCGCGCCATATTTGTTAATGCGGAGATCGTCAGGGTCATGTCTGCAGAAAAAACAGCAACTGCTGCAAGGGCACCGCATTCTGTACTTACCATTGTCATGGAGCCTACCATCAGCTCTACATTGGGTGAAAGAAGATCGACGACAAAAATACCTGCGAAGCCAAAGGCGATGCCGGTTGGAATGCTTGTTCTGCCCTGTATATTAAGAGGGACGTCATAATAATCCCACCAAACCGCATGAAACAATAATTCGAGCCCCAGGGATGTCACAAATTCCAATACCATGCTGCCCAGAAAAGCGATAAAAAAAACTCCCAGCTGTTTCATCTCCATATTTGACGGCAGCAATCTGCTGATAATGGAGATCAGGATAGCTCCGACGCCGTAGATCGGACATATTGGACCGTATAAAAAGCCCCTCTTTTCCCAATGACCTGTCTTGATCGTGCAGTAGAGGGTTTCGTATATCCAACCCAGAAAACTGTATATAACAAACAAACATATACATTTTGATATGATCATAAAAATACCCCGTGATCATTTTTTCTGTCGAAAATGTACTATCGAAAATTTTTTACTAAAAACGTAAGATATAAACGAAAAAGAGAGGTTTCGGTCATCAGCGAACAGCCTGCCTGCCCTTATCATGCCATTATTCAGGCAAAAAACGGCCGTTAAACATACCGACACAGAAATCCGCCATCTCTTCCGGCGACTCTTTCATCCCGTCATCGAACCACACATTCAGTATCCTTAAAAGCGCAGCCTCAATCCCGAGATTCCTGTACCGCACAAACCTGTTGTCAGAAGGCTGCAGAACATCCACTACAGACTCGTACTTAAAAAAATCACCAAGATCCATATGAGCCTCAATGATCGGCATAAACATTTCGGCTTTTTCCCTTACAAAAGAAAAACACTCAACAAACCACTTATATGGATTGTCTGACAATTCAGGCTTTTGAAGAAACTCCCGGGCAGTATCCAGCAGCTTCTGCCTTATATCTCCAAGAATATCTTCTTTCACACTATAGTTTCGGTAAAAAGCAGTTCTTGAGACCCCCGCCCTTTTGACAATATCTGAGACAGTTATCTTTTCGAAAGGTTTTTCCTTCATAAGCTTCAATAAGGCTGTCGTCATGCATTCTCTTGTGATCCTGTTGGACTCAGCATTGTTCAGCCTCAGGATGTTTCTTTTTTTTAATTCCGTCGTACTATTTCTCTCCACCCTGCCCTCCCGGTCGATCAGTTAACACAAAAATGATCTCGCAATTGTTTTCTGCCGTTACAAACAGCGTCCATTCTGTAAAGTCCGAGTCCGCTTATACTGACAAAATTTTTATATGACAATACACTCGTAGCACCGAAACAAATGTAGCACCACGCCAAAGAAATTTCAAGCCGAATAATATAAGAAATATCGAAACAATATTGAAAAATATCGATAAGAAAAAAAATGCTGAATCCCCGTAAAGCGTAGATGAACTGTGTGATAAAACTGTACCTTACGCTGAAAACCGGGCAGAACCCGCTGACGATCTTTGGAGGGAAAAAAAGAAATACAGAGGAGCTTCAAACAAATATATCCTGGATTATGTCAAGGATTTGCGGTCAGACCTTCTTAAGGCAGAAAAGACCAGAGTGATGATCGTTCACTCCGGCTGCAAAAAAGAGATCGTTGATAAAGTAAAAGAGTATGTAAAAGGACTCGACCATTTTGACCAAATCCTTGAAAGCAGAGCCGGAAGCGTTGTGTCCTCTCACTGCGGCCCCGGAACCTTAGGAGTTTTTTTCATAGCGGAACAGGGGACGGTTCCTTGTTTCACTTAAAAGCCTTCCATTAAACAGCCTGCCGAGATATCGGTGGGCTGTTTTTTAGGACCGGAGAACCGTCCCCTGGTCCACCCCAAAAATGGCATATTGACGACAAAAAGGCTCTAGCCTCTGGTATAATGTGGTCAGAAGTGGAACAGGGGACGGTTCCTCGTTTCACTTTGGCGCCCGCCAATAAGCAGCCTTCACTGCCACGGGCAGCCAGTTTTTTGAACCGGGGAACCGTCCCCTGGACCACACAAGCATCTGAAAGGAAATAAACACTATGAAAATATGGATCGCCCGCCATGGACAGACCGACCTCAATCACACAAGGCGCATGCAGGGCAGGATCGATGCCCCCCTGAATGAAAAAGGGATCATGCAGGCCAGACAATCCCGCAAAAACATCGGCGACATCCGCTTCGATGCCGTCTATGCCAGTCCCCTTCAGCGAGCACAGCTGACAGCATCCATCATAGGCAATGTCGACCTGTCCGAGATCATCGTGGATCCCCGCATTATCGAGACCGATTTCGGAAAGTATGAAATGCGCAAATATTACCTGTTAGGGCCGGCGATGACCGCCTACTGGAAGATGCCCAGAATCTTCCCTGCCCCCCCTTCCGTGGAGACCATTGAATCTATGAAGGCAAGAGCCTCCTCTTTCCTGAAAGACCTGGAAAAACACGATTATGAAAATGTGCTCGTTGCCTGCCACGGCGGCATCATGCGGGCACTCTGCGGCTATCTGGACGAAGCGCCGGACGGCCTTCGCTGGGATCGGCCCAAAAACTGCGAGATCCGCGTATACGAGTACAGGGACGGAAAACACACCTTTTTAAAATCCTACAGTGTGGATAAAAAATGAACCCAGGGGACGGTTCCCTGTTCCACTCTGATCCTGCAGTCTGAGCAATTTCCACGCTTTTAAAAAATGAA
>DEPS01000177.1 GCA_002358875.1 Lachnospiraceae bacterium UBA3386 | reverse complement strand
ATGACGATTTATTCAGATGCGCCTAGGCTGCTTGGTGTGGTTTTGTCATCGATCTATCTGGCGGGGTGCGCGGCGGAGGATTTTCTCACAAGGAAGATCCGCATAGGAAGCTCTGTCTGCGCGGGAGCCGCGGCGCTTTTTCTGCTGCTGGTGAAGCTGGCCGGGTCAGAAGATCCGGTAAAGGAGATATGTTTCGCTTTGACGGCGCTATTGCCGGGTATAATGCTTCTTATTCTGGCTTTTGCCGCAAAGGGTGCTGCCGGGAGCGGGGACGGGATCTGCTATCTGGTGCTCGGTCTGTTTCTGGGAGCAGGGACTGCCTGGCTGATCCTGGCGGTCTCATTGTTCATGGCCTCTGCCGTCGGAATTGTGCTTTTAACGCTTCGTAAAGCGGGAAGAAAGACCAGGATGCCTTTCCTTACGGTATCCGCAGCTGCCTGGGCAGTGATTCTTTTAACCGGTTTTTTCAGATAAGGAGGCTGACAATAATGGGCATACCGGTTTGGAAGAGAATAAGTGTCAGGAAGGAGGACGCCTACTTCACCGTTGAAGCTGCGCTCATAGTGCCGGTCGCGATCTGTATTTTCGTGATGGTCATGTATATGTCCTTTTATCTGTATGACAGATGTGTGATGACGCAGGACTGCTATGTGCTCAGCTATCGGCAGAGCATCGAAAAAGCAGGCAGGGACAGGGCCGGCGACGAGACGATGCTGGAGCAGTCGGGAAACAGGCTTTTTATGCTCTCGGATATGCAGACTGGTTCGTCGGACGGCAGGATTGTAGAGGTCCGGGCAAACGGGGAGATGGAACCGCCTTTGTTTGGCCTGCCGCTTTTTGACAGCAGTGGAAAATGGCTCATAGGAATAGAAAAGAAGGCAAGGAAGACAGATCCTCCCAAAGCTTACAGGAAGGTGCGCAGGATCCTGAACCTTGCCGCACTTGTGAAAGTTACAGGAGGCAAAGATGAGTGAAGAGGCAAAAAGATCATTTTACAGTGATGCTTCACACAATTACATGGTCATCGCCTGTCAGGAGGAAATGCGGGACAATTACCAGTACAGGATGCTGGTCACAAACAGCATAAAGGGACTTTTACAGTGCAGTTCCCGGAGCATAGACCGGCAGGAATATCTGTATTATGACATCACATCGAAACAGAGCCTTTCGGACATTTACGACCGCCGGAAGGTCAGAGGGGAGGATCTGAAAAAGCTTCTGGAGGATCTGGTCAGGATCGAGGAGACGCTCACGGAATATCTTCTGGATTCTTCGCACCTGATTCTGGATCCTTCCTGTATTTACATAGGGTTCAGGGACCAGGATGCCTGGTTCGCCTATTATCCGGGGGAACTGAAGCAGGAGGGATGGACACAGCTGTTTTCTTTTCTGGCAGATAAGGTGGACGGAAGCGACAAGCAGGCGGCTGCGCTGGCCTTCCGCCTTTGTATGATGGCGGAAAAGCCGGGATTCAGAATGGAAAAGAGAGTCCTCGATGACCTGGGACTGGGCTGTCAGGGAGAAATGGCAAAAGCTGCGCGGGGCCGGCGGGACAGGGGCTTTGGAGCGGAACGTCCCTTTTATCCCGATAACGGCGAAGGGTGGGACATCCCGGGCGGCTGCCCTGCAGGAGACCGTATATTTGAAAGAAATGAATACAGATTCAGCGGGCGGGAGGACGGATTACAGGCTGTGCAGCGTCCGGACGTATCAGCGGAGCCGCCTTATCTGAATAAGAAAAATGGAAGATACGGGGAGTCATTCACAGGGGGTGTCTCCCCGGAGACGGGCAGAAAGGCTGCAGCGGGAGGCGGTGCGGACCCTTTGGAGGATATAAATTCCGGCAAAAAGAGCAGGAAGGGAAGCGGGGGAGGAAGGATCATTTCCGGAGGGATACTTATGGCTGTCGGAGCCGCGCTTTTTGCGGCGGGAATGCTCCTGGACCTGGAAGAGAGGGAAAGGCTTTTGCTGACTGCGGCGGGAGGGCTGGCCTTTGTGACCGGGAGCCTTCTCCTTGCAGCCGGGCTTATAGGAAATAAGAGAAGAAAAGAGGAAGAAGATCTTGTAAAAGCGGGTGAGGAGGCGATGATCTCTTCCCTGAGGGATCCCGGGCAGGTCTCAGGATTTGAAACGGGGCGGGAATTTGCAGGAAGAAAAGAAAAACGATCCGGATGGGAGCTTGAAGAGCCTCCGGTGAAGGGATGCGGACCGGGGGACGGGTCCGGAAGAGGTTTAAGCCTTCGCAGCAGTATGAATCCGGACGTAACTTCTATAGGGGAGACCAGTCTGCTCAGTCCGGGGACTGAGCAGACTGCAGGCCTTTACGGCACCGGGTCATGCCGGGGGGAGAGGATCAGCCTCGCGAATCTTCCCTGTGTCGTCGGGAAGGTGAGAGAATATGTGGATCAGGTCCTGGACGACAGCACAGTCAGCCGTATGCATGCACGGTTTTCGATCGGTCTGGACGGAGAAATGACTGTGAAGGATCTCAACAGCACAAACGGAACATGGCTCAACGGGGAGAGGCTTGCGCCAAACGAGAGCCGCCCGATCCGGCAGGGGGACCATATACGTTTGGGCAGGATGGAGTTTGTATATCGATGAATTTTTGCAGCTTTTTTTCAGTGCAGGGTGACGCTCCCTGCACGGGACAGGATGTGACGGCAGACTGCTGTGAAGGAGCATCTTTTTAAACATGGCTCCGGATTGACGTGCCCGAAATGCAATGATAAGATAATCTGTATCTGTTTGGCGCCCTGAATTCAGGTGGATCGCAGTTACCGGCATCCGCGGCAGGGGGGCCGGACAGTTGAACGAAAGATATTTCGAGAGCAGGCTGATAAAGGCTGTGCTCCGTACCGGCTCCGGTGCTGCAGGAAGGCACCGGGGGGAAGGGAGAAGAAATGAAGGATGATCATTGCATTTTCTGTAAAATTGCCAATGGAGAGATTCCGTCCAGAACTCTTTACGAGGATGAGCAGTTCCGTGTGATCCTGGATCTCGGCCCGGTGACCAGGGGACATGCGCTGGTGCTGCCCAAAAACCATTACGCAAACATTTATGAGATACCTGCAGATGTGGCTGCGGACGCATTCAAGGTCGGGCAGAAGATCGCCCTCCGCATGAAGGAGCGCCTTTGCACAGACGGGGTGAACCTGATACAGAACAACGGGGAGGCTGCGGGACAGACCATTCACCATTTCCACCTCCATGTGATCCCGCGTTACAAGGGAGACGGATTGCGTTTCCTCAGTGAGCCCGGAAAGGCTGCGGACGCCGAGCTGGACGAGGTCCTTAGCACCTTGACGGAGTAAGCGAAAAAATAACCGGTTTTCATATCAGAGGAATTGTTTGCTCATGGCAGAATTAAAAACATATCGGGGTCATATCAGAAACTGGAAGGCTCTTTGCAGGGAGCTTCACATTGAAAATGCCTCTTCTTTTAAGAGGGAGGAGCGTGAGGCGCAGATCCTTTTGCTTGCCTATGAAAAATGGGGACGGGAGATGGGGCTTCATCTTCACGGAATGTTCGCGTTTGCCCTGTGGGATGAAGAGAAGAAGGAGCTTTTCTGTCTGCGTGATCCGTTCGGCACAAAGCCTTTTTACTATTACGCTGCACAGGACGGGAGTTTTCTGTACGGAACGATGATCAGGGATATTCTTGATCATCCCTCCTGCATAAAAGAACTGAATGAGGATATGCTGCAGATCTATCTGAGCCTGACCTATGTGGCGGGCGAAGATACTTTCTTTAAAGGGATCAAAAAACTGATGCCGGGCAGATATCTCGTTTGGAAGGCCTCAGAAGATGGCGGCACAGGCGTGCCTGAGATCACTCGCTATTTCACACCGGCCTTTTCCCCGGACGAAGGGCCTTCGCTCGAGGACTGGGCGGATGAGATCCACCGGACGCTGCAGGATATCATGAAGGAGGTAAAGGACGAGGGCGAAGAGGCCGATTCCTTCCTCTCGGGCGGAGTGGACTCCTCCTATGTACTGGCCATGTCCGACGCGGAGGTCAGCGATTCCTGCGGGTATGACGAGGCAAGATTTGACGAATCGGGACTGGCTAAACAGACCGCGGATATCCTGGGCAGACAGAACAGCCGCTGCCTGATCACTCCTGAGGACTACTTTGCCATCGTCCCCTATGTCATGAAAAACATGGAGCAGCCCCTGGGCGACGCCTCCGCGATCGCCTTTGCCATCGCCTGCCGGGAGACGGCAAAGCATACGAAGCTCTGTTATTCGGGAGAAGGTGCGGACGAGTTCTTCGGCGGCTACAACATGTACCGGAACGCCCCCAGATACGGGGAAAACCTCAAAAACTTCTACGTCGGCAACACGAATATCATGAAGGAGGATGAAAAAGAGAGACTTCTTCTGCGGTATGATCCCGCCAATCTTCCCATCAATCTGGTAAAAGAGATTTATGAAGAGACGGAGGGACTTGATCCTCTTGCAAAAATGTCGGACGTGGATATCCAGATCTGGCTTGAAGGGGATATTTACCTGAACGTGGATAAGATGAGCACAGCGGCGGGACTGGAGATCCGCATGCCGCTGACAGACCGCAGGATCTTTGACATCGCGTCCCGCATGCCTTCCCGTTTCAAGGTTGACGAAGAGCAGAACAAGGTCGCCTTCCGCAAGGCCGCGGCCAGGGTGCTCCCTGAAGAAGTGGCCTACCGCAAAAAGCTCGGCTTTATCGTCCCGATCCGTATCTGGATGGCGGATGAACGCTATAACGGCGATGTGCTCAGGCGGCTTACAGGAGAGAGCTGCGCAAAATTCTTCCATGTGGACCAGGTAAAAGCGATCTTTGACGAGTATATCGGAGGCAATTCCGACCTCTGGAGGAAGGTCTGGACGATCTATACCTTCCTGGTGTGGTACGACGAGTATTTTGCCTGCTGATCCCGCTGGCATTCCATAATTTAGAACTGTTTTTTGTCAAAATAGTGATGAAAAAAGGCCATCCCGGACCGAAGATCGGACTGGGGTGGCCTTTGGCTTTTCAATTAAAAATTTTACAAATTTACGGTCTGCAGGGATAAACACTACTGCCCCTTTTTCGGGAGCTGTCATCTTAGCCCCTCTTTCGGGCGCTGTCGTCATTGCCACAGAAAATCCATGAACCGGGGAATCTGCTTCTCCCAGCTTGCTTCATTGTGGCCGCCGCCGATCTGGCAGAACAGGTCTGTCGTCACATGGCGGTTTTCCAGGTCTTTTTGTATGGTGAGGTTCTGGATAGCTGTTCGGCTCTGCATAGGGTCGGACGGGTGGGGGCGCCGGGCCTCTTCCGTGCCCCAGGAGAGATAAACACGTGTATCCTCCAGGATGCTGCTCCGCCGGATGTCCCTTCGCAGGGGGGCCATGCAGGGAGAGATCGTGCTGGAGACGCAGGCGGCTTTGGAGAACCAGTCGTTATAGCAGACCGCTCCGCACAGAGCCATCAGCCCGCCCATACTGGAACCGGCGATCCCTGTCTCTTCCCGCTGGGGAAGTGTGCGATAGCTGCTGTCGATCAGGGGCTTCAGTTCCGAGACGATCCAGTGAAGGGTCTGATGGCCTGTTCCGTTTAAGACGCCGCCCCAGAAATTTCCCCGGAAGGTATAAGGGCAGTATTCCCGTAGCCGTTCGTTTCCCTCGTGGCCGCACTCGATGCCGACCACGATGATATCTTTTCTCCAGCTTTGGAGAAAATCCGCCAGGCCCCAGCTTTTGCCGTAGGTGGCATCGGCATTGTCATAAAGATTGTGCCCGTCAAAGAAATACATGACAGGATACATCTCGTGCCCTGTGGAGTAATTCTCAGGAAGATAAATATGAAGACGGCGGTTTTTGCCGGCAGGAGTAAACAGGATGTCTTTTTTGATGATCATAGGATGCCTTTCACAAAATCAGTGCACGCCGGGATTGAGGAAGGTCGGGAAAGACGGCCGATCCATATCGTTGTCATCTTCGATATAGCTGTTGTCGTAGGTGCTGATACCGCTGGAGCCGAAGCGCAGGATGGAGGCGCCGCCGCTCAGCCAGCCTACATGCCTGTAGCGGTTTCCGTAAATGGAGACGGATTCGACATGTCCGCCGCCGCCCGGCGTTCCGATGCCGACGGCAGCTTCGGCACAGTCAGTGAGGAGGTTGTTAGCAATCAGGATATTCCGGGTCGAATGCCCGCCCTGCTCAGCGCCTGCCTCGACGCCGCCGTCGCAGCTTTTGACCGTGTTCCAGACAAAATCCAGATCCTGCGCGCCGTCCGCATAAATAGCAAATCCCGTATCGTAGGTGCAGTGGCAGTTCGTAACAGTATTACCGTAGACAAGCCCTCCTCTGGGAAAATCCACGCTCGAGGGGGCGTTTCCGTAATTGCCGGAAAAACAAATTGCAATATTTCCGGTATCGTTGAGTCTGTTTCCGACGACATTAACGTTGCTCACATTTGAGGAGACGGCGATCGCCTCGGACCAGCCGGTCTCGCAGTTATCAATAAAGTTGCGGTAGAGAAGAACGTTTGAAATCGTGCTGCCGCTCCGCCCCATCAGCAGGATCGCGTTGGCGCAGTGATCCTCGCTGCTCGGGCTGGGAGTTGCGACATTGTGGATATAAAAATCGCTGATGACGGCGTGGTGCGTTCCCGGTTCAAAAAGGATCGCGCTGGCGTTTCGTCCGTAGGCATTTTTGATCTCAAAACCGGAAAGCTGCACATAGCCGCAGCCATAGAGCAGAAAAACCGCCGTGCCATCGCCCATCCCCATGCCGGAAGCATCAAAGACGACCTCCTCGCCGGGCATGGCGGCGATGGTGATATAGGCGTCCTCCCGGCCCTGGACTCCGCCGTACAGGCGGACTTTCTGCCGGTAGACGCCCCCGCGGAGAAAAAGAGTATCGCCGGGGCCTAAGGAGTTGACGAAACTCTGAACATTATCAGACGGTCCTGCGTAATACACATCCCCTTTCGCGGAGGGTGCCGTGACGCCCGTCTCGATGACCTGCCTTGCGTGTTCCTGGAAAACGTCGTCCCCACGAAGCCGGTATTCGTGACGCCAGGGCATGCCGGCCTGTGCCGTGAGACAGAAGGGGGAAGCCGGAATCCAGGCAGAGAATATGGGAATAAGCATTGTGAACATGACTGCCATGGACACAGACAGGGCACCTGCCCTGAGGCGGGATGCTTTCTTTTTTGTTTTTTCTGTTCTCATATATTATAATTCCAAACCTTTCGGATGTACACGGCATAGCCGTAATTTACGGGCATCAAAAAATAATCGTCAGGCTGAACACGCTGTCAGGAGGCACATTCGTTAACACTTGTCTGACGCGCAGCATCGAATCAGATGTTTTTTCGCGCATCACTGTTAAAAAAACGGGCCATAAAGCTCTTAAAAGCAGCCTCTTTCAGAAAGATTGTAACATGTTATTAAAAAAGCTACAAAAGAATTGCAAAAGTTTTACAAAATATTTACGATTCGAAGTTTGCCGTGTTTACTTTTTATTTCGAAAACGATAGAATAACAGAAAGTCCCGAACGGGATTTTGTGTTGTAAAAACAGGCAGGAAAGATTCGGAAAGGTGTTTATCATCGTATGAAAAAAAAGATCGTGATAATCGGTGCGGTCATTCTGGCTTTGGCGCTCGCATCCTTTGGTATGACCATATGGAAGGCGAGAAAGTCCATGACGGAGGCGGTCGAGGCCTGCAATGCGGCAATCCGTGAATATAATGAGGGAATCGAGCCTTATAATGAAGCTGTGAAAAAGACGGAGTCCGCCAACGAGGAGCTCGAGGCTCTGCTGAAGGAAGCGCAGTCACAGATTGACAGTGGAAAAAAAGCTTATGATGAAGATACACTCTATGAACTGAAGCAGCAGGTAAAGAAAGCTTCCAGGTCAGTTGTCGAGGTGTCGGCCCCCATCGAGCCCTATGACCAGATCAGCCCCGCAAACAGCTTTGACAGGAACGAGCTGTCAGCCGCAGAGCAGAAAGCCGGGGAGACAGAGAAGGCCGTCAGGGAGGCAATCAAAGAGATCCCCAAGGCTGTGGATGTCCCGGACTACGGAAAAGAGCTTTCCGCAGTCAAAAGAGCTCAGAAGGCCTATTCCGACAGTGTTCAGCAGCTGGTCAATGTGACTGCTCCGAACGACGATTTCGTTGCGGAGCGCCTCGGCAGGATCGACACGGTCACAGGTACGGCTGCTGTGACAGAGAAGAACGATCCAAACCGCCTTCTTGGAAAAAAGGGCGGATACATAGGATGCGTATATTTTAGTGATAAAAGGATAGAGCTTGAAAACCTTCCGAAAGAAGTCCCTTCTCCGGAAACGGTTTCCATGCTCAATGAACTCTGGCCTGAAGAAAATAAAGAAGATGAAGAAAACGCTGACGGCCAGTCCGGTGAAGGAGATACCGCAGAGACAGCATCAACCGCAGAGTCAGCATCCACCGGGGAGACCGCTCAAACAGCCTCAACCTCCGAGACGGCGTCCACCGGGGAGACCGCTCAAGCAGCCTCAACCTCCGAGACGGCGTCCACCGGAGATACCGCGGAAGCAGCCTCAACCTCCGAGACAGCGTCCACCGAAGAAACCGCGAAAGCAGCTACGACCTCCGAGACGGCATCTACCGGGGAGACCGCGGAAGCAGGCACGACCTCCGAGACAGCGTCCACCGAAGAAACTGCGGAAGCAGCCACGACCTCCGAGACAGCAACCACCGGAGAGACCGCAGAAGCAGCCTCAACCTCCGAGGCGGCATCCACCGGGGAGACCGCTCAAGCGGCCTCAACCTCCGAGACGGCAACCACCGGGGAGACCGCCGCAGCGGCGCTGCCGGAAGACGAAAAAACCGAAAAAGACAAAAAGAAAGAGAAGAAAAAGGATCTTGAGATAATTAATGCAGGTACCGCCGGCGGCGGAGCCGTTGAAGTGTATTCTACGGAGGAAGAGGCAAGAGACAGAGATCAGTATCTTGCATTTTTCGAGGGAAGCATCATGGACCCGGGCGGACACGCTGTTGAAGGAACCTGCGTAATCCGTGTTTCCAGGCATCTGGAGGAGACAGAGCAGCAGGAGCTCATGAAGAAAATCCGCAAAGCGCTCCTGGAGATAAAGTAAGAAGCTTCATAAAGCCTTACCTGAAACAAAGCAGGCTCCGGCCTGCACCGGTGAGCAGCAGGTGCCTTCCCTGATCTTTGCAGATCAGGGAAGAGGGGATCTCCGCAGGATCCTTGTGGATCAGGGAAGAGGATGTCTTCGCCGATTTTTGTGGATCAGGAAAGAGAAGGTCTCCGCCGATTTTCACGCCGTAGGGCAGATAATGCCTCCTCCGATCACGCAGTCGCTGTCATCGTAGAAGACGGCGGACTGGCCGGGGGCGGCGGCCCGGACCGGCGCGTCAAAGAGGATGAGGACGTTTCCGTCTTCCTGCATCTGAAGTGTCGCAGCGGCGGCTTCGTGATGATAGCGGATCTTGGCTCTTGCCCGGAGCGTCTGGCCGGGATCCATGCCGGGGATGCTCTGGAAACAGACCCGCCTGCAGAGGACAGTGCTGCTGTAAAGAGATTTTTCGGGAGCGAGCACGACCTCATTTTTTACGGCATCGATCCTGCTGACATAGATCGGATGTCCGAGGGCGATTCCCAGTCCTTTACGCTGACCGACAGTATAATGGATGATACCCTTGTGCCGGCCAAGCGGAGTCCCGTTTTCGTCTACGAAAAAACCTTCCTGTCTTCCCGCAAGGGAAGGCAGGATTTTTTCTGGATTTTTTACCGAAGAATAACCCGAGCATGAAGCCGGAGCTTTTTCGGGCATATTTTCCGCATAATTATCAGGGCATGAAGCCGCGCCTTTTTCCTGAATATTATCCGCAGAGCATCCCTCGCAGGTAGCTGAACCTTTTTCCTGAATATTTTCCGCAGAATATCCCTCGTAGGAAGCCATCACCCTGTCTGCATTTTTTTCTACAAAATCCGCGTAATGACCGTCCGGTACAAAGCAGATCTCCTGGGAGTCGGGCTTTCCGGCAATGTCGAGGCCTGCTTCCTCTGCAATACGCCGGACATCTTCTTTGCTGTAGCCGCCAAGAGGCATGAGCGTCATCTTCAGCTGCTCCTGCGTGAGGCGGTAGAGCATGTAGGTCTGATCTTTTTCCGCATGAAGAGCTTTTTTGACAGTATACCTGCCGTCCGGTGTGCGCAGCACGTAGGCATAATGACCGGTCGCAATGTAATCCGCTTCCATTACTTTGGCCGCGTACTGCATTCTTTCCCACTTGACATAGCGGTTGCACTCGATGCAGGGGTTCGGCGTCAGGCCGCTCAGATAATCACGCACAAAGGGCCGGGTCACTTTTTCCTCAAAATCCGCGATGCTGTTGAGGGCATAATAGCGGATGCCCAGCTTCCAGGCGGAGCGCCGCGCGTCATCGATCTCGCAGCAGCGGCTCTCCTGACCGTTCTCCCCGACCCAGGTCCGCAGCGTCACACCGCAGACCTCATACCCTTCTTTTTGCAGCAGATAAGCTGCCGCGGCGCTGTCCACACCGCCCGACATTCCTACCAGAACTCTTTTCATCAGCATTCTCCTGTCCAAATAATAATGACACCCCTATCATAGCATATGCGGACTGGAAAAACACCATGGCGTGCTCCAGG
>DEPS01000068.1:41459-68133 GCA_002358875.1 Lachnospiraceae bacterium UBA3386 | reverse complement strand
GAGGAGCGGTCATAGATTGAATATGTAGGAGAGCGCCGCGGCGACATAGATCTTTTCCGCGCTGTCCCCGTATGTCCTGTGCAGCCCGGGGAGGATGTATTCGGTGAAGTGCACGCAGATGCGGGACCTTCCGAATTCCATGGCGGGGGCTTTTTCAGGGAGCCGGTGCCTTGCCGGGATGAGACCGTCTTTCTCGGTGATCCGGCCGATGCACCCGTCCACGATCCTTTTGACCTTCCTGGTCCCCTTTTCCCTTTCGGAATGCCCCCTGTACAGGTAATACGATACAGTCCCGTCTTTTGAGGTGGTTTTGTTTACGAAAGTGCCCTTTTCCTTATATTTGAGCACCCAGTCGGGATAATTTCCAGATTGCTTTGACATGAACATCCTCCCATGGTACAATATATTACATACATTGTAATACGCTTTGAGGCAAAAAACAAGCCACAGCATTGAAAAATGCTGTGGCGATAAGTGCTGGACTTTTTTTGGTGCGTATGTCCTGGCGCGCGGATAACAGCTATTGATTTAGAAGGTGTCAATATTGTATAATATAAGTTGCCTTATTGTCTGAAAAAACAGATTTTTGCCGGTGCTTTCAGAGGCGTTTCGGCGGGACAGGGGCAAAAATAGTATATTAAAAGGGTATAAAGGTATAGAGAAATATGGAAAAATACCTGTTTCCGCAGGAACAGCGCACCCTTATGGAAGGGATGCAGGTGCCGTTCGCCATTTATCAGTTCATTGACAGGAGGGTCTATCCCCTGGTCCTTTCGGAAGGCCTGCTCAGGCTTTTCGGGTATGAGGACAGGGAGAAGGCCTATTATGACATGGAACACGACATGTATGTCGACACCCACCCCGAGGACGCGGCCAGGATCGCGGACGCCGCTTTCCGTTTCGCGTCACAGGGCGGGACTTATGAAGCCGTCTACCGGTCCAGGAAGAGGGACGGCGGGGGCTATCGTGTGATCCATGCAAAAGGGGAGCATTTTTATACGGATACCGGAGTGCGGCTGGCGCAGGTCTGGTACACGGACGAGGGGACTTATGAAGAAGGGATGTCCCTGAATGTGGATAGCTTTACACAGAGAATGAGCGGCGTCGTGCAGCGGGAAAAATTTATCACGGAAGGTTACTACGACTCTCTGACCGGCCTTCCCAACATGACTTATTTCTTCGAGCTGGCGGACGCCGGCAGGCAGTCCATGATCGAAAAGGGCGCAAACCCTGCCCTGGTGTACTTTGACCTGAACGGGATGAAGTTTTATAACCGCGAGCACGGCTTCAGTGAAGGAAACAGGCTCCTGTGCGCCTTCGCGGACATCCTGAGCCGTCATTTCAGCAATGAGAACTGCAGCCGCTTCAGCCAGGACCACTTCGCCGTCTTTACAGAGGAGAAGGGACTGGAAGACAGGCTCCGCAGTGTATTTTCGGAAGTCGAAAAGATGAACGGCGGGAAAACGCTTCCGGTGCGGGCGGGAATCTACCTGGACCGGATGGAGAGCGTGGAGACCAGCGCGGCCTGCGACAGGGCGAAATTTGCCTGTGATTCGACAAAGGGTGCCTACAGGTCGGGCTTCAGCTACTACGACGGCGAGATGCAGTTGAAAGAGGACTTGAGGCGGTACATCACGGCCAACATCGACAGGGCTATCGAAAACCGCTGGATCGAGGTCTATTATCAGGGCATCGTGCGCGCGGTCAACGGCAGGGTCTGCGAGGAGGAGGCGCTCGCCCGCTGGATCGATCCCGAGCTGGGATTCCTTTCCCCCGGCGACTTTATTCCCACCCTGGAGGAGAGCCAGCTCATCTACAAGCTGGACCTGTATGTGGTGGACCGCATCATTGAAAAGATCAATAAGATGAAGGCGGAAGGCTACTATATTGTCCCGCAGTCCGTGAACCTCTCGCGGTCGGATTTTGACTCCTGCGACATCGTGGAGGAGATCCGCCGCAGGGTGGACGAAGGAGGAATCGGGCGCGACAAGCTGACGATCGAGATCACGGAGAGCATCATCGGAAGAGATTTCGATTTCATGAAAGAGCAGGTGGAGAGGTTCAGGGCGCTGGGCTTCAAGGTCTGGATGGACGACTTCGGAAGCGGTTACTCCTCCCTGGACGTGCTGCAGAGCATCAAGTTCCACCTGATCAAATTTGACATGCGCTTTATGCAGCAGCTCAAGGAGGGAAACAGCGGGAAGATCATCCTGACGGAGCTGATAAAGATGGCGACATCCCTGGGGATCGACACGGTCTGCGAAGGCGTCGAGACGATCGAGCAGGTGCAGTTCCTTAGGGAGATCGGGTGCTCGAAGCTGCAGGGCTTTTACTTCGCGAAGCCGTGCAGCCTGGAGGATATTTTCAGGCGCTATGCAGAGGGAAGGCAGATCGGCTTCGAAAATCCGGAGGAATCCGATTATTACGAAGCCATGGGAAAAGCCAACCTCTATGACCTGGACATGGTCGAGCGCGGGGAAGAAAAAGAACTGGGCAATTTCTTTGATACCCTTCCCATGTCTGTTCTGGAAGTCTGCGGGGACAGGCTCAGGCTTGTGCGGACCAATCCTGCCTGGCGGGATTTCATGGGGCGCAAATTCGGGCTCGTCCAGGATGACAGAGCTGCCGCGTATGTCCCTGCCCAGGGACAGCCGGACTTTTCCCTTATGGAAAGGATCCGCCTGTTCAGCGGGAACGGGAAAAGGGCCTTCGTCGACGAAAAGCTGCCGGACGGGTCTGTCATGCACCTGTTTCTGCGCAGGATCGCCTCCAATCCAGTCAAAGGGACCGTCGCCGTGGCGGCCGCCGTCCTCTCTATTATGGATGTGAGCGAGGGGCTTGACTACGAGACCATAGCAAGGGCTCTGGCGGCGGATTATTTCAACATTTTCTACGTCGATCTTAAGACAGAGGAATTCATCGAATACTCATCGAACCCCGGCAGGGAGATGCTGGCGGTGGAGCGGCGCGGGAAGGATTTCTTTTCAGCGAGCAGACGGGATGCCCGAAAGGTACTGTTCAGGGACGACCAGGACGGCTTCATTGCTGTCTTTACCAGGGAAAACGTAGTCCGGGCGATCAAAGAGGAGGGAGCCTTCACCACGACCTACCGGATGGTGCAGCCTGACGGGCCTGTCTGCGTGAACATGAAAGCGGTGCGGGTCGACGAGGAAGGCAGGCACATAATTATCGGCGTGGGAAAATAAAATACCGCCGGGTGTAATGGGGCCTGTCCGCGCCCTCAAAAGAAAGCGGACAGGCAGCAGAATCGGAACATCGGTGAGAAAACCTATGACTTAAACGGCAGCTCCCGGGTCAGCAGAGGAGACTGAGACAGACACAACGCCTTATTAAAAAATATTGGGCCGCTCTCTGGCCGGAGGGGCAAATGACTGTTCCAAAAACCTGCACGCCCTAAAGGCAGCACAAGATTTTTCGCAGGGAGAGAAACGATGGAAAAATTTGTCGTCGACCACTTTGAGGAGGCGCTCCGAAAAAACCACATACAGGTCTATTACCAGCCGGTCATCCGGACGCTCTCAAAGAGGCTGTGCAGCTTTGAGGGGCTCGCGAGATGGGTGGATCCCAAAATCGGAGTCATCCGTCCGGACCGGTTCATCCCGATACTTGAGAAGCACAGGCTGATCCACCGGCTGGACCTGCACATCATACGCCAGGTCTGCGCCAGGATCCGGAAGAACATCAACGAGGGGAACCTTCCGGTCCCCGTTTCGGTGAATCTCTCCCGCCTGGATTTTTCCTTGTGCGATATTTTTGCCTCTATCGACGAGATCGTCCGGGAATACCAGATCTCCCGGGATATGCTCAATATCGAGATCACTGAAAGCATCATGGCGGAGCAGAGCACTGTCATGCAGTCCATGCTGAGCCGTTTTCGAAACGCCGGCTTTCAGATCTGGATGGACGACTTCGGGAGCGGTTATTCGTCCCTGAACATTCTTAAGGACTTCTCTTTTGACGAGCTCAAGCTGGATATGATGTTTTTGCGGTCCTTTGACCAGAGCAAGTCGAGGAGGATCCTGGCTTCCATCATCCAGATGGCAAAGGAGATCGAGATCCAGACACTGGCCGAGGGGGTGGAGACGGAGGAACAGTTCCTTTTCCTGCGTGATATAGGCTGTGAGAAGGTACAGGGCTTTTATTTTGCCCAGCCCATGCCCTATGATGATTCCATGAAGCATCTGCAGGGGCTGGATATCCACCCGGAGACGCCTGGGGAGAGAAAATATTTCAACGACATAGGAAGCGTCAATCTCCTGAGTGCCGTTCCCTTCATGACGGAGGAGGAGCGGACGGGGATCACGACGGCGAGGCAGCTCAACAGTATACCGCTTGCCCTGATCGAGTCCCACGCGGATCATTTCAGCATTCTCTTTTACAACACGGCCTTCGAGAAAACCGCCAGGAAGGCGGGGGTCATGGCGGGAGTGGTCTCGCAGGAGCTTTTGTGCAAGCCCCAGCCCTGGTCGGTGGTGCCGGCCAGGTTTATGAATTTCATGGACAACGCCGGGGTCATGGGCGAAGCGAGGATGTCCTTCATTTCTCATGGCGAATATTATGACGCCCATGCCAGGAAGGTAGCGTCCAGAAGGGGCATTTCCGGAATTCTGGTCCGCCTGGACAACCTCTCGGAGGCGTCCCAGTCCGACCGGACGAGCCGTCTGGACGAGGGTATCCGGCAGATCTATTCGATGTATGACAGGGTCTGTCTGATCGATACCCAAAAGAACGAGTACACGCCTCTGTACGTGGCGGTGCGCGACGACTACGTCTCCACCCGCAGGGACATCAAAAAGATCGCGGAGGAATATGCCAGGCACTGGGTGGTTCCCGAAGACAGGAAGGGGTATCTGGAATTCTTCGATTTTTCGACCCTCGAGACCCGTCTCCAGAAGACGGGGAAGACGAATGTCTCCGACTATTTCCGTGTCTATGTCAACCATGGACGCTACGAGTGGAAGCGCCACACGCTGCTGCGCTACGAACCGGGGATCTACCTGAGCCTGATCCGGTCGGCCGACCGTGAACTGGACCGGTTCCAGAACATGGCCTTTAATGACGCAGGGGCAAAGGACGGCCTTTCGGAGGAGCTCCTCTGGGAGAACCTGATGTCCTCCGGGATCGTGCGCGTCTTCTGGAAGGACGCGGAGAGGCGGTTCGTCGGTGTCAGCAAGGGCTTTCTTGACTACTACGGCTTCGAATCGCAGGAGGCGCTGCGGGGGAATACGGATGAGGACATGGGCTGGCACATCCGCCCGGACTCCTACATGAACGACGAGCTGGAGGTCATCCACGAGGGCGTCACGACAAAGGATGTTCCCGGAACCTGTATCTGCAAGGGAGAAAACCGGGGGATCCTGGCCAGCAAGACGCCGGTCTATGACAAAAAGGGAAAGATCATCGGCCTGATCGGCTGCTTCGTCGACAGGGAGCTTGTCTCGGCCCCGGATAAGAGCGGGGGCGACGCCAAGCGCCGCGACATCCTGACAGGGCTGTTGAATTCCCGGGGGATCTCTGAAGAGGCTTATGCATATCAGGATCAATACCATCTGAGGAATATCGACTTTATCCGGATCCATGTCAAGATCCTGGACTTTGCTTCCATCAACCGCCAGTACGGCTTTGATTTCAGCGACAAGATGCTTGCGGAGCTGGGAAATGGCCTCAGAAAGGTTTTCGGGGTCACCTCTGCAGTAGGACGTTATTCCGGAAATCAGTTTGTGATCCTGCAGCAGATCCACGGGACTGCGGCTTTAAAGGATATCAGAAAACGGATCAACCAGATCGCGGCCGGGATCCGGCAGATCGACGATCTGCCCATCACCTTCTATGTTTCCGTCGGGTGCGCGGTCTATTCGGAGACCCTGGATCTTGAGAAGCAGAGGGCAGCCGCGGAGGAGCGCATGGCGGAGGACCAGAAGAAGAAGGAGATTCAGGCGGACATCATCGGCAGCTTTTGAGCGGGATGCCTTCGCGCTTCGTTGATCCCGTTGCCGTTTTCTGCTTTCATCGAATGCTGCGCATTCGAGAAAACGTCTCGGGATGCCGCACTGGCGTGCGGCATGGGGTACAAGAATGAAGATTCTAATGGATTTTTTCCACCAGAAGACTCCAAAGGCCGGGAAGGAAATGCCTGCCTATTACCGGAGCGCCCTGCGGATCGACGAGGCGGTGCTGGTTGTTTATTTTGCGGTCATGTATGTACTGTTTCCTGTCCTGACCGGGCGGTGGGAGTGGTTCCCGGCTGTCATGTTCGGAGCTGCTGCCGCCTGCTCTTTTTCAAACGGACGGATCAACTCGCACCTGAGTTTTCTGGCCTTCGGGGCGGTCGTCCTTTCCTGGTGCGCATGGGGCGTATATATGGTCGGATGGGACTGTGAGGTCCAGTACATCCTGATCCTGCTGATGATGCTGTGCTTTTTCAATATTTACATCCCGTCCGGGGTAAAAATCGGGATCTATGTACTCATGGGGGTCTGCCGGATCGCCCTCTATTCGTACGCGATCCATTATTCTCCTGTATGTGTCCTCGACAGGAATGCCCGCATCATTTTCCAGACAGTCAACAGCCTGGGACTCTTCATAATGCTGGCGGTGGACTGCATTCTCTTCAGCACAAGCATTCAGGAAACGGAGCGCAGGCTCCGCCTCGACAATCAGGAGCTCCACAAGGCGGCCGGCACAGACCCCCTCACCCAGCTCCCCAACCGAAGAGCCATGCTGGACAGGATCGATGCCTGGATGAAAGAGTCCTCCAGCGGGCGTTTTTCTGTTGCCATAGCGGATATTGATTTTTTTAAAAAAGTCAACGACACATACGGCCACAACGGAGGGGATTACACTCTTCAAAAGCTCGCGGCCCTTTTTAAGGAAAAAGCCGGCGACGAATACTGGGTCTGCCGCTGGGGAGGCGAGGAATTCTGCTTTTTCATGCCCGAAAAAAACATCGATGAAGCGGGAATGGTGATCTTTGATCTGCTTGCCTGCGTGAGGAAGATGCAGCTCTCCTTTGAGGGGCATGATTTTTCGATTACGATGACTGCGGGTGTCGCAGAGAACGATTTTCGCTCCTCCCTATCCGGGCTTCTGGAAGAAGCGGATCAGAAGCTGTACAGGGGGAAGCTTGGAGGACGAAATCAGGTGGTGATCTGAGGAAAAAAGCCATGGAATCAGGAAATACCGGATCGAAGGCCGGGATATCAAAAAATACCGGATTAAAAGCCGGGGTGATGAAAATGCTGTATCAAAGGCTGCGTGACCGGGCAGGGCTTGCCCGCATCCATGTGATCCTCATGTGTCTGTGCGCGGTGCTCTTTGTTGTGGCCATTGTGGTTCCGGGATTCAAAGATTATGAAGAGCACGGGCAGATGGTCGCCTGCGCGGAGTCGCTGCGCGTCGTAAACGGAGCCCTCATCATACAGCTTCTGGACAGCGGCGAAGCCGAGACGCTTAAGGCGGCAGAGAAAGAGTTGGTGAAGGTCCTGCCCGGGCGCGACGGCTACTGTCCCATAGGAGGGACCATCTATTTCCGCAAAAAATCCAACGGGGTGTGGGAGGCGGTCTGCGGCCTGCACGACCCCGACAAAAAGGAGCGCACCCGCCTGAACGCTTCCTACGTCCTGAGCAGGATCGGGGAGAGGATCCGGGCTGCGCAGCGCTCCGGGGGAAAGTATCCTCAGCAGGTCACGGTCCAGCTCAACGGGAAAAAACTCGTCTGCAGGCTTGTCAGCGAAGAGACGAAGTTCCGCCGCGGGACATCGACGACAAAGGGCTATGAAGATGAGGGGACCGTCGCTTTCTACGGCTTAAGCGGATATGGATCCTTTAAAAAGGGCGGGGCAGGGCAGAAAGAGACCGCTTCTTCGGGGGGCGGCAGTACTTCTTCACAAAGCAACAGTGCTTCTTCGGGGGACGGCAGCGCTTCCTTGCAGGAAAGCGCCGCTTCCTTACAGGGAAACGCCGCTTCCTTGCAGGGAAGCGCCGGTGAGGTCGTCTATTTCTCCTTTGCGGACGAGAATAACAACGCCACCTGGAAAGAGGATGACGGCTGGACGGGAAGCAGCTACGGCGACAGATATTGATTTTTTTTATCATACCGGACAAATGGTAGTGGAAACGGTCCGGGCATAAGGAAAAGATGATCATTTCAATTTATGAATATCCCCCTGTCCTGTTCTTTTGCGCAGCGGTTGCTCTCATTTTCGGGGCAGTGATGGGATCCTTTCTGAACTGTGCGGCATGGCGCATTGCCCACGGCGAATCGTTCCTGAAGGGACGCAGCCGCTGCCCCCGCTGCGGCCATGTGCTTACACCGCCGGAGCTGGTCCCTGTGTTCAGCTGGCTATTGCAGGGCGGACGCTGCCGCGCCTGCGGGGAGAAGATCTCCGTCCGTTATCCTCTTACAGAGCTGGGTTTTGCCCTGACGACGCTGGTCTGCCTGCTCCGCTTCGACCTGACGGCCCTGTGCCTTCGCAATTATGTATTTTTGTGCTGCCTGTTCTGTCTCTCTCTTGTCGACCTGGAGTGCTTTATCATTCCTGACGGGTGCTGCCTGACTGCCGCTGCGGCCTGGCTCCTTTTCATCCTGTCAGCCCTGATCCTTCCGGGGGCGGCGGGTCTGAAAGCGGCAGAAGCAGGAGCGGCGGAAAACGGGGCGGACCTGCTTTCCGGCAGCCTTTCCGTTGTTCTCTCAGAAGCGGTTCCGGGGCTTGCGGCCGCCGTCCTGTTCGGGGGCGGGGTGCTTGCGGTCTCGCTGATAATGGATCATGTGCTCGGGAGGGACAGCCTGGGAGGCGGGGACATAAAGCTCATCGCTGTCACAGGACTGTACCTGAAGCCTGTGGGCACTCTGTTTGCTGTCATGCTGGCCTGTATCCTGGGGCTTTTGTTCTTTGTTGTCAGGAACGGTTTACCGGAGAAAGACTCCGAAAAAAATGATACGGGGGAAGGAGACGGCGGAGACCGGGAAGACATCCGGAAGGGACAGAGCACAGGTTCTGAGGAAGACGGCGCAGGAGGAGAAAGCGGCGGATCTTCCCAAAGCGGAGAAAGCGGCGGATCCGACGGGGATATTCCGGACAAAGCCTTCCCCTTCGGCCCGTCCATTGCCCTCGCGGCGGCGGTCATGCTGTTGTTCGGAGAGCCGCTGGTCGGCTGGTATCTGGGACTGATGGGGATCTGACCATGGCACCATATAAATACATTGGGAGGTAAAAATGGCAAAGACGATCCTTGGCGTGGACATAGGATATGACAACCTGAAGCTGGCGCTCATCAGGGATACCGAGGTAAAAAAGACGGTCGCCGTCCCCATGCCAAAAAACATGGTCCGTGACGGCAAAGTCGTTTCCGGAGAGGCTATGGCTGAGCTGATCAGGGATACGATGAAGGAAAACGGTATCCGCACAAACGACGCCGCTTTTGTGATCCCCAACGAGAGGTCTTACGTCAAAACAGTGACCCTTCCCGTCATGACTGCGGATCAGCTGGCTTATAACCTCCCGTTTGAATTCAGGGACTATATTACAGGAGAAATAAGGGATTTTCTGTTTGACTATGCCATGATCTCCGGACCCGGTGAGGAACAGAAGAAAAAGAGCTTTCTGTCCTCGATTTTCGGAGGGGGAGGCGGCAAAAATAAGGACAAAAAAGGCGGAAAGGCAGGAAAAAAGGAAAAGAAGGAATCTTCGCCGGATGAGAACGGACAGGATGACTTTTCCCAGGGCGGATCTGCTTTCGGAGCCTCCCAGAGCAGCTTCGGGGGCGGTTTCGGAAACGCGCCGTCAGGCGGCGCGGGGCAGGAGGAAGGCGAAGACGGGAAAAAGGAGTCAAACCAGATGGAGCTTCTTGCCGTGAGCGTCCCCAGGGCTGAGATCGATCAGGCAAGAGATATTTTCAGGAAGGCCGGCCTCAAGCTCACGAAAGCGGCTCCCAGCCTGTGCGCATATATCAACCTGATCCGTCTTTTTGAGAAGAATTCAGGTAAGGAATCCGGTGAGGGGGGCTACGAAGAATACTGCATCCTGGATCTGGGCTATCAGTCCATCCGTCTGCACATGTTCCGGGGCGACCGCCATATGGTCACGCGCGTCCTGGACATCGGGCTTTCTTCGCTGGACAGCGTGATCACCGAGGCCTACGGGACGGATATCCATCTGGCTCACACCTATATCCTGACCAATTATGATAACTGTCAGGAGCGCGAGGAATGCATTCAGGCTTATGACAACATCGCCATGGAGCTCATGCGGGTCATGAACTTCTACCGCTACAGCAACCCCGACAGCAATATCACCGATATCTGGCTGTGCGGAGGCGGCGCGTCCATCGCCCCTTTGAGGGAGGCGATCGGCGGGACGCTGGGTCTGGATGCGCATCCCGCCGCGGATCTGATCCCGGGCGGGGAGGAGATCGAGGATGCCAACAGCTTTGTGCAGGCGATCGGGGTCGCGATAGGGTGAGGGCAGCAGGAGCTGCGCTGACCCGGGACCGGGCCGTTCAGTATAATAAGAGGGCTATGGCAGCATGGCACTCGTAAGCCGGATATGGGCGTTTTCACGCGTCGTTTCGTGAACCGTGAAGCCCCTGTGTCAGCGGCGTTGCAGGAAGGCGGAAGACAACATTATGCCTAAGGTACAGAAAAGAAAAGATAACAGCCGGCAGGGCGGTATCGAGGGTCTCAGAAACAGAGCTGTCGGTGCGGCCGCTTCCAGAGGAAAGCTTCCGACCAAGCGGACGATCAACTTTGCCCAGGTCGGTATCAAAAAGACCAACGTAAAGGGAGCGGTGGCAGGAGTAATCCTCATCCTTATCGCAGCCGGCGCTTTTGGCAAGTTCGCTGTGGCCGACCGCCTCGCGGCCATGGCCAGGGCGGACCAGGAGACACAGAGGCTGCAGGGGCTTTTAGAGCAGCAGTACGCCCGTATCGCCTCTTTTGAAGGGCTGGAGGATGAATACGCCCATTACACCATATCCGGCATGACCGACGAGGAGCTCTCGCTTGTTGACCGGGCCAAGGTCATCGACATGATCGAAAAGGAGACAGACATCACGGAGTCCTCAACGTCCTGGTCCCTCAACAGCAATATCCTGACGCTCACTGTGACGGGTGATACGCTCCAGGACATTAATGTGCTGGCCCGCCGCCTGGAAAAATATGACCTTGTAAATACCTGCAGTGTCACGAACGCCGTCAAGGAGGAAGTTAAAAAGACCACGACCATCAACGCGAACGGGACGGTCACCGAGACGAGGATCCTGGTCCGCGCCAATATCGTTGCCTATCTCGAAGAACCGCAGGAAGAAGGAGAGGAGGCTGAGAGCAAATGAAGATCTGGAGCCGGGATTTTACCCGATTTGAAAAGATTCTCCTCCTTGTGCTGTCCCTCGTTCTGGTCGGCCTGATCTACTACCAGTTCATCGACCGACCCGTCAGGCAGGCGATCGCGTCTTCGAAGGCGGAGTGCGAATCCATCGAGGCGGAGCTAGCTGTCGTTACCGCTCAGGCCGATCATCTGGAGAAGCTCAAAAATGAGATGGATGACATAAAGAGCAGCGGAATGACCTCCTATATGGGCAGCTACAACAACAGCGGGCCGGAGCTCGCCATGCTCAACGACGTTCTCTCGGATACCCTGCAGTACACCATCTCCTTTGCCAACGTCACGAGGAGCAACGATCAGATCCGCCGCGATTTTTCCCTTCAGTTCAGGACCGCGGACTATTTTTCCATGCGCAAGATCATTGAAAGACTGTGCGACTCCGAGTACCGCTGCCTGATCACCCAGATGCGCTGCACCACGACCTACAACGAAAAAGAACAGTACGTGACGGCCAATCTCATTGCGACCTTCTATGAGACCATGGTCGGAGGCAAACCCGATGCGGGTCTCCCCGAGGACTCCGCTGCAGCCGAGTCTGGGTCGAACTAGGACTGGACAGGGGCCTGCGTTAACCCCGGTGCGGGTCTCCCCCCGGGGGCTTTGCGGCAGCCGGGTCTGGGTCGAACCAGGACTGGACAGGGGCTTGCTGTAAAAATATTTTTGCATTAAAAAAGTCATGCCGTACCATGCAGGTGTGGCTTTTTTTTATGCCATATCATCCGCCGGGACGGCTTTTTTAATGCCGGCAGAGGTGTTTTTTAATACATTTTATCTGTTGAAAAGTGTAAAAGATCCTGGATGTTTCGTGAATTATTTGTGACATTTTCCAGGCATATTGAAGATTCTGCGCTTTTTGCATATAATAAAGTAGTATCAGTGCCTTTAACCGGCAAATCCGACTATTCGGAGACGACTGCCGGATGGTTTATATTCAACCTGCATGAATTTTTTACTGGAAAAGGGTTAAGAAAATGAAGAAAATAATGAACCGTGCCCTGAGCCTTATCCTTACCGCCGCCATGATCCTCTCGCTCTCCCAGAATGCCTTTCCGGGGAACGGGACGTTTTTCATGCCCGGCGTATATGCCGCCCAGAATACGACGTCCGGGCAGGCAGGGGCCTTATTAAAAACTTCCGATTCCGCGAAGAAAGCAGCTGTTTCTGACGAGACTTCCATCGATGTGATCGAGGAGGATATTGATCAGGATACAGTGGAGGAGCAGGCTGCGCTTGAAGCGGCGGAGGATATTCTGGAAGATGAAATCCCTGAATCCAAATCTGTCAAAAAGGAAGAGCAGGATTCCCGGACAGACAAATCGGGGAAAAAGGGCCAGTCTGACATTTCCGACAAGACAAAGAAGGCCGGAAAGGCAGATGCTTCCCAGGAAGCGGACCGGTCCGAAAAAACCGGCGGTTCGAACAAAAACGGTAAAGTCGGCAAATCTGCGGGCTCCGGAAAATCCGATGAATCCGGCAGCAGTTCCTCAAAGAGCTCCTCGAAGAGCAATGCGTCTTCCTCAAAGAATGAAGAATACGACGGAGACGTCGTTCTGGAAACCGAAGACTCTCACGGAAAGGATGAGGAGGACTTTTCGGATGACGGAGAAATCATAGATTCTGAAGAGGTAAGCAGCGATAGCGGAAAAGAGTCCGCGGAAGCCGGTCCGAAAAACAGCGGCGCCGGGGACACGGAGCAGAAGGCCGAAAGCGGGGACGAGGATTCCGAAGACAAGGAAAAGAGTGCCGGAAGCGGGGATGAGGGTTCCGAAGAGAAGGAGCAGAGTGCCGGAAGCGGGGATGAGGATTCCGAAGAGAAGGAGCAGAAGGCCGAAAGCGGGGACGAAGATTCCGAAGAGAAGGAGCAGAAGGCCGAAAGCGGGAACGAGGATCCCGAAGAGAAGGAGCAGAAGGCCGGAAGCGGCGCCGGGAATTCCGAAGACACCGGGGACAGCGGAGACGGGAAAGAGTCCGCAGACAGTAAAGAAGGCGCTGAAAACTCCGGCGGCAGCGGCGAAGGTGCTTCCGAAGGCGGCAAGTCCTCTGAAGACAAGAAAGAGACAGAAGGCGCAGAGATTGTAGAAGACGATGACGAAAAAGACGCCGGGTCCGGCTCGGGGACGGCCGAAGATAATGACGGTGGGGATGACCACTCCGGCAAAACAGAACATTCTGACAGCACAGAAAAGGGGAATACAGAAAAGAAAGATACAGAAAAGAAAGATACAGAAAAGAAAGATACAGAAAAGAAAGATACAGAAAATACGGACAAGAAAGGCACAGACGGGTCTGAAAAAGAAGAGATTGAGGAAGACTCCGGAAGCGAAAGCACAGCTCCGGCGGACCGGGACGGAGGGAAGGCTTCTCAGAATCCTGCAGAAGGTGACACTTCTGCTATCACAGAAGACAGTACCGGAGTGACTGCCGGGGATGAAGCGGCAGCTTCCGCCAAAGAAGCAGATGTGGAGCTTCGCTCGATCACCGCTGAGGTCGTGGAGATCGACCCGTATGCCCGCGGCGGGGAAACCGGCGGGATAAACGAAAATGACGGAGGAAACGCGGAGACCTTTGCGCGCGCGGAGAGCTTCTGGCAGGCTCTGTTTGACCGTGCTCCCGTCCCTTCGGCGGACCGCGAGGGTTACGAAAAGCTCGACAAAAAGGACCTGACAGTTCAGATCAGCGGAATGCTCCCCGAAGGGGTCACAGCCGTCGTCTATGCCGTTCCCTTTACTGAGGACGCCACCTGGTCGGAGACCGCCCTCATGGCCCTCGATGTGGTGCTCTATGACAGGGACGGAAACCTCTATGTACCCAAGACCGGCCTGGAGCTGATCTTCGGCGGGAATATCATTAAAAAGACCGTCAAGGCCCAAATGCCCGTTCTCATCTATAATTTCGAGGAGAACGAAAAGCGTGCCGAAAAGAAAAAGACCTATGCGGCCGACGCCGCCGTTTATCGGGACGGCACATCCTATGACGACCGCCTCCGCTACAGGACGGACGGGAAGAAGGATTCCGGAAAAGCAAAGTGGACGAAGGGCGGACTTGTTTTTGCCGAAGATGAAAACGGCCTCGTCACCTACACCGACAACACTCTGGGCATCACCGCCACCGCAGCGGCCGCCGTTTTGGCAGGATCCGGCTCTGAAGCAGCCGGCTGGAACGGCCCCCTTCATCTCATCGTTTCCACGCAGGAAAACGACCGCACCCTCAGCGCCAAGGACGGCGATACAAAGGTGACTGTCCGGGGCGCCCTCTCCAAAACCACCAAAGCCAGCCTCTCCCTCGATTCTTCTTCGGATGCTGCATCTGACTCCAGGTCAGGCAAATCGGGATCGGAGGAGCTCCTCGCGGTGGACATCACCCTTTCCGACAAGGAGGCCGGACAGTATGAGCCCGACCTTCCCGTGACCGTGACCATCTCTGATCCTGCCATCCGCGAGGCATTGCAGGCCGGCAGCAAAATCGAGGTCTACCGCGTCGCCGGAGACGGCGGCAGCCGCGCAGCGGATTCTGTGAGGGAGACATCGGACACGATTGACGAGATCGCGGCCGACGAAGAGAGCGGGACAGAGACCGCCGCCGAAAGCGCGAGAAACTCCGGGGACAGCGCCCCCGGGCTTGAAAAAATCGAGATCACAGACATTGATGGAAGCTCCGTACAGTTTGAGGCACAGGGGCCTCTTTCCTATGTCATCAAGATAATCACTGCCAGCAAAAAGCTCACCGTTTCCGACGGCAGCGAATACCTGGTCACTGTCTCCTATGACACCGCCTCCGGCATCCCCGAAAACGCCCAGCTCGACGTCCGGGAGATAAAGGCAGGCGAAGAGGGCTATGACGACTATGTGGCTAAAAGCGCCAAGGCTCTTGGCACAGTATCCGAAAACCTCAACTTTGCCAGGGCCTTCGACATCAGCCTGACCGACCCCAAGACCGGTGAAAAGTACCAGCCGGCAGAGGACGTCAAAGTCAGCATTCAGCTCCTGAATCAGGAGATCAATGAGGATGAGGAGATCAGAGTCGTCCACTTTGAGCAGAAGGAAGGGCAGGGAAGGAAGAGCGGCAGCAGCCCCCGTGTCATGGCCAGCAGCGTGAAGGGGGAGACTGTTGAGTTCGAGACGAATGGTTTTTCTGTGTATGTCGTTGTCCAGACCGTGAAGGAACAGACGCTGACAGCGAGTGACGGAAATACTTATGAAATCAAGGTGGAATATGATTCCACGAGTGGGATTCCCGCCGATGCAGAACTGGAAGTGACGGAACTTCTGGAAGGAACCCCGGAATACGACGCCTATGTTGCAAAAACGGCTGAAACTCTGGGCAGAGTGCCCGAGGATCTTTCTTTTGCGAAGGCTTTTGACATCAAATTGACGGATCCTGAGACTGGCGAGAAGTACCAGCCGGATAAGAACGTGAAGGTCAGTGTACGGCTGATGGATCAGGATGTAGAGGAAGAAGAGGAGATTTCTGTTGTCCACTTCGAGAAGAAGGGGGAAGAAGGCTCAAAAGCGGATGGATTCTCGGTTAATGATGACCAGACGGATGGATTCTCAGTTTATGAAAAAGGCACATTCGACGGATTCTCGGTTTATGAAATTCCGTGTGAAGTGGCTAACGGGACGGTGGAATTCGAGACGGATGGGTTCTCGGTTTATGTTTTGACGGGGTATACGGTAGATTTCCACTGGGGAGATTATACGTATAGCATCGCCGGGGAGAGTGAGATAAAGCTTTCTGAGCTGTTTGAAAAGCTGGGAGTGACGGAGATTACGGTTGATGATGTTGAGGATGTAACCTTCTCCAACCCGGATTTGGTCGGGGTTGAAAAACTGGATTCCGACTGGCTGCTTAAATCCCTTGCGCCATTCCAGACGGAGGAGGCGCTGGTTCTCACGCTCAAAAACGGGCAGAACGTGGAGATTCGGGTGACGGATGCGGTGACGCTGCCGGTAAGCGGAACGTGGGAGAATGGCACAAAAGGAAGCGGAAACTGGGTGATTGATACTGAGGGCGTATTGACCATTTCGGGAACTGGAGAGATGAATGATTTTTCTGCTCCGGCTAATACACCTTGGGGTCAGTATGGCATGGATCTGAGGAATGAGATCAAAAGAGTTGTCTTTGAAGACGGAATTACTCATTTAGGAAATAACATGCTGACGCGAACGTATTACATGGTGAGTGTTGATGCGTCAAAGTGTACTACTCTGAAAACAGTTGGCACGGATCTGTTTAAGGGAACGAAATGGGATCCAGAGCCAGCTGGAAGTAGTCTTGAGGCTATTGATTTTTCGGGATGTGATCAACTAACGACAATTGGAAAACAAGCATTCCGTGCTACCAAATTGGAAACTGTTGATTTCTCTGGTTGTAGTCAACTGAATTCATTAGGCGATAATTGTTTTGCGGAATGCGGACATATTAAAACATTGAACATCTCTGGGACAAAATTGAAACCGAGTCATATTACAACAACGGGAGCAGGCTTTGGTACAAGCAAGAGTTCTCTGGAAACGTTAAAGGCAAATGGATGCACAAACGATGATTTTAAAACGTTGGATCTTAGCGGATGGAACAGCTTGCAGACCCTTGAACTTTCCGGCTGCACAGGGCTGACCACACTGGATGTTTCCGGCACGGGCCTGACCAGCCTGACCGTTCCGAGCAGTGTGACTTCCCTGAATGTCTCCGGCTGCACGGGCCTGACCAGCCTGAAAGTACCCAGCAGCACAACATCCCTGAATGCATCTGGCTGTACAGGTCTGACTGCGCTGGATTTGAGCGAAACGTCGCTGACGAATATCGACGTATCCAACAACACTTCTCTGACCGCACTCAAGCTGCCCGCGTCCGTTACCAGTCTGAACGTTTCTGGTTGCCCGAATCTGGTGATCTATTTTGACGGGAAGACTGAAGACCTCCCCGCTGGGATACCGGACGGCGTTTCCGTATTCTCCTGGGGTGACTATACCTATACCATTAAGAAAAACGACATCGCAACACTGGAAGATATTTTCACGGCCTGCGGCATCACCGCCATCAAAAGCACGGATGTTGAGAGCATTTCTGTTTCTGACACGAGCGTTATGACAGTTACTGATGATCTGAAAGTGAAGTGTCTGAATGCTTTCACTGATACGCAGACGCTGACGGTCACGCTCAAAAACGGCATGACCGGCAATATAAGCGTTGAATGCCAGGTAGTGGAGGAATCGGATAATCTCAACCTGTTCCTGGACGATGGCACCGTTTACAGCTATGATGGCGAAACAGAAACCCATGGGCTGTCGGCGCCTGCCATCGTAAAAGAGGACGATCTCCTGAATCTGACCCTGTCCTTCTCCGAAATCCCGGAGGGGGAGGAGGGCGAGCGCCAGATGAAGCTGTCAGCGCCGATGACCTATACCTTCCCGGCGGGACTTACGGTTTCTGCTGTTCCCTCGACCATCACGTTCAATATCCAAAGCGGCGAGCAAACGCTCTCCGTCACTGCCGCTGTGTCTTTCAACGCGGAAACAGGCGTTCTTACTGTAACAGGCGATTACGGCGATCAGGCGGCAGCGGTCAGCGCAGCAACTGCGGTCAGCTTCACCATCCCCGTCTCCGTTCAGGTGAGCACAGTTCCACACGACTATGAGCTTGCCGACAGTCTTACCCTGTCCGCGGTCAAGTCCCACAATGTAAAGGTCAACTCCTTTACAGCGGGAGACTACAACGCGGAGACGGGAACCGTCACCTATACGGCAGTCGTGGAAGCGGAGAACGATCTTGACTTTGATGGGCAAGAATACCTTGTTTCCATCGCGGACTCCACGAACGGGAATGTGTCCGGCAGCTACACCTATGCCCATAAGGCGGGCTTTGTTCTGCCCGAGGGCAAGTCTTCCACGCAGGTAAACGGGGCGGATGTGGAGCCGGGCGTTGCAACAGCCTTTACCGCCTTCCCCCTCACCGTCGCCCACATGTATGAAGGCGACAGAATCACCCTGACCTATACGGCGAAGCCTCAGCACGGAAGCTATAACAGGGACACGCAGACGACCACGGCTCAGAACACCCTCACGATCACGAACAACGACGCAGGCGCTCAACCCAACCCCTCCAACATCCTGGATGACGATACGGTCACTGTCACAACCGACGTTCCCTACAGTCCGATCACCAGGGAATTTCTCGGACTCGAAGGCTCCTGGGCAAGCTGGAAGGTCACGGTGAACCCCAAGGGCTATACTCTCAACGGCGGCAGCAGCAGCTTCATACTCGCAGATACCTTTGATGATGATTACCCCACAAAGGAAACAAAGACGGACGCCGGTCAATCCATTGACTATAACAGCATCAACGTGGATTCCGGCAGTGAAATCAGCTATGACTACAGCGGGAATACCGGTACCTTTGTCATCCCGGACAATACCGCTGTCACCATCACCTACCGCACGCGCATCACAGCCCAGCCGGGAGAGAAAAAGCACTTTCGCGGCACTGCGGTACTGAAAACTGGAAAAGAAGCTGATGCGGCGGAGATCGCCAGAACTACAGCCGGCGTTACAGAAGAAACACCCGGATATGAAGACGGTATGGCCATTTACCCCAGCGCCTCCGACGTAGCAGGATTCGGCACGAACTACATGGTGAGACTCTACGTCTATGCTGATGGGCAGATGCAGACCGGCGTGAACGGTGTGCAATTCATCCTCCTTGACGCTAACCAACGGGCAATGGAGTACGCGCCGGGAAATCCCGTTACCTTTACCACTACCACGACCGACGACGGCTCGGGCTATGCGATTATCGAACTTGATGAGAGCAGTGGCATCAGCATCGAGAAAAACACCGCCTACTATCTGGAGATGATTCAGGCCCCGGCGGGTTACCAGAAAGACAATACCCTTTACAGCTTTATGATCACCGATGACCCCAGCTATAACTCCGGCGGTATTTATACCTACTACAATGGCGACACGATGAAGGTGCGTCTCTATGCGGCTACACCTGGTCTCAAGGTCTCGATCCGCTTTTCCGGCAGCTATGCCCTGCGGGAGGATCAGCAGAATAACGTCGAGGTTGTCCTGCAGCACCAGGTCGAGGGAAAATGGGAGGATGTAGAGAGGCATTATGTCTCCGAGGCCAAATGGGGTGCCATCACGTTTACCACGCAGCTGTCAACATTTGATGCATACCGCGTAATCGAAGAGAATGAGAAGCCTTGGGATTTGCCCGAACAGATCAATGTAGTAACCAAGTATTATTGCATGGTGGGCGGGAGCGAAGCCAAGCCGGAAACGACGCCGCAGCTGTTTAATATTCAATCGGGATCTGACAGCGTTAACGTCGTCATTGACAACCGCTATGAGGAATCCCAGCTCACCCTCGTCAAGATGAATAAGAAAACGGGCGAGCTGCTCTCCGGTGCCAAATTCAGCGTTTTCAGGATCGAAAACGGTGTTGCTGTCGGCGATCCGGTTACAACCTACACGACGGATAATAACGGTGAGCTGGTGATCCGCGGCGGCGATACCTATCAGGCTTATATTCTCTACGGTATCGTAGAGACAAAAGCGCCGGAAGGTTATCTGCTGCCCGAGGACGGTCATGAGGAGTGGCGCTACTTCTACTTCTGCAATGATGATCTTCTGGAGCCGACCATTCGGGCGAATCTCCCCAAGGGCAAAACGGCGGTCAACCTGACAAACTCCGGAGACAGGATTACGGTTGGCAACCAGCAGGAATTGCTTACAATCCCCGTCATGGTGCTCTGGCAGGGCAATACATGGCCGGAGAATGTCGAGAAGGTAACGATTGGACTGTATCAGTCTGTCAATGGGGCAGAACCGACAGCCGTTATGGACGGAGAAAATCCTAAGCTTGTAGAACTCAGCAGCGCGGCTCCTTACAACAATAATTCCTTCACAGGTCTTCCCTCCAGAGACGCATCCAACCAAAATATCACCTATTCCATCAAAGAAGAGAAGATTAACGATATTGCGCCTCTCGAAGCGCGCTATGTCCAGGAGTACGGCGTGTCCGACGCGGGTGTGTACGTTGTGCGCAACAGAAAAGCCACATCGCTGAGCATAACCAAGGAATGGTATAACCCGGATGGGTCAAGAATCACGGAAAGCGACGAACTGAAAAAGCAGCCGACTGTCATCTTTGATGTGTACCGGTCTAACGACTTTGTCCTTCCTGAGGAGGGGAGCGAAGTTGTTACCAGTGAAAAGATGTCATCTCACCTCAGTCAAGCAGAAAAGGTGCGTAGTGGTCTAACCCTTGACAACAGCAACGTTTGGACGTACACAATTGATGATCTCGAATTGGTGGATGATTCGGGGTATCCCTATCGCTATTATGCCCTGGAGACCGTCCCCTTCTTTGGTGATGAAACCTATAAAATAGAATACAGATATCTGGGGGACGCAGTTTTTAATACGGAGAGCGTCACCATCCAAAACAAAGTCAAGTCTGAGACAGCCACCCTCACCGTGGAAAAGGCACAGCTTGTGGACGATCCACGGCCGGAGTCCCTGGAGAGAGCGTTTGAATTTACGCTGAAGCTGCAGACAAATGACAGCCATCCCATCAGATTCTGGACGGTAAACCCGGACGATGCTCTGGTGACGGACTGGTACGGCGAAGTGAAATTCTATCTCAAGCCGACAGATTCTATTGCGCTTACTCTCCCCGTCGGCACGACTGCCACCATCACCGAGACTTTGGATCCGGAGTATACGGTTCAGACAAGTACGGGCGGCGAGACGCTTAACAGCGGAACCTTCTCCTATGCAGTGATAAGCGAAAGCAGCACAAACCTCACCTATATCAATACCCTGCGCGCGGTCTGCAAGGTGCTGCCGGCGGAGGGCGACCCTGTCATCTTCGAATCCCTGAAAAGCGCCCTGGCGTATATCCGCTCTCATGATGATGTACCCCGGACTATCTACATGCTGGAGGATTACATCATCCCCTCAACGGATGGGATCAACCTCACAGAGGGAGAGAGCCTGACTCTCACCACGGCATCCACTGAGGATCCGATGTTCCCCTTCAAGGGCGGGGAAGAAGCCGACCGTGCCGTCATCACACGCGGCGGGGTTGGCGGCAGCATGCTCAAAAACGCGGGCACTCTGACTCTGGAGAACATCGTCCTCGACGGCGCGAAGGACAGCTACACCGCTACCGAAGGCGGTGGCCTGGTGAACAGCACCGGCACGTTGAACCTGAACAACAAGGCCGCCTTGCGCAACTCCGCGACCGACGGCGAGGGCGGCGCGATCTGGAGCAACGGCACAATGAACATCGTTCCGGGCGTTGAAATCACCGGCAACAGCGCCCCCCACGCCTCCGCAATCTGGCTTGACGGCGGCGCACTGAATATCAGCGGCGGCAGCATCACCGACAATACCGACGCGGAAGACGGTGCAGTCGTGGCAGGAAACAGCGAGGTCAGAGTCTATCCCACCGGTACCCCCATTATCAACGGCAATACAAATACGTATAATCAAGCAGCCAACCTTTATATCAATAGCAACAGCAATCAGATCATCACTGTGGATGATCCCGGTCTTAACGTCGGCGCACGAATCGGCGTTACGGCGTTCCCCGGACACATGGAGATCGGCGAACAGTTTGCCACCGCAGCATATGGACTGGCTGATTCAACAAAAGCCACACTCAACTGCTTCTTCAACGATACCTACGGCTACCTTGGCAAAGTGGGTGAGGGAAGCCCCACCAGTATCGTCTGGAATGGCTTGACGGTAGAGATCGATAAGGTATATGAGGGTATCGGCGCGAATCCGAACGAAAGCTTTGATATCACGCTCACCTCCTCGGTGATCCGGAAGGGCAGTTACACGATCCGGGGCAACTATGACTACAGTGTTGTTCCCGGCAGACAGGGTATGCAGGGCAAAATTATTCTGCATCAGGTAAAAGCGAGCGACAGTATCAGCATTTCTCCGCTGCCAGCAGGTATATATACCGTTGCAGAGAACAAATCCAACTACACGCCGGTCTATTTCTGGAACAATGAGCAGTCTGAAAACGGCGAATTCACCCTGCAGGAGAGCGGCATCTTCACCGTCAAAAATACCCGTAAACTGGCGGATGTGAAGCTGACAAAAACCCTGGATGACAGACTGGAAGGCAAGAACCCTGTTTCCTTCGGGTTTACCGTCAAGCTGACCGAGGCGGACGGAACGGCGGTTACGAGCTTTGCACTCTACACAGACGAAGAGAACCAGGACAATAACATCGTCACCGATTCGAACGGCGTGGCGACCTTTACCATGTCGCCTTCGAATGCAACGGCTGCGATCCGGGAGTTTAAGGCCCCGGTCGGCGCGACTATGACCATCACGGAGACTGAGAATTCCAAGTACCGGATCACAGCCTCTGCTCTTACCATGCCTGAGGAGATGGAGGGTGCGGTCATCGAGGATGGCGACACTGAGCATGATAATGTTTTTGTTATCTCCTCCGTGACGAATGACGGCGCGGACGTGAAGTTTGAAAACGTGCGCAAAATGGCCCATATCGATCTGACCAAAGAGCTGACGGGCAAGGTCTCGGCGAATGATTATTTCGAGTTTGAGGTCACGCTGGAAAACGCGGTGAACTATGACATGAGCGCCGACGCCGACGGGTCGATCAAGACCGATGAAGATGGCAAGGCCGTTATTCGCATTGCGTTTGAAAAGAGCGAGGCCGCGTCGACGGAGCTTGCGCAGACCGTCCACAGCAAGAGCGTCAAGCTGGTTATTCCCGAGGGCGCAAATCTGAAGGTCGTGGAGACGGACGCCAACGGTCATAACGAGTATTACAACACGACGGTCTCCCGCAATGGTGAAAGCGCTATCCAGACTTCAAGTCTTACAATCGACCCTGTTACTGAAAATGACAATAGCATTGTGTTCAGAAACGAGCGCAAGATGCAGACTGTCACTGTGACGAATACTGTCGGCGGCTACGCGGGTAACCTGGAACCCTTTACCTACACAGCCACTGTAACAGACTGGGTAAGCACGGAGGAAAAACCCGAAAGCTACGACGACGACTATGACGACTACGGCTTTACCGACGGCAAAATGACCTTTGAGCTGACAAACGGTCAGTCCAGGGAACTTAAAGTGCCTTACGGCGTGACTTTGACTGTGACTGAAGACTTTATCGTTGGCTACGAAACCAGTGTAAACGGAGTAACTGCCGAAGACGGTGAACCGGCTTCTGACAGCTTTACAGTAGAGACAAATAAAACCGTTGCCTTTGTCAATACCCAGCTCATCAACCTCGTGCTGGTGAATAATACCTCTGCGGACATCAATGGTATAACGGTAAAAATCGACTATGCCACAAAGATGTTCCGCGTCAATGATGACAAAACTGCCCACAGTGCGGTGGCTTTGACCAATCATGCGGCAACAATAAGCGTCAGATCCGGGGAGACTGCCATTCTGGAAGTCGACCATGTAGCACCCCAGGGGAAGAAAATCGAGGAATATGAGGATCCGTATACTGTAAGCGGCACTATTTCCACTCCGGGCTACTACTACACGATCAATAATGAGCCCTCCTTCCATGAGTTTGCAGACCCGGCTTATGTACACTTCTATAACACAGGCCGCTTCACGCTCAAGGGCAAGCTCCGCTACAGCGTTGCCGACTCTACCATCACCTTCACCGAGCAGCCGCTGGTCAGCTTTGATGTAAACGGCGGCACTTGGACGACAGAGATGGAAGGCTATCATGACCAGGACGGCGGCCGCAAGATCTATCAGAAGGCGGTAACTACCAATGAGAAGGTTGCCCGCCCGACGCCCGATCCCATCTATCCCACGGCGGAGGGAATCACCTTCCTCGGCTGGACGACGGATGAAGGATACGCAAAACAGGATCATTCCTCCGAAACAGAGATCGATCCGGGGAAGGCTTACAACTTTGAAACTGCAACTGTGACCGCGCCGATCACGCTCTACGCGGCCTGGGCGAAGCCTGCCCGCGAAGAGCGCGTCGTGACAGTCAAAAACGGATACAATACGGAGCTGGCAGTTATCGCAACGCTGACGCAAAATAACAAGCTGGTATCCGGATATGCCATCACCGACGAATTGACCACCGGCACGGATGGAAAGGCAAGCTTCACCCTCGAAGCAGGGGAGAGCAAAAATCTGTCGGTTCCCGACGGCGTGAAGCTTGTTCTCAGCCTGGAAAGCGCATCCATGGCTGTGTCTTCGGAATATGCGCTCACGGCTTCGACTGACAACAAGACACACACCATTGCCAAGGTTGATCGGGACGGCACCGTGACCTTTATCCCCGGCGTCTGCAAGATCACGGATGCGGACGGAAACATCCTGTATACCGGCAAAGAAGAAAACGGAGAAACTGTATATGCTCCTGCCGTTTTTGGAAAACTGTCGGATGCCTTCGATGCCTATGTCGGCCCTCTCTATAAAAAAACAGGGGAGACGACATGGCAAGACGGAGCCACCCCCGCGTGTGTGAAGATGCTGGTGGACGAGTACGAGATTTCGGAGAAACACGAATTCCCGAACGCGGCCATGACGCTGACCACGGCGAAGAAGGATGACGCGAGCTTTCCCTATGTCGGCACACGGGATCGGGCGACGCTGATCAGAGCCAACGGATTTAAGGATACTTGCTTTGTCATGTCCGAAGGTAATATTACGATCGAAAAGATCATTCTGGACAGCGGCAGCAGTCTGGGCAGAAAAGCCGATCCGCCGAACATTCAGTACACCTACAACACAACAGAGAAGGTTAATAATGTAGAGACAGAAATGACGCGTAATGTCTATGTCGGCAGCTTGATTGTAATCTCCGACGGCAATATGACTGTTGCGGAGGGGACTACTCTGCGTAATGGTGAGTTTACTGCGTATACGAACGATAAAAGCGGAACCATTTATACAGAGAAAGCCGACGGCACAGTTCTGGTCACAGGCGGAACGCTGACTGTAAACGCGGGCCGATTTGAAAATCTGAATGCCAGGAGCGGCGGCGCAATCTGCGTCGTTTCCGGGGGGCAACTGGATTTGGTCGGGTCGGACATCTGTTTCGAGAGCTGCACAGCAAGTGCGGGCCACGGCGGCGCGATCTACTACCACAACAGCAGCAACCAGCCCTTGACGATCGACGGCGGTACGGACAAAGCGGCTCCGGGTATCGTCTTTAACGCCTGCGTCGGCAAGAACTACGGCGGCGCGATCTATGCGGCTACCTCCCATACCCCCAATATCCCCACGTCTGATCTGGTAAAGGGTGATAAATGTGATACTTGGGATGGCCCGTTGGTCACGGTTTCCGGCTGCAGCTTTACCGAATGCAGCGCGAAAACAGGGGAGACCAACAATGCCGGCAACGGCGGCGGCGCCATCTGCGCCAACGGCGTCAACGGATTGACCGTCTCGCATTGCGCCTTCCTCTCGTGCGATACCATGAGCCGCGGCGGCGCAATCGTCGCAGCCGTAAAGGCTGGAAAGAGCGTATCTGTTGATGATTCCACGTTTGAAAGCTGCAACTGCAAAGGCCAGGGCGGCGGCATAGCGGTTTACCAGCCAAATCAGGAGATCGCTACTCCCGATGGAAATGCTGCCCGCACAAAAACCGAGCTGTCTGTGACCGACTGTGATTTTAGTAACTGCTCCTCGGGTACGCAGAACGGCTCCGGTGGCGCGATCCAGAGCTATGTGCCATGCATGGATTTTACAGACTCCACCTTTACCAACTGCTGGGCCGGCAAAGAGGGCGGCGCTATAAACAACTATTTTTCAAACGGCTATAATAACATGTGGCCGGGATCTTATATGAATCTCACCCGCTGCACCTTTACCAAGTGCCGAGCTGAGGACCGTTACGAGGTCACAAGCGTGATTCACTACGGCGGCGCTGTCAACACCAAGGTCAAGACCGTTACTGTGAGCGACAGCATCTTTACGGACTGCGTCTCTACCCTGCGTGACGGCGGCGCGCTCCACCTTGGCGGCAGTGGATCAGGAACAACAGCAACCATCACCGGCAGTACCTTCACTGGCTGCACGGCAAAGCGGCACGGCGGCGCGGTGTTCTCTTCCGCCGCTACGCTGACAATCACCGACTCTACATTCGCCAATTGCGCCTCAACTGCAGATCTCGGCGGTGCTGTGTACCACGGCATGAACTGCCGCGAAGAGAGCAATAAAAAGGTAAGTACCGACATTACGAATTGCGGGTTCAGCGGCTGCAGTGCCGCGGTGAACGGCGGCGCAATATGG
>DEPS01000068.1:20349-41441 GCA_002358875.1 Lachnospiraceae bacterium UBA3386 | reverse complement strand
GGTCGGCCGCGCAAGCCGCTAATATTACAGACTGCAACATAAGCGGATGTGCTGCGGAGAGCGGCGGTGCAATCTATCTGTCCAAGAACGATATCAAGAATAAGCTCAACGGCAGCAGAGAAGAAACCATTGATGTGACTAAGCTGAACACTGCTCTCGCACGCGGCACTATCACCGGCGGTTCCGTCACCAGCTCCCGGGCGGCGAACGGCAGCGCGGTCTTTGTCGGGGATTCGGCGGTATTCGTCAACGCCACCATCGGCGGACAGGAGACGGAGACCGACAAGCCCGGCAACATCTGCACCAATTCCGACAGCGGCGCCATCCAGACTGTCAAAGGAGGCAAGCTGTACTTTGAGGGCAACACCGTGGTCGAGGGCAACAAGTACAGCGACGACCTCACCGCCCGAGATGTTCTCATGCAGGTTGACGGCGTGGCGACCATCTACACAACGGCGAATGGTCTCGGCTTAGATGCAAAAATCGGCGTGTATGTGCCGGATATGGATGTAGACGGCGCCAATGGCCAGTTTACCAGGCATGGCTTGGAGAGCACGCCCTTTGGTACCTGGGGAAAGAAGGACGATCTGCTCGGCTGTTTCTTCAATAACCGTGACGATAATCTGTTCGGCTACCAGCTCTCGGGGAATGACAATAAGATATACTGGGGCCCGTATCTCTGCAAAATCACGGACGCAGAGGGCAATACCCTCAAACGCGCCAACGGCAGCGACGCGGTCTATCAGCGCCTGTCCGTCGCCCTTGACGAGTTTACGACGGTTAAGGACGCGAACGGAGATACAGGTAAAGCGGTTTACATCAAGATGCTGGTGGAGGACTATGCCATCCGGCAGACAGACGCGATCTCCAACTTCCCCAAAGCGAACATTACCCTGACCACAGCCTCCAAGTCTGATGAGAATCATCCCTATCGCGGCACGGAGGGCAGCGTCTGTACCATCTATCGCACCAACAGCACAAACCAGCTTTTCAAACTGGATAACACGAATACAAGCTTCAAGCTTGAAAGCATCACGCTGGACGGCCGCAGCGATAAGTCGGCCACAGCGGGCAGTCACCGCCTGATCGAAGCCGTCAATGGCAATCTTGCCATCAACGGCGGCACAACCATGCAGTACGGTAGCGCTGAAAACGGCGGCGCGATCTACGCTTCGGCAAATGCCGTGGTGACCGTCAACAAAGCTGATAATACGGCGGCGGAGAGCGTCAAGTTCCTCAACTGCGCCGCTACAAGCAGCGGCGGCGCGATCTATGCGGATAAACTGACGATCCTCGACGGCGGCAGCGCGAAAAACGGAACGCTCTTCCGGAATTGTACCGCTCCCAACGGCGGCGCGATCGAAAGCCACGGAAGTGCGATGATTGTTGCTGGCGCGGCTTTCCAGAACTGCCATAGCACAGTTGAAGGCGGTGCGGTCAATCACAGCAATGCTGCTGCGGATGCACACGCGACGATTGAAAACAGCAGCTTTACCTCCTGCTATGCAAATCAGGACAGCGGGGATTCCAACGGCGGCGCCGTCGCTTCTAATGCCGGGACGCTGACCGTGAATTCCTGTGACTTCAACGCTTGCTATACCAAGACTGACGGCGGCGCGATCAACCACACAGGAGCCACCACAACCATCACCGACACCACCTTCACCGCTTGCTCTACCACTGTCGGCTTCGGCGGCTCGGTTTACAGTGCGGCGAAAGAAGTGGCGCTCAACGGCGGCAGTTTCCAGAACAGCACATCTGCTAACCACGGCGGCGCGCTGTACTGCGCAAGCGACGCAACAGACTCCGCCGCCACCGTCTCCGGCACGAGCTTTGAAAACTGCTCTACAAGCCTCGAAGATGGCGCGGGCGGCGCAATCTACAGCAAAACCAAGGCCCTCACCCTGCAGGACTATACCCCGGCGGGCAGCACTGTCACGACTGGCACCATCATCAATAACTGCAAAGCTCCGAAATACAGCGGTGCTGTACACATGGAGACGAACAGCAGCACGCTCAACATCACCGGGAGTACGAGCATCAGCCGCTGCTACGCGAATGAGGGCGGCGCGATCTATCTGAATCCCACCGTTGTCATGAACCTCAGCGGCAGTGCGGCGTTTACAAAGAACGGCTTTACCACCAGCGGACAAACCGTGACTGATGGCGCCTGTATCTATCTCACCGAGGGCAGTCTGCTGAATATTTCCGGTAAACTGGCGTTCAGCGAAAACTGCCCCGACCCGAATAGAAGAGTAAACAACGGCGGTGAAAACATCCTTGCACGGCAGGATATCTATATCGCGGGCTACGAAAACAAGGACGCAACCTCCCTCCACATCAACGGCGAACTGACTGGAGACACCATCTGGATTTGGGCGCAGTACCTCAAACACCGGCAGCCTGTGACGGGGTTCAACCAGTTTGCTACAACGGAGGAAAACGACAAGGTCTCCGCTTCGAGCCTGGAGAAGCTCCGTAACGCGCACGATGCGGAGGATACTTCCTGCCTGAACTCCGACTACCTGACCGGCGTTCGCCTTGTGACGGATACCACCGGCACGCTTGTCTATTGGAACCGCGTGTATGAAGTCTCCTTCATGAAGAAGGACAACAAGAATTATCCCGTAGTAGGCGCAGAGTTCGTCCTCTATACCGACGCAAACTTCAATGTGGAGGTTGCCAGAGCCAAATCCGCAGACGGTGTGAGAGACAAGGACGCCAAGGGTCAGCTTCTTGAGGAAGGTGTAGTTGACTTCACGGCAGTCCCCATCGGCATCTATTATATGAAGGAGCTGTCGCATAAAAGTTACAAGCAAAATGCTACTACCTACCTGATGCTGGTCGGCACACCCACGCTGATCCTGCCACAGTATGACGATCTTTGGACGTCGGGACCGCTCAATGTCCGGAATGCGAAAACGATCGTCGCCGAGAACACACCCAACTCCTATGGCCTCTATGAGCTCGGCGCGGACGGCAAAGCAATCCTTGACACAAACCTGACCTTGCCCGGCAGGTACATTGTCAACGAGCGTCTGGACTATCCGGTCTCCTTTATGAAGCTTGATGGCGAAGGCGTAGCTCTCCCGAACGCGAACTTTACGATCTATGAGGCGGATGAGCCTGTACAGGTCATGGATGAAGAGGGAACTCCCGTGTTCGATGAAGAGGGTAGACCTGTCCTCAGACCTGCGCTCGATGAAAACGGCTTCCCCAGACTCAAGCTGTGGGAGCACGGCGATGAGATCGTCACCTCCACCTCTGCGGACGGAACCAGCAAGTACAGGGACCTGAACAACAAGACGCTGAAGAAGGGTGTCGTCTACTTCCGCGAGATCCCCAAAGGCACCTGGTATCTCCGAGAGACCTATTATCCCAGCAGAAACGGCAACAACCGCATCTCTTTCTACGTGGAGGCAGACCGTATCTTCCGACTGGAAGTCCTGGGTGAAGAGGGCATTGAGCTGTATGAGTGGGACAGCGGCAAAAAGACCGCGTACACGGACAAATTGTTGTACAAGTCCGGCGATTATTATCAGGTACGCAATATCAATGCTGTCTGCAAGCTGACCAATGGCGAGACGCTGCTCTATGAGCGGAGTCTTGACGGCGAGACGCTTCACCCGGCTGTTTACGCAAGCCTGGAAGAGGGCTTCGCCGCAGCGCAGACCAAGAGCTTCTACGATGTTGACGGCAATGGAGTTTCCGTCCTCGACGACTTGAAGCTTCAGGCGCTCAAGGACTTTACGATCTCGAAACCGATCACTTATTACAATGCCGACCGGCCGCTGACCTTTACCACCGCCAGCCGCACGGCAAGCAGTACGGATCGCTATGTCTTCACCACCACTCGAACCACGGATTACTCACGCGCACTGATCAGCCGCGCCTACGATGAATCTAACGTAAATGATGGCGCCGTGATCACGCTTGAAAATGTCGCGAGCCTGACGCTGCAGAACATCATACTTGACGGTCATAATCGCAATGGCAGAGCTATCCGCGTGAAGAGATCCACCGGAAACGGGAACACGGGCGAAGGGACGTTCAATCTTACCATTGGTACCCATGTACAGTTCCAGAACTTCAAGGTGGAATCGGATAAATTCCCCGATCTCAAGGGTGGTGCGATTCTCATGGATGATGGCACCAGCTTGACCGTCAACGGCGGCCTCAACAGAACAGCAATCTTCAGCAACAATACTGTCGTCAATAATAAGTCGAACAACAGCGCAGAAGGTGGCGCGATTGCCCTTGAAACGGGGGCCGACGTTTTAATCAGCTACGCGAGATTTGAAGGCAACACGGCAACGGCTTCTGATGGCGAAAGCTTCGGCGGTGCTGTCAGTGTTGGCAACAGCACGGAACTGACGATTGATAAGGTCGGCTTTTTCAGCAATACGGCCACGAACGGCGGCGCTGTATCTGTGACAGAATCCGGGACAGTTACACTTGAAAGCGGGAGTTTTGAAACCAACAAGGCCATAAACGGCGGCGTGATGTATCTGGCGGGCGGAACCACAGCGGTTTTCCATAGTGGCTCATTCCTCAGCAACACGGCCACGGCGAATGGCGGCGCGGTCTGGGTCGGCGGCAGCGGTACGCTGAGCATGAGCGGAGTCACCATAAGCGACAACAAGGCCGCAACAGGCAGCGCTGTCTACGCCGATAATTCAACAGCAACTGAAAATCCCACGAATGTCACTGTTATCGACTCAAGCATCACCGGCAACAAAGCCACAGACGCAAACGGCGGCGCAATCGACGTCGGCGGCGAAAACGCAAAACTCTACTTCGGCGGCACTGTCACCGTCTTCGATAACAAACTGTATTCGGACGAGAACAAGCAGCGCAACGTTGTCCTAAGCGTGCATAGCAACGAGGTCATCAATACCACAAAGGGTGGACTTGAAGACGGCGTGATCGGTGTATTTGTTATTGAGTCCGATCAGCCTGTATTTGAGAACCACGGACTCCCCGGTAAGCCCTTCGGCACCTTCGGTGACACGGCTACACGCTTGAAGCCGCAGGTCTTCCGCAGCGACCACGCCCTGTCCCTTTACGGCGTCCCATACACGGAGGTCAAGGACAGTGCCGGTGAAAACCTGATCTACTGGGTGGACGTGATCTGCAAGCTGACGGATGACAACAACAAAATCCTGTATCAGGACATCAAACTCAAGATCAACGGCAAAGAGGAAACCCGCAAGGCGCAGGCGGTCTATGCCAGAATCACCGATTACGGCAATACCGGAGCTGTGGCCAACGGCTTCAACGCTCTGCGCGATGGCTTCAATGCAGCCCAGGATAAGCTCTTTGTCAGAGATGAAAACAAGAATCCCTACGCCTTCAACACATACGAAAACACGACTGTGAAGCTCAAAATGCTGAAGGATTACGACCTTGACAAGAGCATCCTGTATCAGGGAAGCCTTTATCAGTACAACCGCATGGTGACCTTCACCACGGCGGAGACAAGCGACACAAGGAAGGATTGGGGCGACTACTTCACCTTCAATACGCAGCGGTCAGACGCGGACGGCAAAGCCCTGATTAAGCGAGACTTTGGCGATGATCGTTCGATGGTCATGGATAAGGGCGCCAGGCTGACCCTGACCGACATCATCCTTGACGGCAACTGGCACAACTTGACGGTTAACGGCGGCATCGTCTATGTCGAAAACGACGCGGCGCTGACCATCACAAACGGCGCAACGCTCCAAAACGCCGAAACCACCGGAAACGGCGGCGCGGTCTATGTGTCCACGAACGCCACCGCAACTGTCAGCGGCGGCACCATCAACGGCAACACGGCGACAGAAGGCGCGGGCATCTATCTGGCCGAGGGCAGCACACTGAACCTCTCCGGCGCTCTCAACTTCGGCGGAACCGACCGCCTGGGCGGAGACGGAACCAATAAGGACAACCTGAAGGGCACGGACGGCAACTTTGTCCGCAAGGATACGAGCTTCAAGACGGAACCCGAAAAGGAACCGACGAATGGCGGTAAACAGTATCCGAAGGACGGCGATTACTATCTTGTCCGACAGGACATCTACATCGAGGGATACGAAGCTACGTCTGATGATGATACTTCCGCAGCGTCTCTGGTCGTTGACGGTAACATCACCTCCGGAAATGGAACCATATGGGTCTGGGCTAATAAGTCGCCGCGTTATAAAACGCTTTGTCAGTTTGCAAAGTACACAGCTGATGTAACCGATACAGCGAAAACGCTTGCCGCATTCAGAAATGCCCAGGACGATGCGACCACAGGAGCGAATCAGGTCGGAGAATCTCTGTATGGTATAACGAAGAGCGATGACACCGGAAGAAATGTATACTGGTACGGTCTAAGCGGTTATGATGTTAAGTTCAAGAAAACTGATGGTTTTGGTAATGCTCTGAAAAATGCGGTGTTCACGCTGTATTCAGATTCAGAATGTACAACTGCGCTTGAAGTGTCAAGTACGGTGGTGACGGGGACTTCGGATAATACTGGTGTTGTAATCTTCGATAATAGAATACCCATTGGCGTGTATTATATGAAGGAAACAACAATTCCAACCGGCTACGCCAATACCAATATGTACATTGTTCTTGTTGGAGATAAGGCTCTGGCGAAAGAGGATCTTGATGCAACAGCGACCGGATACCTGACAGATATTGGTACAGAAACGATTACCGGTCAGACGGTTCTCTACAAGACCGCTTATCAAGATACGGAGAGCGACTATGACAAGTATGCCGTTTTCCTGATCGACAGCACTACGAGCAGAGCCGTAACCACCCCCGACATCGCCAAGTACGGCATCATGAACACCAGTACTGCGGAGCGAAAGGCCATCCTGCGTAAGGTTAGTAACACCTATACGCCATTGGACGGTGCAGTATTCGAGATCCTTCGCTATGACCATACGCTTGTGTCCAGCACAGATATCAACGGTACTACGACAACATCCTTTACCAGCGGGGTGAGTGGTGTGTACTTCATTGACATGCTGCCCTTCGGAACCTATTATCTGCACGAGACAACAATACCTTCCGGGTATCAAGAGGTAACCGCAGGTGACGATGGCAACTGGTTTATCCTAACCGTTAATGAAAACGGCGTGGGATATGAACAGGCGACCGATATGGGTACTGCAATCAGAAACACCCTTAGTCCGGTGGCGACAAAACCCAACTAAGCAAAACTAAGCAAAACAACACCTCCAGCTCTTAACATGAGTTGGGGGTGTTGCTTTTGAGCACCGGTTAGATAGAGCAAACTGAATAAGCGTCAGTAACTGCGCATCGTAAATATGAAGTAAAAAACTCCAGGGTTGTTTCATGAACAAAAACTGAATCAAAGAAATCCTTAGGATTTATCGAGGGTTATGGGTTCTATACAAAGCACTCATGGCTCTCGATTTTTTTACTGTGTAGAGGTATAATATCTCTATAATATAGGTATACGCCACCTATACAGAAAGGAGGATACTATGCCGGTAACACAAAAAACATACCCTGAGTGGGTCCAGCAGTATCGTACCCAGGGAAAGACGGTCAAGAAAAAGGGGGATTCCTATTATCTCTACAAAAGGACATCCAAAAGAGTCCCGGGAAAGAAATACCCTCAGCCGGTAGACACTTATATCGGGATCATCACCCCGGAAGGAGTGATCGAAAGCGATAAAAGGAAGGTGTCATTAACTGATATCGAAGTCTGGGAGTATGGCTTTTCAAAAGCAGTGGCTGATCTGTGTCCGGAAGGGTGGAAAAAGCCGCTTGGAGATGAATGGGAAGATATATTGAAGATCATCATATGCAGCTGGTCCGAGACCAGTTACCTTCAGCAGGGAGAGATCCGGAACAGAGAGGAATTCCGGTGCCAGTTCAATGCACAGGCAGCTTCACTGAGCAGGCGCATATGGAAAGAGCATAAGGTGGAGCCGAAAGACCTGGCGCCATTAAAAAGGATCTACCTGTTAAAGATCGGGAAAGAAAACGTGATCTCTAAGATAGATCCTGAGCAGCAGGAGATCCTTGACCGGCTTGGATTGAAACTGGAGGTGTGACGGAAACGGTTCTTTTGTCAGATCCCTCCATGAACATATGAAGAACGCAGATGATCCCCGCAGCCCGCGGGCAAAAAAACACGATCTGGCGGAGATCCTTACGTATCTGGTCGCGGGATATGTGACCGGGCATACCACTCTGCGGAGATGCCTGAAATGGTGCCGCCGCCATGAAGGATGGCTGAAAAAGAACGGTCTGGCCCTTAAGAACGGGATCGCATCGCTCTCAACAGTCTCACGGCTGCTCACAAGGATGGATGAGGAGCTGTTCCTGTTCAACTTTATTGAATGGATCTGCGGGATCGTCAGTCCGAAAGGAGCCCATCTGGCTGTGGATGGAAAAGCGCTGCGTGGCGCGGCTGAAAAATGCAAAGGGAAACAGGCACCGATGATGCTGCATGTCCTGGAAGCTGCGACCGGGCTGGTACTCGCGCAAAAGCCGATCCCTGATAAGGACAACGAGATCACAAGTATCCCTGTGCTGCTGTCGTACCTGGATATAGAGGGGAGCACCGTTACTACGGATGCGCTCAATACACAGACACGGGTGATGGAGCAGATCATCGGGCAGGACGGCCACTTTGTGATGATGGTCAAGAGAAACCATCCGGAGTGTTATGAGGAGATCATTGAACAGTTTAATGAAATGAAGGAGGACAGGAGACGGATGGCAGGAGATCCTGACATCCGTACAAGGTACCCGCAATACATCGGGAAATATGACGAGGCAGCGTATGTGGAAAGAAACCGGGACAGGTACGAATACCGGGAGTACAGGATCATAAATGATGCATCTTTTCTGTCAAAAACAAAGGTCCAATGGCCGTTCCTGAAAAGCGCGGGCTGTGCGGAACAGATCAGGATCCTTGTCGTGCGGGATGAGGAGGGAAATGATATCACCCCATCCAAAGAACAGTTTTTAAAAGAAGGGTCGTCCAGACAGCCTTTTCCAGGGAAAGGGGACCGGGAGAATATGGACATCCAGGTGGTGGGGATCGTTTCGGACCTGGAAATGAGTGCCGAAGAAATGGGCCGGTGCAAGCGGAACCATTGGGCCGTGGAAAACCGCCTGCACCATGTCCTGGATGATACCTTCCGCGAGGACCGGTCACCGGCCAGAGGCTCCAGAAACAATCTCGCACTGATACGAAAGTTTGCACTGAATGTCATTCGCCTGGTGCAGATACAGACCGGCAATCAGTCCCCGGTCAGCGAGATGATGGATCTTCTCAATGATGAGCAGGATCTGCTGGGAAGGTATATCTTCGGTCCAATAGAAAGTCTCTATTAATAAGAAGACACTTTGATGATGATATATTGAAAAAAAGAAGTCAAGACTGCAATGGGGGATTTTTGCGCTTTTTTAAGTGATCCTGTGTACGGATCCGTATAAAAGGCATGCGGGAGCGGAGCGGACGCATGGCTTCCTTCATTGAAACGGGATGTCTTCGTTTCTGTGGGAGTTCGTGAAACAACCCTGATTCAAAGGAATCCCGATTGAAAAACGGTCGTCCCTGTGGTAAGATACAAGTAGGAGGACGGCGTCCTCTCCGTTGTGATACAAAAAGGGGATGATCGAGATGGCCGTAGATAACCGGGAATACAAAGACAGACTGTTTAACTTCCTGTTCGGTAGTGAAGAGAATAAGGCATGGACTTTGAGCCTGTACAATGCGGTGAACGGTTCAAACTACACTGACCCGTCTGCAATCGAGATCACGACCATACAGGAGACCATGTATATCTCTACGCATAATGATATGTCGTTCATTATTGCGGATGAGATGAATCTGTATGAGCAGCAGAGCACCTACAACCCGAACATGCCTGTGCGGATGCTTCGGTACGCAGCAAGCCTGTTTGAGAAGTATATCGTAAAGAACAGAAAGGATCCTTTCGGAAGAGCGCAAATTCAACTCCCGGCGCCGCGCCTTGTTGTGTTCTATAACGGACTGGAAAACCAGCCGAAAGAGAAGATTCTGAAACTGAGCGATTCTTTCCCCGAAGGGGCTGTGTCTGATATCGAAGTCACAGTGCGGATGATCAATGTGAACTATGGGAAGAATCTGGAACTGCTGTCGGCTTGCAAACCTCTGGAGGAGTATTCCTGGCTTGTGAACAAGATTCGTGAGATCAACAGCCAGAAAGATAGTGACGGCATCGGAAGCGCCATTGACCAGGCAATCAGCGCCATGCCGGAGGACTTTGTAATCAAACCATTCCTGGAAGCCCACAGAGCGGAGGTGAAGGGTATGTTGCTGGCAGAATATAATGAAGCGGAAAAACTGGCGCTTGTGAGAGACAATGCGTGGAGAGATGGCCAGACTGAAGGACGTGCAGAAGGTGTCTTTGATACATTGGCGGCTCTTGTGAAAGACGGCATTTTATCTGTGAAAGACGCAGCTCTTCGCGCAGGTGTATCGGAGTCTGCATTTAAGCAAAGAATGACTGCAAAGTAAACCATAGTGCTTCATACGTATAACTCTGGCCCGGGTGGGCGGTATCCAAGACCGAGGATACTTCCCCTCCGGGCTACTTTTATGCCTGGATTGCCTCTGCCCGACGACCACGGACAGGGGCTTTTTCTCTGTCAGAATCCGACAATTCCGGGGCTGGTTTTTCTCCGTTTTATACGCCCAGACTGGCCCTCTATATATAAGGTATAGACTTGCTTTTAGGCGGCAGTGACGGTAAGATGCCACTGACCAAGGACGGAAGGAGGACTCAAGATGCCTGAGAGACAGATCAAAGTCATTCCCGCGCTCAGCAGGGCGGAGCGTACACGCAAAACTACAAACAGACCCATCAGGGTTGCATCCCAGGCAGACCTCCGTTCCGAGATCGCCCAGGGAAAAACGAAGATGACAGTCATCCCACAGGCGCAGGCTCCGGTGAAGATTGCCGCCACCGCTCCGGTGGAAGTGAAGAAGCTGCGCGTCGCCGGTTACTGCCGTGTCTCCACAGGGACAACCCAGCAGGAAACCTCCATCGTCGCCCAGAGGGAGCATTACGAGGAGTACATCAAATCCCATCCCGACTGGGAGTTTGCGGGCATCTACTGGGAAGCCGCCGTCTCCGGTACGAAAAAGGAGAACCGGCCAGAGCTGCAGCGCCTGATCGCGGCCTGCAAAGCGGGATCTGTGGATCTGATCCTGACCAAGAGCATCTCCCGCTTCGCCCGCAACACCACCGACTGCCTGGAAATGGTACGGACGCTGACGGCGCTGGGCGTGAACATCCTGTTCGAGAAGGAGAATATCCACACCGGCACGATGGAGTCAGAATTTCTGCTGACGCTGTTTTCCACCTTCGCGGAAGAGGAATCCAAGTCCATCTCAGCCAACGAGCTGTGGACGAAGCATAAGCAGTTTGAGAACGGCACTTTCCGGTACTCCACAGCACCATTTGGCTACAACCTGGTGGATGGAACATTTGAAGTGAATCCGGAGCGTGCGCCTATTGTGAGAGAAATCTTTGATGCGGTTCTCGCGGGAAAAGGCACACCGACGATTGCAAAGGAACTGAACGCAAGAGGCATTCCGACCGGGACCAAACGGAATGACGGCTCGCCCGGAGTCTGGACGGCCTATATGATCGGCGGCATGATCAAGAACGTCGCATACATCGGAGACGTATTGAATCAGAAAACCTTCTTCGATCATTTCCATCTGAAGTACAACTACGGCGAGAAGAAGCAGTACTACAACGAAGGCCATCACGACGCCATTATCGATAAGGACACCTTTGAACGGGCCAACGCAGCCATCCGTCAGCGGGGAGCCGAGAAAGGCAATCACCCCTGTGAGGACAGGCATCTCCGTAACAATCCGCACAGCAACCGATACGCATTCTCAGGCAAACTCAAATGTGCCTGCTGCGGCGGTACGATGAAGCGGGTGACCCAGAAGACAGCTCAGGGGAAAAAGTACCACTGGGTCTGCTCGGATCATGTGGTGGACAAATCGGTCTGCTCCATGAAGCGGGAGCGGGAGGAAAACATCAAAAACGCCTTTGCAACCATGCTGAACAAACTGCTGTATGCAAAGGACATCATCTTTGAAACCTACATCTCCCGGCTGCGGCAGGAGGAAGCCAAAGAAAATGCAGCCGCACTGGAAGTGCTCAACGAAGAACTGAATCAGATCCTGGACGAAAAACGCCGGCTCACACTTCTCATCAGTAAGGGATGTGGTGAGCCGGTTTCATTTCGGCAGAAACTCATAGAGCTGGAAGCCAGGGAAAACACGCTGCGCTACGACATTTCGCAGAAATCCGGTGATTCCATGACCTTCCGGGCTGTGTCTGACGCAAGAGACGCTTTAGGCAACTGGAAGAAAGGCGGGGATCTGGATGCGCTGTTTACTGAGATCGTTGAGAGTGCAACGGTGGAAACTGGCAAATGCGTGGTCTTTAACTTAAAATGCGGTCTGAAGTTGACGGAACCGCTGAAGGAGGCATGAGCATGGCGCATATCCCTTACGGGTACAAAATTGAAAACGGGCACGCGGTTCCGGAGCCGGAACAGGCAAAAAAGCTGAACGACTTCATAGAAGCCTACCTCGGTGGCCTGTCGATCAAGGAATCGCGGAAGGCATCCGGCATTGAACTGAGTCAGTCATCGCTTTTGGATTACCTGCGTACAGGAACCTATGCGGGAACGGAGTACTACCCGCCGATTGTTCTGGATGGAACGCGGGAACAGGTCATGGAGGAGCTGGAGCGAAGGACGCATCCCGGCTTTTCCATAATTCCCGATGCAATCCCGGTGTATACGAAGTTCCAGACAGCAAAGCCGGAAGAAACGCTGATCGGCAGCGCAGCAGAAGCGGCAGCGGCGGTTTACAACCTGATAACACCAGCCGAGTACGGCAGGACATTTATGAATTCAACCGAGCAGGCAACGGTACGCGCCTGGGTCGGAATTTAACGAGGAGGAATGCAAATGGCAGTAAGAATCATCCCTGCGCAGCAGCGGCATGCTTCAACCGGCGCGCAGACGGAGAGCCGAGTGCTGCGGGTTGCGGCATACGCCCGCGTCAGCACGGACAACGAGGAACAGGAGACTTCCTACGATGCGCAGGTCACGCACTACACAGACTACATCAACAACCATGATGGCTGGACCCTGGCAGGCGTGTTCGCCGACGAGGGCATAAGCGGTACGTCCACGGCAAAGCGGGAGCAGTTCAACAAACTGATCGAAGCCTGCGAAAACGGCGAGGTGGACATGGTGATCACAAAGTCGATCAGCCGCTGGGCGAGAAACACACTGGACAGCCTCAACTACATCCGGAAGCTGAAGGCGCTGGGCATCCCCGTCATGTTCGAAAAAGAGGGGATCAACACCATGGGAACATCCGGGGAGTTGTTGATTACCATCATGTCCAGTCTGGCCCAGCAGGAGAGCCAGAGCATTTCCCAGAATGTGCGGATCGGTCTTCAGTATGGATTCCAGCAGGGAAAGCCGATGCTGAACCACAACAGATTCCTGGGTTACACGAAAAAGCGCGGAGACAAGGTGCTCACCATCGTTCCGGAAGAAGCGGAGATCGTCCGTATGATGTTCCGCGACTTCCTGGAGGGCTACAGCATCGGTGAGATTGTGATGGATCTGGAAGAGCAGGGCATCAAGGCACCCTGCGGCGGTGACAAGTGGCAGCATACCACGGTCAAGAGCATGCTTATGAACGAGAAATTCATGGGTGATTTGCTCCTGCAAAAATCCTACATCGAAGATTTCCTGACTAAGAAAAGTCTGAAGAACGACGGGAAGTTCCCCCAGTACTACGTCGAAAACGCACATCCGCCCATCGTGCCCAAAGAAGTGTTCATGCGTGTGCAGGGCAAACTCATGCAGATGGATCATGACCGCATCGAGAACGGCAAGAAGGTCCGGATGACCTGCAAACGCGCCTTGTTCGGGAAGCTCGTCTGCGGAGAGTGCGGGGACCGCTACAAGCGGTACATCGAAAAGAACGGTCAGGTCACGAAATGGCGCTGCCACACGAGATCGCAAAAGCGCAATTCCTGTGACGGAAGAGGCGTTACTGAGGACGAGGTGCTGAATGCTGTGATCACGGCGTTTAACACGCTTCCCGAAAGGCGGGAAGACCTGATCCGCATGCAGGAGCGTATCCTCTGGGGGCCGCTCGACCGGATCAGCCGTGAGATTGAAGCCATCGACAGCAGGAAATCCGAACTGGAAAACAGCATCAGCGATTACGCCGCGACAGGGCATCTTGACCGCCGCACGCTGTTCATCTACAGCGATGATAACGAGGAGATCGACGAAGAGACTGCTGTAGAGAGAATCAGCGCGGAAATCGATGAGCTGAATGAAAAGCGTGACGCCCTGCTCATCCAGAAGGGAGACCTGGGCATCCAGGAAGCAAACATCCAGACGATTCTGAAGCTGACCAACGCCATCATGCGGATTCCGGCCAAGGCAAAGACGACGCTGAAAACCGGAACCGATGATGAGGCGGTGGAGGAGCCGGAAGTTGATCCCGCCGCCTGCTACGACCTGACCGACTTCTACGAGCGTACCGACCGGATCACACAGTGGGGCAGGCTGAAGGCCTTTGACGATGACCTTACCAAGCGATTCGTGGACAAGATCGTAGTGCAGCAGGACGGGATTGAAGTGCAGTTCAAAGCAGGGATTGCGGTAAAAATTCCGGCGTAAAAAAGGAAGAGCTTATGGGGAGTACCAGTACGGTGCTCCCCGCTTTTTTTTGTTTTGGAGAGAATTGAACAAATTGTTGACTTTTTTGGGAAAGAGATGAGATTTTGAGCAGTATATGGTAAAATATGGAATTAGTATCTATACCCGTCTCGACCTACTCAGGTGATAGCATGTTTCCCAGCAGAATGTTCTCCACCGAGGCTATTTTACAGGATAATTATGCCTCGGGTCAACAGAATTCTGCGGAAATACAGAAATGGCCGGAGGCGGTGCTGACTCTCCTTGATAAGGAAGTTAGCCGTTGCACCTTGAAAAAACTCCGTCAAAAGTGCCTAAACCACACAAAAACAGGCGGTGGATATAGTAGAATTGCACAAGAAAACGGGGCCGGGTTTTGGCCTTGGCCCCTAAGTGGCTCTGGGGTGACAGGCGAGAACCCGGTGCCGCGCAGGACATATAATTTTTATATCGAAAAAATTGATGTATATGAACCCTATATGTTTGTTACGGATTCCGGTGAACGGACCTCCAGCCAGACAGTCAGAGACGGCCAGGTGCCTGTCATTCCAAGTCCTGATACGGACGGCGGCAGACAGTTTAAGGGCTGGTATGAGCGCACGGATTCTGCAGGCGAAGGTATCGTTCCGGCGGATCAGCCGTATGATTTTAACAGCCCGGTCACAGAGGACGAGGTGATTCATCTCTATGCGGTGTTTACAGATTTTTCCTATGTGATCTTCCATGACCAGTATGACAACGATGCGAAGATCTTCCCGATCGCAGACACCCGCCGAGGGGTGCCGGAAGAAGGTTCCACTAAGGCGAAAGTAAAGATCAGCGATGTGAGTACCACCTATACAGGCGGCAGGGACATGGCTTTCTTTGGATGGTCGCAGACAAAGATCACAACACCGGGAGCGGAACGGGATGATGAAGGAAATCCGGTGCAGAAGGTCGAAGCAGATGAAAACGGCTGCATTGAGATAACCGGGGAAACACACCTTTATCCGATCTACAAAGCGGTAAAATGGCTTTCTTTCTGGTCTGGACCTACCGGATCAGGGGCGACATATTTTCCGGCCCAATACTGCTTTGGCGGCGCGGGACCTGCTTCCCTTTCGGTTCCTGAATGGGAAGGTCATACGTTTACGGGCTGGTACGCCGGGACTCTGGACAGTTCGACGGGGACAGTGACCTATGGCGCGAATCCGCTCTCCAATCCGGACGGCAGCCTGATCAATGGTGCAACGGACGGAGGCATGTCAGTGTATGACGGCGCCCTGCACCTGGACGACGATGCCACATTGTACGCCAAGTGGGATGACGGGACGACGGTCAGTTACAGGATCATTATCTGGAAGCAGAAGGCATCCGCGTCCGCTGATACAGAGGAAAAGTACAAATATGATTTCGTGGAAAGCGTCATAAAGACTGTTCCGGCCGGATCGAAAGCCACAGTTGATGACGGCTATAAGAATTATGCCACGACAAAAACGGAGTTTTCCGGTTATACCTGCCGCTGGGACGAGGATGTAGAGCCCGTGGACGAAAACGGCCGCACAATTCTCAATGTATACTATGACAGGAGCGGCGATCATCAGGAGAGCGGAACAGCGCATTCGCTTGTTTTCAAAAACTCTGCCGATGACAGCACGATAAAGGAATACGAGAGCGTTGACTATAATACAGTTCTTCTGACCGGCAATAACGGAGAAAGCTTTGTCCCTGAGGAACAGGAACAGAAGAGGGCCGGCTACATCTTTACGGGCTGGTTCGCGGACAGTAACTGCACCACGCAGGTGTTCTTCAGCCAGTCTTCGCTTGACGCCTATACCGGGCGCAGCAGGACGGTGCTTTATGACAGGATGCCGGATGAGGATCTGACGATCTATGCCGGATGGGAGGAGGAATGGTACCTTGTCCGGATCGATCCCAATTACGGCGTCTTCAACGGCACAGGCAGCACCTGGTTCTGGAGGACGATAAAGAGCGGTCCCATTCAGGAGTATACTCAGGTCACCCGCGATTATGAGGAATCCAGCTCCGGCGAGTACTATTATGTCAAACATGACCGTGAATATTACGGTTATAACGACAACAATTACTATAACAACGAGCCTGCGGAAAGGGATGCCCGCTATACGAAAGACCCCGGCGAAGCGACGGAGTACAAGACCTTTGAGAAAGTGCCGGGGCTCTACAGCTATGCAGGCTGGTTCGAGGTACATGAGGACGGCTCGGAGACGCCCTATGATTTCAGCAAACCCGTGGATCACCACACTTATCTGCGGCTTCACTGGAAAAAAACCGGCACCTATTATCTGAGATACATTACAGGGGAAGGTGAGTTCGAGGACGGCACAAAGGAAGCCGTCGATGAGGAGGTCTACGCCGATAACGCGGACATCGTCATTACCAGGGGCGCCGCGGCTCCGGAAGGCTATACATTTGTCGGATGGAAGGTCCAGGGCAGCCAGGAAGAGACGACCTATGCTGTGGGAGAACTCTTCACGCTGCATTCGGATGACGCAGTGTCCATCAGCGGAAAGGAGACCGTGACCCTCGAGGCGGTCTATGTAAAGCCCAAAACGGCAAAAATCATTTATGATTTCAACGGCGGCAGCTTCGGTGGAGCCCCGGCGGACTTTGATTACGGCAGAGACCCGTCGTTACATCCTGTCACTCTTGAAAAGGAGATGGATGATGTAAAGAAGACCGCCACAGTTTCGAACATTCTCAACAACAGCAATTTCGTATTGAGCGAAGGAACCGGCCTGACAAGGGAAGGCGCAGTTTTTAAGGGATGGAGCGCCAGTCAGGTTTATAACCCGGATACCGACACGCTGTTCATGCCGGGCCAGGAGTACGGTGTCGATACTGAGGAACCTGTTACGCTCTACGCGGTCTGGGGATTCAGGCTGACTTACCACCTGAATGTTCCTGAAGGAGAAGACCCGCAGGAATTTGGCTGGGGTGATTCTGACAAATGGACTGCCGGCAAGTACACCTCTGGAACGGTTCAGGGCGAACAGGTCTATTACAGGGAGGTCTTTCCCGGAAACCCGGTTCCGAAAGCCGGCGATAATCCGTCATACAGTGGAGCAGGCAGCAGGATGTTCCGTTTCTGGACAGACGCTCCGGACGGAACTTCGGCATATACTTTTTCGGATCCGGTGGAGGGTGCGCTGGATCTGTATGCCTATTGGTCGGATCCGGTCACTGTTGGTTCATGCTGTGGACGCGACGAACCAGACCCTGGCAGAGAAAAACGCGGACAGCGGCGGCTGGACGATACAGAATATTTCTGTTGGAACGGAAGTGATCGATATTCCCGGGGAAAAGGCTTATGTCACTCCTCCGGCGGGCAGTAATTATGAGTTTGCCTTCGCGGCGGCTCACAGCCCGGCAGCCGGTCTTCAGACGATCTCCGAGAATGAAAAAATAAGGGGGGTCTATTACAGCCAGGACGCAGGGCAGGTCTTTGTTAAATTTGCGGACACATCCAGAAAGGATGCTCCGCTGGATGCATGTGACATCTATTTTGTGTACTTTGAGAAAAAATCACTGCCCATCCTCTATAAGAGCATGCCGCCGGAGGGGACGCTTGAAACAGTGACGGTCTCCGGGTCTGCACCGGAAACGACCGGGGTGCCCGGCGAGGGAGAAACGGAATATGTCATGACGAATCTGGTCACGCAGCCGAAGGGCTGGGTGGCTGATCAGCATGCCTATGCCTGGTATTCCTTTGCGGTCGGAAGCAGAAGCGCGACGACAGCCGCAGACCTGAGCGTTTTTACGACGGCATCTGATTCGGATGATTCCCGTCCTGTTCTTAGGGTAAAGCAGACATGGCGGGGCTTCCTGTATACGACCGAGAGCGGAGAGAATGCCGGCTGGGTCGATTACGGCTATGATCCGGTGCTTTATGTAGTCTATTATGATCAGTATCCCACTATAGTCATGTTCAGCGAGAAGACTGTCGGCATCAGCCAGGTGATGGACAGGCAATTCACCTATGACCTCCTGGTTATGGAGAAAGGAACAGTCACTGAGTCCGTCCAGAAACAGATGAAGAAATCGGATACGGAATGGGAGGATGTCGGCGAACCGGTCGTAACGGCGACAGATATAAGCCCCCGCAAAGTGTATGACACGCGGGACGAGGGCAACCAGCCCTTCCTGCTCAAAAACGGCGAAGCGAATTCTTCGATCCTGTTTTACAGTGCCGGAGTGCCGGTAAGAGTAGAAGGGGATGAATATGTAGAAGATGGGCATACTTACCGCGATGTGACCACTAGAACGACGACCACAACGCAGACGGCGGAAATCACACAGACAGAAGACGGAGAATTTACCACGAAAGTTGATTCGGCGGTAGAGAACGAGACGGCTGAGCCGTTTAAATATAAATATACCTCTGACGGAACAAAAGGGACGATAGATGTTACCTTTACGAACACCCATCGGGAAGTCGGAGTGGAGGTGCATGTTGCGTGCATTGAAAACGGCAGTATCAGGATGCGTGACGACTTGCGCAGCCAGACGGCGGAGGACTACAGTTTTGCCCTGCCCATCAGCACGCAGACAGATCTTGTTACAAAGGATCTCCTGACAGAACTTCCTTCTTCGGGAGTTTACACGGATCAAACAGGGAACCGTCTCTTCGGGGCGATCGCTTACGGAAGCGATGACGGGGATATTGTCACTCTGGAGCAGATGGGCGTAGTTTCTGTTGCTTACGGACCCTTACAGGATGGCGGAAATCTTTATGACATCCTTCTCAAAGACAGCTCCGGTGCTCTTCTGGGAGGACTGGGCGCCAGAAAGCTCTATTATCTGTATTATCCGGCTCCCCGGATCCAGTATGTAAGGCAGAATAAGGAAAATGAACTGTCCCTGATCAGAGGATCGACGGATGGGATCAGCCAGACCAACACCATCACCTACAACGGTGCCGCCGTCACCATGAACGGATTAGACGTTGTACAGGATCAGCGTGTCGAAGTTCCCCTGGAGGGCCTGCAGATCAGCCAGGAGACGGGCGTGTCCAAATTTAAAATGCCCCCTGTTCTGGACGACGGGACGTACAGGCGGTATCTCTCCTATACCAGGATCGGTGTCGGAACCGGCATCAGTTCTCCGGAAGAGACGATAAATATCTCGACGCTTGGGGATAACGTCAGCGACTACATGAAAATGCAGCTTCAGATCCGGGACAATGACCTGTACTGGAGCTTTGACGGGAACACCTGGACGCAGATGGACGAGACAAAGACAATCTTTGCCATCTACACTGAGCGCGGCTATGACCTGCAGATCTCAAAGATCGTCGATACTTCCGTGAGCGGCGCCAACCCCATTTTCACGGACAGGAAATTCACTGTGACGATCGAGCCTGCCGCAGGCGGATCATTCAACAAAAACGAGTACGAAATAGAAGGATATTCCACCGGAAAGGTCAGCGTCGAGGACGGGAAGATCACCCTCACGGCGGAAGACGGCAGCAAGTTCAAGCTCCACGGCCTCGGTCACGGGACCTATAAGATCACCGAATCGAACAACGAGAATTTCGATCTGTCGGTGAAATCCGGGCCGATCGTCTCACCTGCGACAAAGGAGGAAACGGTCACAGACAGCAGCGTCACGTTTGCGCTCGATGAGGAGAAGCAGCTTGTCCTGACCAACAGTCCCAGCGCGATCTGCGAAGTCACGCAGGGGGACGAAGTGGACGGCCCGGTGTTCTACACCCTTCGGGATGCTGTCCAGTATGTGATTGATAATATCGCCGACGGCACCGCGAATATCGCGATGCTGACAGATTACCTGATGCCCGCGGCCGATACGATGGAAATTCCCTCCGGCGCGCACATCACGCTGACCACGGCGACAGAAGGAACGCATAAATATCCTGACGCAACAAAAACAGCATCTATCCGGCGCAGCGCGGAGCTGACAGCGGAGGCCATGATCACCAGCCAGGGTGAGCTGACGCTTAAAAACATTACACTGGACGGCATGTCTCTTGCCGCATCCGCCCCCATGATCCGGAGCACGGGTGCCCAGTCGATTTTGACGGTGGACCGCGGCACTAAGCTGCAGAACGCGGAAAACAGTGGAAACGGCGGCGCGATCTATGCGTCCGGAACCGTTACTTTGTCCGGCCCGAATGCAAACTACAGCGCAAACCGGGCGGCAAAAGGCGGGGTGCTTTATTACGACGGAACTGGGGAGGTAACGATCTCCGGCGGCATCATGACGGGAAACAGCGCTTCAGAGAGCGGCGGCGCGGTCTATGCCAGGGCGGGCAGGGTCACCATGTCCGGCGGAACCATCGGCGGGACGGG
>DEPS01000068.1:1798-20323 GCA_002358875.1 Lachnospiraceae bacterium UBA3386 | reverse complement strand
GACGGGAACCGCCGGTAACAGCGCGGTAAAGGGCGGCACCTTCTATGCTGAAAATGCGGGCATCGTGCTGAGCGGCGGGACCATTACCGGAAACAGTCATTTGGAACCGGTATATGAGTACAAACAGGAAACGGCAAATAATAACAAAGACTGGGTTACCGTACCTGCTTCTAATTGGCAATGGAAATATCTTCAGCTTACCTTTGCGAGAAATGTTGCCAATAACAGGTATTTACAAGTAAATAAAACAACGATACTGTTCCGTGACGTAGATGGTGTGTATTACCAGGCTTCAGTTAATTGCGACACGTCAGCTGATAATCTGGAGGTAGGCAGGACTTACTATATTAAAATTCCCATGCCTCAATACGGAGATGTAGAAGCGGTTATTCTGGCAGTAGGCGACAAACATTCTGTTTACACGGGAGATGGATTATTTAGGGTATATGGTATTGCCATGGCAACCGGAACTATCCCAAATGCGCTTCCACGTTTCAGTTACGCATACCAGATTGATGACGGGGTGGGAAACGAAATTGCATTTTCAAAAGTTGCTGTTGTAAACGGTACGCCGTCTCCTCTGGGAAATTGCAAAATCATCAGTACAGACGATAATAGCGGTGTGCTTCAGGTTTTCTCCCGCCGGACGCTGACTATGACCAACAATGTAATCTGTAAGATTGAAAAGGACGGCGAGGAGCACCTGTTCAGTTCCCTGCGCTCAGCCCTCACCTGGGCCAGAGCGAATATGGTGGAAGACGGTAAGGTGACAGCAGCGATTGAGATGCTGGTGGATTATGCCATTCCATCGTCAGATTACCTGACAGAGAACGATTATCGTATCAAATCAAATGAAACGATTACGATTAAAACGGCTAAGTCAGGAACCTACCGCTACAGTGCATCCGGGACAGGCAATGCCTCCATCACCAGAACGCAGAGCGGAGGAAGCCTGTTTGAGACGGCAGGAAGCCTCACCCTGACCGATATCACCCTGGACGGCGGAAACAAACTGGCCACGCCTTTGTCCTCTAACGTCAACGGCGGCCTGATCAGCGTACTGTCCGGAGGGACACTGAACGTGACCACAGGCGCGGCGCTGCAAAATTCCACAACGAGCAAAAACGGCGGCGCGGTCTATGTGGCAGCCGGCGGGGCGATGACAATGGATGGTGGCACCATCACGGGCAACAAATGCACGGGAAGCGGCAACGGCGCCGGTATTTATCTTGCTTACGATGCCTCAGCGTCTGAGGAAGATAAAAAATACGGAAGGCTCGAGCTCAGTGGAAGCCCTGCCTTTGGCGGGACGAGGGTCTCGGACAGCAGTGTATCTGAGACAACAGGCAACATAAAACAGACAAGTAATCCAAACGGAAGCAAAAACGGAAACGCGGAATACAATTATCCGCAGCAGGATATTTTCCTTGCGGGACCGGGAACGGAAATCGGGGAGGACAGGTGCCTGCCGGCCCTTGTTCTGAAAGATAATCTGTCTGATACCGTTCAGAACGGCTCGATCTGGGTCTACGCGGGAGAGAGAGAACACTATTATATGCTGGAGCAGTTTGCTGTTCTGGCAGATGATTTCACGGGAACTGTGTCGGAAGCTACGTATAAGGCGTTCAGGAATGCCAGGGCTGACAGCGAGACGGACAGCGGAGGCGTATATCTGACCGGGCAGGCCGGACCGGATCTTGGTGATCAAAAGTGCGTCTACTGGACCGGCGGCTTTGATGTCACCTTTAAAAAGATTGACGGCTACGGAAATCCTCTTGGAGGGGCCAGGTTTACCCTGTATAAGACGTTTTCTTATAACGACTCCGACAAGACCGTCAGCCTGAGCAAGCCGACGGAGTATGAGGGCACATCTGCTGCGGCTGACGATTCCGGGACAGGGGTCCAAAAAGGAACCGTCACGCTGCAGAAGGTTCCGACGGGCATTTATTATATGAAGGAGTCCAATGCCGGAACGGGTGCGGATCCTTTCCCGACGTCGGTAAACGGCGGGAAAACCTTCGCCTTTAAGAACGAAAATGCCTATGTCGTCCTCGTGGGCGAAGCGAACCTGAGGGATCCGGACGAGGGCGGCGCTGCGCGCACCGGGCTGTGGGCGGCTGATACTCCTTCCGGAGCTGTTCTTGCCGATATAACATTCAATGACATTAAGGAGCAGAGAGGAGAGGATCAGAATACTCATACATTTGAACGGGAATACGCCATATTCCTGATCGATAAAGAGACCGGGAAGGCCGTGGCGAACCCGGACGTCGCTTCGTTCGGAATTCTCAACGAAGCCGCACTGAGCCGGGAAGTGATCCTGAAGAAGGTGAGCGAGACCTATGCGCCGCTTGAAAATGCGCGTTTCAGGATCTTCCGGGCAGACCTGTCCGAGTATACCGAAGGCCAGCCGACTGACGACGGCGGCAGCAAAAAGGGATACTACGAATCCGGAAGCGCAGGCGTGTACTTTACCGGGAAGCTTCCTTTAGGAAAATACTATCTGGTGGAGACGCAGGTTCCGGATCCCCTCGTGGTTAAGAAGGAAGACGGGACGGAAGAGACAACGAGCTTTACAGACAACCTGGGCAGGGTTTTCATCCTGCAGGTAGACTGGAACGGGATGGCGGCGCCTGCCGCAACCGGCTCTGTCATTGAGGTGGAACAGGATGGAAAGGACGTCGTGACAGAGAATCTGAAAAAGAAACTGAAGGAGGAAGATTAAGAAATCGCACTGGCGTGCGACATGGGGTATAAGATTGAAGGAAGATAAAAAGGCCTGATACCGACGAAGGAAGCCGCGCGCCGGAGCGGCGCCGCGCAGTAAACGCGGGCGCTGCTGCCGGGCGCGGCGGCTTTGACAGCTTTGGACATCTTCAATCCGGCCGGTAAATCGGTTCAGGACGCAAAAATATGTCGAATCCGGAAAATGAGTGACTTGTAACAAAAAGTGCGCCAAAGAAGAGAAATTGCAGGTAAAAACCTTGACATTGCGGTTTAAATACCATAGTATCCGCATAAAAAGGTCTGTTTCCGGCGATGGCGTTATTTATTCAGGAAACATTGATAAAAAATCAGGATGCGTCAGCTGCTGTGTAAGATAAATATTTTTCACAAATGACGCTACCTTTGACGTTGTTTATGGTTAAATAGAAAGTGATTTAATATCATCTCGTTAAAATTTGATATTTATTAATGAGAAGAGTGTTTTTTGCCGTTTTTCGGCGAATTGTCGGGTAAATTAAACTGCCTGCTAAGCGGGCATCACCAAAAGGACAGGTCAGCTGCCTTTGGGCAGCGGGATTTGTATAGTAAGATGTGCACGATAACACATCTTAGATGAGAATGAGAAAAACACTGGGAAATCTGATACTGGTCCTGATTTTTCTTGTCGGTGTCGGCCTTCTCGCATATCCCACCTTCAGTGACTGGTGGAACAATTTCCATCAGACGCGGGCGATCGCGGGATATACAGAACAGGTCGCGAACATGAGCAGGGAGGATTTTGACCGGATGTGGGCGGAAGCGGAGGATTTTAACAAATACCTCGCGCAGTCGCCGGGGCGCTTCAATCTGCCGGATGAGGAGGTCGCCCGATATAACAGGATCCTGGATGTCACGGGAACGGGCATCATGGGATATATTGATATTCCGGATATTAAGGTATCGCTGCCGATCTACCACGGTACAGATGAAGCTGTCCTGCAGATCGCGATCGGGCATATCACGGGATCGTCCTTTCCGATCGGCGGCATAGGCGCGCATTGTGCTGTTTCCGGCCACAGGGGCCTGCCGTCAGCGAAGCTGTTCACGGATATCGACAGACTGCAGGCGGGTGACAGGTTTTTGCTCCAGATCCTGGACAGAACCCTGACCTATGAGGTGGACCAGATCCGCATTGTGCTTCCGCAGGAGCTGCAGGATCTGGAGATCGATCCTGAGAAGGATTACTGCACGCTTATTACCTGCACGCCCTATGGCGTTAACACGCACCGCCTGCTGGTGCGCGGGCACCGGGTGGAGAATGATAAAACGGATGTGACGCGCATTACGGCGGATGCCATGCGTTTTGAACCGGTCATCGTTGCTCCGCTTGTAGCTGCGCCGATCCTCTTCATACTGCTGGTCATTATGCTGATATCCACAAGCGGATGGAGCAGACGCCGCAGGGATGCAAGGAAGCGGGCCGGGAAGCATTTCTCAGGATTGGATGACTATTAACTGTGTCAGCGGGTGAGGTACTTAAACCAGACGGTTCCGGCGGATGATGGCGAACGGCAGCAGGAATCTGCAGCACGTCACGGGAGGCAAAGCCATGAAAGACGATGAAAAAAAACGGGGAAACTGTGTCCGGTGGTGCCGGGCTAAAACCGGGGGAAGACGTTTTGCAGCAGTTCTTGCGGCAGCAATTCTCACAGTTCTTTCCTTATTTAAAATAGCAGCACCGCACACTGCGTTTGCGGCCCTTGACCTGAGCCGGCCATGCAGGCTGACCATACGGATCGGTGAGACGCTCACCGAGGCAGAGAGAGAAGATCTCAGGGAGGCGGATATTGTATATGACCTGTACCGGGTGGCGGATGCCGTGCCGGTGGAAGGGTATGACAGCTATGCCTTCGAAGTGCTGGCTCCCTTTGCGAATGAGCTGGCAAAGGACGGATCCTCCGCAAAGGCTTATCTGGAGTCCATGCCGGACGGGACCGTCAGGATCGCGGCATCGATCAACAGCGACGGCTGGAAGGCGGTTACGAGGGAAGCGGGTCTTGCCGCTCTGGGGACCGTCCCGGCGGGCGAAAAGACTGCGGCGCCGCAGCCGGCAGGAGCTTTTTCGGAGGGACAGGTTGTTTCCGGAAGCGCTTCAGGCTCCGGAGAATCGCTTTCGGCGGTTTTTGACGGCCTCAAAGCCGGCCTTTATCTGATCATTCCCCGCGGAGCAAATGTTGAAAAATATGTCGCGTCCAGGACCGGTGAGGACGGCGGATCCGTCCAGGCATCGATCGCGGATTCGGCCAGGTATGAGTACAGCTTTTCTCCCGAGCTGGCTGCGCTTCCTGTAAAGCCGGCCGACGAAAACGGTCTGTACAGTACAGGAAACGCCGGGGACTGGATGGAGAGCGCACAGGTGGACATATCCCTCAAGTTCGCGAGGGAGCACCGCACCGGAAATCTTGAGATCACAAAGACCCTTCTGACTTATGCGGAGAGGGAGAAGACAACGAACGGCAATACGCGGGCTGTCACCGACCCCGCGACCTTTGTATTTGAAGTGATGGTATACGAGAGCGAGGAGGCCTACCGCGCCGGAGGGAGCGCCGCGGTTCCCGTTTATCACAATTATGTCTCCATTGTTTTTGATGCAGACGGGGATTACGGGCTCATCGGCGCAGGAGAAGGCGCCTATGAGCACGGCGCGGACCGGAGCAAGACTGCCCGGATAGAGAATCTTCCCATAGGCGCCTTTGCTGTCGTAAAAGAAGTATATTCAGGAAAGATATACACCACGGACACGGACCGGCAGGCGGTGATCGCGGTAAATGATAACGACAATACGGTCGGGGTTGAATTTGAAAACGATTACCAGGATGAGCACGGCGGCGGCGGCAGCGTGACCAACAAGTTTACCTACAGCGAAGCCGGGGGCTGGGTGCATGAGCAGGTGACCGACAGCTCGCAGGATACTTCCAGAGAAGAACCTGTCGACCGGCATGGAAACCAGTGATGCGAGGATGAGTAATACGGAGATGTTTTCTGACAGGAGGGCAGGGCATATGAGCGGACATACGGGTAAGGGCAAAAAGCAAGGGGCCCTGAGGACCTGGCTTCTTCTGGCCGCTGCCGTCATGCTTGTGATGAGCGCGTCCATGGGTGCGGCCTGGGCATATTTTACAACTTATACGGCTGCGAAGGGCGGTATGGTGCTTCACATGGGACACGAGGAAAAGGTGAGGGAGTCTTATAAAAACTGGAAAAAGACGATCAATATCCAGAGTACAGAAGATTCCCGGCCGGTATACATCCGGGCACGCGGTTATTACGCCGGAGAGGGAGAACTCTCTTACAGCAGCGGGAGCGGAAACTGGGAGATGAGGGGAGACTGGATGTACTACACCCGGACACTGAATCCCGGAAAGAGTCTTGAGGATTCGGGAGATGAGCTGGTCGTGGAGATCCCCGTCCCGAGTAATGAGAAGGACAAGGATACATTTAACGTGATCGTGGTCTACGAGACCATGGAAGCGATCTACGGACCGGACCCGGCTTCAACGGATCCTCTTTCCTGGGATGACGAAGCTGTAATGGACCGGTGGGAGAATGACCGGATCGATACAACGAGGAGGACCGGGAGGGTGACCGCCCGGCCGGAAGAAGAGGTGAGTGACAGATGAAGAATTTCAGGAAATGGATCACATCCCCGGTCGTGACAGTCCTTCTGTTCGCGGCAGCGGCGGGCCTTCTTCTGTTTTCAACGATAGGCGCTGCCCGTGCGGTACCGCAGATCCAGTCCCAGTATTACAAGGGACATTTGGAGCTCGACCATATCGGTGTATCACTTCTGGAGAAGAACGCGCAGGACGAAGAGGCGAGGATCGTCGCCTACCGTGATTACATCCCGAACTCAGCTGACAAGTGGAACGAGGTGTCCAGCAAAAAATACGGGGTCGGGACTGGCGAGCTGCTGCAGAATCTTCTGGAAAAAAATGAAGACGGGACCACGGCGGAGTTTGTTCCCGGAAAGACCTATCAGGAGGAGCTCAGCGTCCGGAATACAGGAAAGATCAACGAGTATGTCCGTGTGACGATCTACAAGTACTGGACGGATCCGGACGGAAATAAGGTGTTTACGGAGAACAACGCCAAGGGTGAGACCACTCCCGGCCTGTCGCCGGATCTCATCAGGCTCGAATGGACAAACCTGGACAGCGGAAAGGGGAACGGGGACTGGATCATAGACCCCCTTGAGAGCTCCGAGACGGAGGAAAGGACAGTCCTGTACTATAACAAGTTACTGCCCGCGGGAGAAAACAATGACACGCCGCCTCTTACCAGCACGCTTACGGTCGACAGGAGTATTGCAGGCAAGGTGACGAAAAAGACCGTGGAGGAAACGAAGGCGGGTTACAGGATCATCAGGACATCCTATGATTATGACGGATGGCAGTTTTTCATTGAGGCGCAGGTCGACGCGGTGCAGGAGCACCATGCGGCGGACGCGATCCGAAGCGCCTGGGGCCGGACGGTTTTGATCCACGAGGACGGCACGCTGACGCTGACAGACTCTGAATAAAAATTTTTGTTATGGATCGATAATGAGCCCGGCTGCGGCTTTCTGATGCCGGCGGGCTCTGTATGAGACGGGAAGGAGGGAGATCCGTGAAAAAGCAGAGCGGAAAAGCGCGCGGGATGCTCCTTTTTGCGGCGGTATGTATAACGGCGCTTTTTACGGGAGTGAGTGCCTACGGATCTGGCCTTACGGCGGGAAGAGACAGCTATCAGGTGTCCTTTACGGCTGATAAAAAAATGGTCAGTGACTTTAAGTCCTCCGACATGTACAATGAAATGTCGGGCATGCAGCCGGGCGATTCAGTGGATATCGTGATGAACCTGAAAAACGAGTATCCGGGGAGCGTGGACTGGTATATGACCAATAAGGTCTTAAAGTCCCTTGAGGATACCCGTGTCAGCCATGAGGGTCTGGCCGGCGGCGCATATACCTACCGGCTCAAATACAGGAACAGCGCGACAGGCGCGGAAAAGACCCTGTTTGATTCGGATACGGTAGGCGGACAGAATGTCAGCGCATCGGGCGAGGGTCTGCACGAGGCGACGGGAGCCCTGAAGGACTGGCTGTTTCTGGATACCTTTGATAACGGCGGGGGCGGCGTGCTCACGCTGACTGTGGAGCTTGACGGAGAAACACAGGGTAACGATTATCAGGATACTCTTGCAGAGCTGCAGATGAATTTTGCGGTGGAGCTCAGACCGTCGACACCGGATAACGGCAACCCCGGTCGTCCCGATAATCCCGTAAACCCCAACAATCCCGGGAATCCCGGCGGCAGCCCTCCGTCGCGCAGTAATTCTCAGCGGACACAGATCGTACAGACGGGAGATTATTCTCAGACGCTTTTGTATATAGCGGCTGCCGGTATCAGCGGCATCATTCTCCTCGTGCTGGCTGTCTACAGCCTGCGCGAACGCCGCCGCAGGAAAAAAGATCATTCGTGAGGAACTTTTTTCAGTCAGTCTGCACGGCGGGACCGTCAGGGACAGGTGCTCAGTGGAAACGCACATCTGTGACGGGGACGGCCAGCGGGGCTGACTGCCTTTTTCCAAATTTCCGGCATCGAAAGGCAATGGGAGGCCTGGAATGAGAAAAAACACAACAGGAAAAGCTAACAGCGGAAAGTATTCCGGACGGAGAACGATCTTTGTCAGGGCAGCGGCGATCATCATTGCGCTCTGCATGATCGCGGCTCTGGCACTTCCGGCTCTTGCGGCGGAAAAGCAGGCTTCATTCATTGCGAATGTGAGTCCTGTGCCGGGAGCTGCTGCGTCCGGAGGCGGATCGGATTCGCAGGATGCTCCTTATACCTATACAGTCCGGGTCTTTCCCGGAGATAAGGGAGTGATCAACGGAAGCACCGAGCCTTTTGTCAAACAGATCAAGGGCGGGCAGTATTGGAGCTCAAGAGATTTCAGATGGCAGGATTCCGTGCGGATCAAAGAGGGAAGCAAATATCAGAAATACAGCGTGACAGGGATCCGTGAAAGCGGGAAGGACAATAATACCAACCGCGGCCTTTATTCCGGCTCCTTTAAGGTGGATAGGGACATTGACCTGGTGGTATCCTACGGAATCAGAGGTTCCGAGGTGGCATATACGGTCAGCTATCGCGAATACGGAACGAACAAGCTTCTGGAAGTCCCGGAGGGCCATACCAATCCGGAGACATTCTACGGGAACGTAGGAGAAAAGCCGGTCATTTCCTATCTTTATATAGACGGCTATACGCCCCAGTACAGGAATATTACCGGCACGCTCAAGGAGAATGCCGCGGACAACAACTGGACTTTCTACTATGTGTCGAACGAGCCCGAGAAAAAGCCTGATGAAAAAAAGGATGAAGACAATGGCGGACAGGGCGGTAACTCCGGATCGAATACCGGAGGCGGCACAGGAGGCGGAACAAATACTCCGTCCGGAGGAAACGGCACCGGGACTGGAACCGGAACAGGAACTGGCACAGGAACCGGGACCGGAACAGGAACCGGCACAGGCGGTGGAAATGCGGCCGGAGACGGTACCGGAACAGGAAACGGAACCGGGGCAAATACCGGAACGGGTGCCGGCGGGACTGACGGCACAGGTCAGGGAACAGGAACGCAGGTCGCCGATGCTGACGACGGAACAGTCAATACCAGACAGAACGGACCACAGGAAATCGTTGACATCGATGATCAGCAGACGCCTCTGGCGGAATTCGATCCCGGAAATACAGGCGGGACGGGTGTGACAGACGGTCTTGTACGCAGCCGCGGAATGTCAGGAGCAACCAGGATCATTGTCGCAGCGGCAGCTGCCGCAGTTCTGATCGCGGGAATGATATGGTTTTTCGTAAGACGCAGGCGGTCCGCATCGGATTCAGAATAACAGCGGGATAATCGGCGGAGAGGCAGATATCTGCCTGCCTGAAGGGGCAGACATTATTTGTCTGCTCCGCCGGGCAGACGGTAATCGATCCACTGCGGACCTGCTCCGGAGTGAAACATGGCAGGAAAAAGAGATAAAAATAAAGAGAAAGACCCAAAAGCGGGGACAGTCAGCAGTGCCGCTGCCAAAGAGCGTGGACTGCTGATTTATGTACCTGCTTTTTGCAGTATAATCGGTTTTCTTATGCTGCTTTCAGTGGTCGCGGCGGCTGTTCCGCTCACAGTACCCCAGTATATGGGATATCAGATATATGATGTCGTCAGCGGATCCATGGAACCGGAGATCCCTGTCGGGAGCGTGATCTACGTGAAACCGAGAAATCCCGAGGAGATCTACAAGGGGGATATTATTGCTTTCAGAAGCGGCGACAGTGTCGTCGTGCACCGTGTCGTCGTCAACAAGGTCGTCGAGGGTGTTTTTACGACCAAGGGTGACGCGAACGAGGCCGAGGACATCAACGAGGTGTCATATGATAATATCGTCGGCGTTGTAGAGAAGCATATCCCTGTCCTGGGCCAGCTCCTCATTCTGTTCGGCAGTTCTTTTGGCCGGATCTGTATGATCTGTTTTGCGGCAAGCGGAGCTTTGCTGAACATACTGGCGGGGAGATTCCGGGACGCTCTGGAAGCCGATACGGATATCGGCCCGAAGGAAGCGTAAAAGAAAAAGATCCGGCAGAGTTTTTGAGGGCGGTCGACAGCCGCGTTATGAAATCGACAGATTTCGGAGGAAACAAAAGGGTGTGGTCCGAAGCAGTTTTTTCTTCAGGATCAATTGAATATAGAAGAACAGGTAAGCGGCGGGAGATAATGCTGATCGTGCTGCTGATCCTGGCAGCTGTGTGTCTTTGCGGGTGCGGAGGATCGGGCAGTGCAGGTGCAGACCGGGCTGTCCCGGAAAGAGGCAGTGCAGGTGCAGACCGGGCTGTCTCGGAAAGAGACAGTGCAGGCGCAGACCGGGCTGTTTCGGAAAAAGACAGTGCAGGTGCAGACTTGGCCGCCCCGGAAAAAGGCAGCACGATCTCGAGGACGGCTCTTTCGCCGGGGCCTGCGGGCTATGCAGCGCCTGAAATGGCTGTGTCCGTATTTCACGAGGAACAGGCAGTGGGCGAAAACGGCGTGCTGATCGATTTGTCCAGCGCTTCAGACGGTTATGTCGCCGTGAGGGCGACCTCATCGTCGAGGATGAAATTTCAGGTCATCAAGGACGGAACCACCTATAACTATGACCTCAGATCCGACGGGATCCCTGCTTTTTTCCCTCTGCAGATGCAGGATGGCATGTATTCTTTCCGCGTGGTGGAGAATATCTCCGGGACTAAATACGCGGTCGTATATTCCACAGAGCAGACAATTTCCATAAAGGACGATTTCTGCCCTTTTTTATACTCTAACGAATATGTGAAATATACGGGGGATTCCGCCTGTGTAAAAAAGGCACGGGAGCTGTCGGCGGCTGCCGCGGATGAAAACGGCGTCGTCTCCGGCGTCTATGACTATATCTGCGCCAGTATAAAATACGACAGGGAAAAGGCCAAAAATATCTCGACAGGCTACATGCCTGATCCGGATAAGACCCTGTCCGAAGGAAAGGGAATCTGCTTCGATTATGCGTCCCTTGCCGGAGCCATGCTCCGGAGCCAGGGGATCCCCTGCAAGGTGATCTTCGGCTATGTCTCCCCGGGGGATCTTTATCACGCCTGGAATATGTTTTATACAAAAGAGGATGGATGGGTCACGGTAAAGTTTGAGATTTCCGGAAACAAATGGAACCGTCTTGATCTCACCTTTTCGGCGAACGGGGCGGACGGCACTTTTATCGGGGACGGCAGCAATTATAAAGAAGTATATTGTTATTGAGGCTGCAGAGAAATCAGGAACATTGATCGCTCCTGAATACCTGCAATATAGGATGCTGGACAGATACTGCGTTTTTTTATTTAAGAGGGAAGGCAATGGCAAAGCAAAAAAAACTCGACGATCTGGGTATCAGCGCATTCTGCGAGAGTATGGGAATGATGGTCCGCGCCGGCATACAGACAGATGAGGCGATCGCTCTCCTGGAGCAGGGGACACCGGACCGGGAGAAGGGCGTGCTCGGGAACGGGATCACGTTCATGAAAAACAGGATCGAGGAGGGAAAGAGCCTCGGAGAGGCGATGCGTGAATCGGGGCTTTTTCCCGAATACGCGCTTTTGCTGATGGCGGCCGGAGAGACATCCGGACGGCAGGAGGATGTGCTGTTTCGCCTTTCCCGCTATTACAGGGATCAGAAAACCATCTCCGAGAAGATCAAAAGCGCGGTGACCTATCCGGCTGCCATGATCGTTCTGATCATCGCGGTCCTTGCAGTCATGCTGACTATGGTCCTTCCCGCTTTTACGGATGTATATGACAGCCTGACAGGAAGCCTTTCCGCGTCCACCTACGGTTACATCCGCTGGGCATACGGATTCTGCTGGCTCGCCCTGATCATCATGATCGTCCTTGCTGGCTGCCTCTTTGGCGGACTGAGGATGTGGAACAGCGGTAAACGTGAAAAAGTCGAGAAGGTCCTGCGCCGTATTCCGCTCTGCGCGGGGATCCTGGACAATATGGGAATGTTCCGCTTCACGTCCGCGCTCAATACTTTTCTGGCGAGCGGAGAGATGCAGGATATTGCTGTCCTGAACAGCATCCCCATGGCAGGCTGCGCGCCGGTGGAGGAGAAGCTCAGGCGCTGCGCATCCCGTATGGAAGAGGGCCACAGCATTGCCCAGGCTGCCTATGACGAGGAGCTTTTTGAGCCCGTGTACGGCCGCATGCTTTTAGCGGGCGAGCGGAGCGGTTCCATGGAATCCGTCCTGGAGCGCCTCACTGAGCTTCTGGAGGAGAACTGCACCACAATGGTCGACAGTCTCGTCGCGATTGTCGATCCCCTCCTGTCCGGCGTCCTCATGTTTTCCGTCGGTCTCTCGCTTCTCTCTATCATGCTTCCTCTCATCGGAATGATGAACTCTATCGGATAAGGCGCAGAGGAAGGGAAGGAGGAAGGCTGCTATGTATTCTGATAAAAATAAAAAAAGGATTCCGGCGGTATTCCTGCTTCTTGCGGCTTTAGTGATCGCCGCAGCGGTCTGGTTACTTACCTCGGGATCATTCGGCCGCACCATAGAGGATGAGGGAACAGCTGCGGTCAGGGATGCCGTCCGGCGCAGCGCGCTGCAGTGTTATGCCGTAGAGGGAGTTTATCCTCCGACGCTGGAATATCTTGAAGAAAATTACGGATTAAAGGTCAATACACGTGATTATTTCATCCGTTATGAGATCTTTGCTTCAAATATTGCCCCCCAGATCACGGTCACAGGCAAGAGATAGCCTTTGGGGAGTGCTTGTTACCTTACTTTACTTGTTTTATGAACGCGGGGGGCATGGCAACAAATATGAAAAAGATCAGATATTCTCCGCTCGGACTGTACATGATCGGGAACGCGGCCCTCTTTATGGCCGGTTTTCTGGCGCTTGTGATTTTCGGGGCGCAGTCCTACAAAAGCGCGGTCGGTGTCCAGACCAGGAACAACAGGACGCGGGCGACACTTTCCTACATATCTTCAGCAGTCCGGGCGGCGGATGCCTCCGGGGCAGTTCGGGTCGAGGACAGTGTTCTGGAGGACGGCATAAAGACACAGGTCCTTGTTCTTGAAGACGGCGGCACTGAATACTGCCTGCGCATCTATTGCAAAAACGGAAGTCTTGTGGAAGAGTATTCCAGAAAGGACGAGAAGCTTTCACCGTCAGCGGGCAGCGTCGTCGGCGAAACGGATCGTTTCGAAGTAAAAAAGGACGGACAGCTTCTTCGCGTCCGGACGGATGACGGAAGCGTCCTGCTGCATCTGCGGGCAGAATGACGGCTCTTTCGCATTTCGTAGTGATTTGTCCCGGAGAGCAGCTCACGTTTTCACTGAATCTATAAAAAGATGCGGAAGAACCGGATTGATATTGCAAGAGGCTGAGATGAAGGAAAAACAGCATATCACCACATTTTATCTGGAAACGCTGCTGATGATGGTGGTGTTTGTTTCCATTATTATGGTTTTGACCAGGGTTTTCGGAGGTGCCAGCGTCAGGAGTATGCAGGCAAAGCATCTGACGAACGCGGTCACACTGGCCCAGAACACGGCGGAGGCAGTATCGGCCTCCGGAAGCCCCCGGGAGCTGTGCTCGATCCTGGGCGAGGATAACAATGCCGTTATCTCGGAAAATGATAAAAGCGGCGAGGTCCGGGTCATCGCCTTTTACGACGATCAGATGCAGCCGGTAAGGTTTTCAGGGGATGACGCGGCGGCGGCCGCTCTTTCGGGATCTGCAGACAGCGGCCTGGTCGTGGAGACGGTGTGGGAGCAGCCGGAGGACTCATCCGACAGCGGAGCGCTGGCCCATGTAAGGATCTCGGTGTACAGGGGAGCTGAAGGCAAGGCGGTCTACTCGCTGGAGACGGCGGTTTTAACGAAAAACTGACGTTTATGTTGAGAACGGGACGGCAATGACACTCATCAGAATCAGTCATGGAGGTAAACATGAACCAGGTTCCGATCAGGCTGGGGCCGCTGGCCCTGCTTTTGACGATCATCAGCATCTGCCTGACGACGCTTTCTATCCTGACCTATACGACATCCGGAGCGGATCTGCGGCTGGCGGAGAAATATGCCGATACCGTCCGCGTGAGGTACGAGCTTGAAGCTCAGGGGCAGGCTTTTTTACAGGAAGCGGAGGATGCTGCCTCTTTAGGGCTTCCGCTGGATCTTGTGGACGGAGCTTTTCCGGTACCCGGAGGAGGGGTCAGAAAAACATTTGAAAAGGACGGAACGGTCCTGACAGTGCAGCTGGCTGCAGCAGATAAGGGCCCCGCCCAGACGGCAGATGCAGCCGCAGCGACCGGCCGGGATGCTCCTTTGGCGGCAGGCAGGACAGGAAATGTCAGGATCGTAGAATGGAAGATCGTCCGGCAGTGGGAGGAAGACGGCAGTATCGGAAATATCTGGATGCCGGAATAACAGGAAGAGGAACAAAAACAAATGCTGATCAATGAAATTTTGCAGAGAGCCATCAGTATGGAAGCCGCGGATATTTTTCTCATCGCGGGCCTTCCTGTCACTTTCAAATGTAACGGACATCAGGAGAGACTTCCCGGGGACGATATGCTCCCGGCCAGGATGCTTCCGGACAGTATCGCCTCGCTCGTGGATGAGATCTACGAGGTGAGCCGCCGTGACCGCACAAATCTGGAGAAGGGCGTGGATGATGACTTTTCCTTTTCCATGTCCCAGCTGGGGCGTTTCCGCGTCAACGTGTTCCGTCAGAGGGGCTCCCTCGCGGCGGTGATCCGCGTCATCCACTTCGGCCTTCCCGATCCCAGAAAGCTGGGGATCCCTGAGGCGGTCCTCTCGCTTGCCGAGAACAAAAAGGGGCTTGTTTTGATCACCGGAGCGGCGGGGACGGGAAAATCCACGACCCTGGCCTGTATGATCGACCGGATCAACAAGACACGCGACTGCCATATCATAACGATGGAAGACCCGATCGAATATATCCACAGGCATGAAAAGGCGATCGTCACCCAGAGAGAGATCTCCATCGACACGCCCGGCTACCTCGATTCTCTGCGCTCGGCCCTTCGCGAAAGTCCCGATGTTATCCTTTTAGGAGAAATGCGCGACTATGATACGATCTCGAGCGCCATAACGGCGGCTGAGACCGGAGTCCTGCTTTTTTCCACGCTTCATACCAGCAGCGCCGCCAATACGATCAACAGGATCATCGACGTTTTTCCCGCAAATCAGCAGCAGCAGATCAAGATCCAGCTGGCACAGATCCTGAAGGGGGTCGCATGCCAGCAGCTCGTTCCGGGAGTTGACGGGAGCCAGATCCCCGTTTTTGAGGTGCTCAAATCCACGACCGCCATCCAGAATATGATCCGCGAAGACAAGCTCCATCAGCTGGACAGCGCCATGCAGGCAGGGGCCGCTGACGGAATGTGCACTATGGACGGAAGCCTTCTGCGTCTCTACAGGGAAGGCCGTATTTCCAGGGCAACAGCACTTGTCAGCTGCGTCCATTATGAAAATATGGTAAAACGTATTGGCGGGATCTGAGAAACATTTTTATATCTGACCTTCCTGGTTATGGAAGAAAACCAGTTCATACGCATAAAGCGTTTAGCTGAAGTGAGGAAAGAAACAGATGGAAGACAGACGGGAAGAGTGTGCCACTATGGAAAGAGGTATGGAAAGAGGAACAGAAGCGGTACGGACAAAAGAGTTTGAACAAAGAACAGCCCCGGAAAATGCGGCAGGAGAGATGGCAGCCAAAGCCCGGGAGGCCGATGAACCGGCAGACGACGGGGAAGCATACATGGAAAAAACCCCTCAAGGCAAAAATGCTTCCCAGCTCTATATTGGGGTTCCGAACGGGATCGTCCTCTGCGCGGATAAGGGGGCTGAGCATAAGCTGCGCGGCAGGTTTTATCACGCTTACAGAAGAGAGCCTGTATTATTTGATAACGCGGTTCAGTTTGTCCTTGAGATGGAAAAGTTTTTTGACAGTATAAATTTTCCGTATCCCTCTACAAACATCAGGTCTTTCCGTGAGAAAAGGCAGGTCATCCATCGAATTAATAAAAAGGAGAGAATTATGAAAGATGAGGAGCTTCTCACAAGACACGGGGATCTTGGATCGTTTATAATCCGGGTGCAGCAGCGGCAGAACAGCAGTATGCAGGGGCGCCTGACCTGGATCGAAAAGAACAGGACTGTTCATTTCAGATCTGTCTGGGAAATGATCCGCCTGATCGACAGCGCGATCGGGCCGGACAGGCAGGGAGATGACGAAGATTTTCCGTCCTGGGAAGAGTGAAGGCGTATATCCCGAGAAGAATGAAGTCGGATATCCCTTGAGGATTGAAGGCGGATATCCCATAATAATCCAGGGAAGCTATCCCTTGAGGATTGAAAGCGGAGATCCCGGGAAAATTCAGTGCAGATAAAAACATGTCCTGCTGTTCCGTCTCGCAGGGGCGGCGCAGGAGGAAGGATTGAGAGGAACGACAGTTAATATGATACATTTGGGAAAAAAGAAGATGGAGCGGAACGACCCCTGCTGGTGCGGCAGCGGGAAAAAGTACAAGGCCTGCCACATGCATTTTGATGAAAAACTCAGAAAATACCAGCTTGACGGCGCGATCGTGCCGGACCGGAGCCTGCTCAAGAACCGACAGGTCGTGGACGGGATCAAAAGGAGCGCGGCCATCAATATGGCCTGCCTCGACGCGGTCGGTAAGAGGATAGGCGAGGGCATGTCCACGGAGGATATTGACCGCATTGTCTACGAGACGACAGTCAGCATGGGCGGCATACCGGCGCCCCTTCATTATGAGGGATTTCCCAAAAGTGTCTGCACCTCGATCAACCAGGAGGTCTGCCACGGTATTCCGGACAGTAACCGTATCCTGAAGGATGGCGACATCATTAATGTAGATTGTTCGACCATTCTGGACGGCTATTTCTCCGACTCATCCAGAATGTTCTGCATCGGCAATGTATCGGAAGAGAAACGGCGCCTGGTCGATGTGACCAAGGAGTGTGTGCAGATCGGGCTTGAAGCCGTCGTTCCCTGGACGCCCCTCGGCGACATGGGGAGCAAGGTCAACGCGCACGCGAAAAAGAACGGCTACTCTGTCGTCCGGGAGATCGGAGGACACGGCATCGGACTTCAGTTCCACGAGGATCCCTTCGTGAGTTATGTGTCCGAGCCGGGCACAGAAATGCTCATGGTGCCGGGCATGGTCTTTACCATCGAGCCCATGGTCAACATGGGGACGGACAAAATTTACCAGGATGAGGAAAACGGATGGACCATCTACACTATGGATGGCAAACCCTCCGCCCAGTGGGAGATTCAGGTTCTTGTTACAGACACAGGAGCTGAAGTATTGTGCTGGTAGTTAAATATTTCAATTTTTATAGGGAGGAAACCGGGAATCATGCAAAATAAAGGGAAGTATTACATCACGACGGCGATTGCGTATACATCAGGCAAGCCCCACATCGGAAACAGCTATGAGATCGTCCTTGCGGACTGCATCGCGCGCTATAAAAGGGCGGACGGTTTCGATGTGCGCTTTATGACGGGATCGGATGAGCACGGCCAGAAGATCGAGTCCCGCGCGGCTCGCGCGGGGAAGAGCCCCAAGGAGTTCGTCGACGAGGTCGCGGGCGAGATCAGGCGGCTCTGGGACCTCATGGGCACGTCCTACGACCGTTTTATCCGCACGACGGACGCCGATCATGAGCGCCAGGTCCAGAAGATCTTTAAAAAGCTCTACGACCAGGGCGATATCTATCTGGGGCATTACAGCGGCATGTACTGTCAGGAGTGCGAGGCATTCTACACGGCTTCCCAGATCGAGGAAGAGGGCAGATGCCCCGTCTGCGGAAATCCCGTTCACGAGGCCCAGGAGGACGCTTATTTCTTCCGGATGAAAAAATACGCAGACCGCCTGATCGAGCACATCAATACACACCCCGAATTCATCCAGCCTGTGTCCCGCAAGAACGAGATGATGAACAATTTCCTCCTTCCCGGCCTGCAGGATCTGTGCGTGTCCCGTTCCTCCTTCTCCTGGGGGATCCCGGTTGACTTTGCGCCCGGCCATGTCGTCTATGTGTGGCTCGACGCTCTTTCAAACTATATCACCGGCCTCGGCTTCGACGCGGACGGGGACAACAGTGAGCTCTTTAAAAAGTACTGGCCTGCCGACCTGCACCTGATCGGCAAGGA
>DEPS01000068.1:0-1729 GCA_002358875.1 Lachnospiraceae bacterium UBA3386 | reverse complement strand
ACTGGCCCATCTTCCTGATGGCCCTGGATGTGCCGCTCCCGAAGCAGGTCTTCGGCCACCCCTGGCTCCTTCAGGGCGGCGAGAAGATGTCCAAGACCAAGGGCAACGTCATCTATGCGGACGACCTGGTGGACATTTTCGGCGTCGACGCGGTCCGCTATTTCGTCGTGCATGAGATGCCTTATGAGAACGACGGCGTCATCACCTGGGAGCTCGTCGCGGAGAGGATCAATTCCGATCTGGCCAATACCCTGGGCAATCTCGTGAACCGCACGATCGCCATGTCAAATAAATACCTGGGCGGCTTTGTGAAGGACTGCCCCGATGCGTTTGACAGAGCTGCGGAGGGTGTTTTCACCGCAGAGGATGCCGCCCGCGCGGCTGCGGTCGACGCGGATCTGAAAGAGATGATCTGCGGCGTCTATGACAAGGTCGAGGAGAAGATGGACGAGCTCCGCGCGGCAGACGCCCTGACGGAGATCTTCTCTATCTTCAAGAGGCTCAACAAATACATCGACGAGACCGAGCCCTGGATCCTGGGCCGCGATGAGGCAAAGAAGGACCGCCTCTCCACCGTCCTCTACAATCTGGTTGAGGGCATCACCATGGGTGTCTCCCTTCTTGCGCCCTTCATGCCTGAGACCGCGGAGAAGACTGTCCGCATGCTCGGCACGCAGATCCGTGGTTTTGATACCCTGACGGATGCTTACGGCGTCCATCCCCAGGGCGTGCAGGTCACCGACAGGCCGGAGATCCTCTTCGCCCGCCTTGACCTCAAGGAGGTCTCGAAGAAGGTTGAGGTCATCATGGAGAAGCAGCGTGCCGCTGCCAGGGCTGAGGCGGAAGCCTTAAAGGAGGGAGCATCCGGCGGCGCGGCGGGAACGGCTGATGAGACCGCACCTGCCAAAGCTTCTGAAAAAGAGCCTGCCGGCTCCGCGCCTGCAGAGGAAGCTGTTCCCGAGGTGGAGGCAAAGCCCGAGATCACCATCGACGATTTCGCCAGGTGCCAGTTCCAGGTGGGCGAGGTCATTGCCTGTGAAGCGGTGAAAAAATCCAAAAAGCTTCTCTGCTCCCAGGTGAAGATCGGCTCGCAGACCCGCCAGATCGTCTCCGGGATCCGCAAATACTACACTCCCGAGGAGATGGTAGGGAAAAAGGTCATGGTCATCACCAACTTAAAGCCCGCTAAGCTCGCCGGGATCATGTCGGAGGGAATGCTGCTCTGCGCAGAGGGACCCGACGGAAGTCTCGCCCTGATGACTCCCGATCCTGCCCGCACCATCCCTGCCGGCTCGGAGATCGGCTAAGTCCCCCGTCACGGAGGTGACAGATGAATCAAAAAAATAACACAGTGCGGGCGATCCACAGATATTTGACTGCAATGGCGGGAGCGGCTGCAGCCCTCTTTGCGGCTGTTTTTATGACTGCAGCTGCTGCCATGGCTGCCTTCCCTGCTGTCCCGGCTGCCTTTAATGCTGTCCCGGCTGAAGCCGGGACGATCGCCAGAGAGCAGCTGTCAAAAACTGCGGAGGAATCCGGCCCCGGGCTGTCTAAAGCCGCGGAGGAATCCGGCTTCGAACTGTCTGAAGCTGCGGCCAAATCCGGCCCTGAAGGAGAGAAGGAAAAGCTGCGCGAAGCGGTAGAGGAGCTGGAAAAAAGAGGCCTTACGCCTGATAAGCTGGCAAGACGGACCTGGGAATTTGTAACCAGCAAGGACTTCGCCGACAGG
>DEPS01000012.1:2800-4121 GCA_002358875.1 Lachnospiraceae bacterium UBA3386 | reverse complement strand
CACGCCATGACCATCACCCTGCTTCTCAATTCCGAGGGCAAGAAGATGGGCAAGACCGCAAAGGGAGCCGTCTGGCTTGATCCCGACAAGACATCCCCCTACGATTTCTACCAGTACTGGCGCAACGTCGGAGACGCGGACGTCTTAAAGTGCCTGCGCATGATGACCTTCCTGCCCCTGGAGCAGATCGACGAGATGGACAAGTGGGAGGGCGCAAAGCTCAATACCGCCAAGGAGATCCTGGCCCACGAGCTGACCACCCTGGTCCACGGCGAGGACGAGGCCGAAAAGGCTGAAAAAGGCGCCAAAGCCCTCTTTGCCTCGGGCGGCGCGGGCGACATGGAAAATGTACCGGAGACGGTCCTTTCCTGTGATGATCTGGACGGTGACGGCATCAATATCCTCACAGCTCTGGTAAAGGCGGGGCTTGCAAAATCCCGTTCCGAGGCCCGCAGATCTGTCGGCCAGGACAAGGCAGTCACTGTGGACGGCGTGAAGGAGACCGACATCGACGCGGTCATTTCAAAGGAAGCCCTGGAAAAGGGCGTTCTCCTTCGCCGGGGCAAAAAGAGCTACAAGCGCCTGCGGGTCGGCTGAGAGCGCTCAAAGTTCAACTGGGGGTTTTGCGCTGAGAAAACGCGCAAAAAACACCTCGAATTTGGTGCACCGTGAACAGTAACCGCTCAACCCAAAAGTAAGAGTTAATCAGATTTCAGGAAGATATTATTATGAACGGCGCGGATGCAATTGTGAAATGCCTGCAGGAAGAAGGAGTCGAGTGCGTGTTCGGGTATCCCGGCGTGGCGATCTGTCCTTTTTTCGACAGCATTCTTGAAACGAATATAAAGACTATCCTGATCCGGCAGGAGCAGTGCGCCGCGCACGCGGCCAGCGGCTACGCCAGGATCACAGGAAAGGTCGGCGTAGCGGTCGCCACCAGCGGTCCCGGCGCGACCAACCTCATCACGGGGATCGCGACTGCCTTTATGGACAGCATCCCCCTGGTCTGTATCACCGGCCAGGTGGACAGCAAGATGATGGGGAGCGATGTGTTCCAGGAGGCGGATATTTCCGGAGCCTGCGAGTCCTTCGTCAAATACAGCTATATCGTGCGGGACGCGGCTGACATCCCCAGGATCGTTAAGGAAGCCTTCCATATAGCAGGGACAGGCCGTAAAGGCCCTGTCCTGATCGATCTTCCCGTCGATATCCAGCGCCAGCAGATCCGCCGCTTCGAATATCCGGAGACGGTGAACCTCAGGACATACAAGCCCACGGTCGCCGGCCATGCTGTGCAGATCAAAAAGGTCATAGCCCAGCT
>DEPS01000012.1:0-2696 GCA_002358875.1 Lachnospiraceae bacterium UBA3386 | reverse complement strand
ACAATGATGGGCCTGTCCGCCATCCCCACAGAGCACCCTCTGTTTTACGGGATGGTCGGAAACAACGGCAAGCCCTACGGCAACCTCGCCATGAACGCGGCGGATATGATCCTGATGGTGGGCGCCAGGGTGGCGGACCGCTCGATCAGCCAGCCCGACCTCATCATGGAGAACAAGGTCCTCGTGCATATCGACGTGGATCCGGCGGAGATCGGAAAGAACGCGGGACCTACCATCCCCCTTGTCGGCGATATCCGCCATGTCTTTGAGGAATTCAACCGGATGGACCTGAATGCGGACTATTTGGACTGGATCGGACAGCTCGACGGCTTTAAGACCGACGCCAGAAATGCCAAGCGCCTGCGCATGTTCCAGCGCGAGGACGACATGAGGACCCATCGCAAGGTCTTTCACGGCGTCAATCCGCCTGTATTTATCCGCAGCCTTTCCCTGGCCATGAAGGAGGACGCGGTCTATGTGGCGGACGTAGGGCAGAACCAGATGTGGTCCTGCTCCAACTATATCGCCAGGAAGGGACGCTTCATGACAAGCGGGGGCATGGGGACCATGGGCTATGCCCTTCCCGCCGCGATCGGCGTCAAGACGGGCGATCCGTCAAGGCAGGTCGTCGCGGTCTGCGGGGACGGAGGCTTCCAGATGACCATGCAGGAGCTTGCGACGGCCGTGCAGTACGGCATCCCAGTCAAGCTCGTGATCTTAAAGAACACTGTGCTGGGCCTCGTCAGGCAGTACCAGCACTACAATTATAAGGACAGATATTCCGTCATTGATCTCGGGGACAAGCCGGATCTCTCCCTGATCGCGAAAGCCTACGGGATCCGCTACATGAAGATCGAGGACAATGCCCGGACCCAGGAGTGCCTCCGGGATTTCCTTAAGGATGATGAATCCACCATCCTTGAGGTCGTCGTCGACCGGGAAGAGCTCTGCTGAACATTGTTTTGCACCCCGGGAGGAGGTTCAGGACATATATGAAAAGAATTTATTCCATCCTTGTGGAAAACCGGGCCGGCGTCCTGTGCAAGACGGCGGGCCTTTTCTGGAGGCGGTGCTTTAACATCGATTCGATCACTGTCGGCGAGACGGACGATAAGAATGTCTCCAGCATGGTCATCGTCAGCTCCGGGGACGAGCGCACCCTCGAACAGATCGAGAAGCAGCTCAACAAGAAGCTTGACGTCATCAAGGTGAAGACCTTTGACGAGTCGGAGAGCATCAACAGAGAGCTTCTGCTCCTCAAGGTGAAATACAACCGCAGCAACCGCCGCGACATCATGGACAACTGCCAGATCATGGGGGCCAGGATCGTCGATATGTCCAGGAGCCAGATGATGATCGAGATGTGCGATACACCCGAGCGGGTCGCCGTCTTCCTCGACACCCTCAAGTTCGTCAGCATAGTGGAAATGACCAGGACCGGTGTTCTGGCCATGACCAAGTGCGGCGAGGGGCAGTGAAGAGCAATAAGGGAAAATGCATGTTGACTTTAACGCGACACAGTAATATAATGTGTTTCGTTGTGTTTTTAAAAAGCACATTTTTTTCTGATTTAGCGTTAAAAGACACCTATAGACAGAAAAAGATATGGCTTTGGCTTTTATTTTTTAATAAGAGCTGCCGCAGGAATATTATTGGAGAAACAGGGAATGAGCACAATGGAGACAAAAAATCAGACCAAAGTCTTTCAGATCCTGGTAGACAACAATTCCGGTGTCCTTTCCAGGATCGCAGGTCTGTTTTCCAGGCGGGGCTATAACATCGAGAGCATCACGGCCGGCGTGACGGCGGAGCCCAAGATCACCAGGATCACAATCGTGACCTCAGGGGACGACGATATCATGGAGCAGATCGAGAAGCAGGTCAGCAAGCTTGTCGATGTGCGTGATATCCACGAGCTGAAGCCCGAGGAGAGCGTATACAGGGAGCTCGCCATGATCAAGGTCCGGGCTGACGCGGCCCAGCGTGAAAACGTCATCGCCCTGGCAAACATCTTCCGCGGGAACATCATCGACGTCTCCCAGGAGAGCCTGATGATCGAGATCACGGGCAACTCCGGCAAGGTCGATGCCTTTATCAGGCTGATCAGCGGATATGAGATCCTGGAGCTGGCCAGGACCGGCGTCGCCGGCCTTGGACGCGGGACCAAAAATGTCGTCTACGTGACGGACATGCGCCTGGGAGCGGGCGTTTCCGACACCCCCCAGTGATTAACTCATGGTGAGTGATGACACGATAAAGGATCTGTTGCGCGCTTTGGCGTATCAAAGCACATCATAACTTCGCGTACCATTAAAATTTCATTTTATATAACAGGAACAATGGAGGAAACCAAAAATGTCAGAAGCCAGGATTTTCTATCAGGAGGACTGCAACCTTTCCCTTCTGGAAGGCAAGACCATCGCGATCGTCGGTTACGGAAGCCAGGGCCACGCCCATGCGCTGAACCTTAAAGAGTCCGGATGCAACGTCATCATCGGCCTTTACGAGGGTTCCAAGTCCAAAGCCAAGGCAGAAGCACAGGGCCTGACCGTTTACAATACTGCAGAAGCTGCAAAGATGGCAGACATCATCATGATCCTGATCAATGATGAGAAGCAGGCAGCAATGTACAAAAAGGACATCGAGCCCAACCTCGAGGCGGGCAATATGCTGATGTTCGCGCACGGCTTCAACAT
>DEPS01000100.1 GCA_002358875.1 Lachnospiraceae bacterium UBA3386 | reverse complement strand
TTCAGGCGGGTCTGAACTGTAACTATATATAGCGGCGTGAAATCCCCGCCTGTATTTGCCAGAAGAACTGTGATAAAATGACTTTCAGAAACATCCGGTAAATTTTGGGGATGATCCCTGCTGATCATATTTTTAGGAGGAAAAAGAAATGACATATCAGGAAATTCTTGAAAACGCGCGAACCTGCATCGGACCCTTTTGCAAGGCATGTCCGGTCTGCAACGGTAAAGCCTGCGGTTCTAAGATGCCGGGGCCGGGCGCCAAGGGCGTGGGGGATACGGCGATCCGCAATTATGACGCCTGGCAGCGGATCCGGGTGAATCTTGACACGATTGCGGAAAACATCCAGCCGGATACGTCCATGGATTTTTTCGGCCACAGGGTGGAGTATCCTTTCTTCGCCGGTCCTGTCGGCGCGGTCAAGCTCCATTACGGGGACAAGCTGGACGACGTGGGCTATAACGATATTCTGGTGCGGGCCTGCGCGGACGCGGGGATCGCGGCTTTTACGGGCGACGGGACCAACCCCGATGTCATGAAGGCGGCCTGTTCGGCGATCGCGGCCAGCGGCGGCTTCGGCGTGCCGACCGTAAAGCCCTGGGACGTGGACACGCTCAGGGAGAAGTTTGATCTGGTAAAGGCGTCGGGCTGCTTTGCCGTCGCCATGGATATCGACGCGGCGGGACTGCCTTTTCTGCAGAACCTCCAGCCCCCGGCGGGGAGCAAGACGGTCGAAGAGCTCTCTGATATCGTAAAGGCGGCAGGAAAACCCTTTATCGTAAAGGGGATCATGACCGTGGAAGCGGCTAAAAAGGCCCGGGAAGCCGGCGCGGCGGGTATCGTGGTCTCCAACCACGGAGGCCGGGTCCTCGACCAGTGCGCGGCGACGGCGGAGGTCCTGTACGCGATCGCTCAGGCGGTCGGCGGCAGCATGAAGATCTTCGTGGACGGCGGCATCCGCACAGGCGTCGACATTTTCAAGGCCCTGTGCCTTGGCGCGGACGGCGTGCTCATCGCCCGCCCCTACGTGACGGCTGTCTACGGCGGCGGAGAAGAGGGCGTTGCGGTCTATACGAAGAAGCTCGGTGCGGAGCTTAAGGATACGATGAAAATGTGCGGCGCGGCGCGCCTGGAAGACCTGTCCGAAAAATACCTGTTCAGGCCTTCGAATCCTTTTCTGGCGTAAAAAGCCCGGCTTGCAGGGCAGAATACGATACAAGTCGCATTTCTGCCGGTCAGCCGATGTCCGCAGATGAAAAACGAGGGCCTGCTGCCTGGCCATGGCAGCGGGCCCTCGTATACGGTTGGGAAAAACTCTGACTGTGCGGCTGGATCGCTTTCATGGATCCAGATCCCCGCTCTTCACATGCAGATCCATGCTCCCGGAGCGAAAGCCCGCGAGGTCGAGCGTGACATAGTCGACGCCGGTTTTTTGGATACAGAGAAGGATCTCATCCCTTAGGGCAAGGGCGCGCGGCATGTCGGAGGGCTCGATCTCAAGGCGGGCGATGTCCCTGTGGATCCGGACGCGGACAGTGGAAAAGCCCATGTCGCGCAGCCGTCCTTCGGCATCGTCCACCTTCCTGAGGAGGGAATAATCCAGCTTCGTGCCGTAGGGGAAGCGCGTCGCCAGGCAGGGAGCGGAGGGGCGGTCCGCCACGGGGATTCCATATTCCGATGCCATGCGGCGCACGTCCTCCTTGGAAAATCCCGCGTCGGTAAGAGGGCTGAGGACGCCCAGCTCCTTCAGGGCGCGAAGACCCGGCCGGTAGACAGTGAGGTCGTCCGCGTTCGTCCCGTCCAGGAGGACGCGGATGCCGCGCTCCCTGGCGAAGGCGGAGAGCTTCTGAAAGAGGAGCTTCTTGCAGCGGTAGCAGCGGTCGGCCGGGTTGTTTTCTATGCCGGCTTCGTCCAGCTCGTCAGCCGAAAGGACGACGTGCTCCGCGCCCGTCTGTCTTGCGACGGCGCGCGCGATCTCCAGATCCGCCGCGGGATGGAGTCTGGTCAGGAAGGTGACGGCATAGACCGGAGGGCCCTGGCGCGTTCCGGGGGCCGCGGGAGGACTGCCGGGCGCGCTTATTCTTTCGCTTATTCTTTCCGCGTCGTCCGTATGGTCTTTACGAACCTGATCACATGCTGGACCGGGTCTGGTTCTTTCCGCGGTGCCCATAAGATCTTTCCCGGCCTCGCAGCAGAGCGTCAGCAAAAGGCTGCTGTCCACGCCTCCTGAAAAGGCGACTGCAAGACCCTGCCGGGCCAGCCCGCGGATCGTTTGCAGGAGAACGTTCTTTTTTTCTTTATAATCTTTATAATCCATAATTTTATAACCTGAATGAGAATTGTTGTTTTACGGTTACAATTCAGGCCGCCACGAAATTCGAGGCGTTTTGCGCGGCTTTTTCGCGCAAAACCCGAGTTTAACGGCGAAAATCTCATCGCGTTAGCGATTTGGAATGGGATTTTCGCAAGTTCATGCCCTCGATAGGGCGTGAACAGTAACGTTTACGAATCGGAACACTTCAAATGTAATTTTGTGGCACAACCGGTTTGCGTTTTTCCTTGTTTCCTGCTATAATTCAAAACAAGGAAATAAGGAAAACACGCATTCTATGGAGGTGATTTTATGTCGGCAGTATCACAGAGAGTGCCGGAACAAAAAAGGGTTACCATTACCTCGAAAAGACAGTTTACGATTCCCCGGAAGTTTTACTCTGAACTTGGATTTGACAGAGAAGCTGTCTGCATTTTAGGAGACGGCATGCTCATAATAAGGCCTGCCGCACCTGAGTCCGGGGGTGAATTTGCAGAACAGATCCTGGCAGATCTGATTGCTGAAGGATATTCAGGGTCTGATCTGTTAAAAGAATTCAAAATACGTCAGGCAAAGGTTCGTCCCGCTGTGGAGGTCATGCTTGAAGCTGCAAAAGCTGCAGCAGAAGGCGTCGGAGAGTATTCTGCATATGATGATATTTTTGGATCGGAGGATTGAACATGGCTATTTTGAGAGTCCTTCCTCCAGCCGCCAAATATTTAAAAAAACTGAAAGATAAGAAACTAAAGGCCCTGTATAAAAACGCAATTGACGCGATTCTCGAAGATCCTTCCATTGGAGAAGAAAAGACCGGAGATTTGAAGGGCGTAAGAAGGTTTGATATTTACTATAATAAGACTAACTATGAGCTTGCGTATACTGTCGAAGAGATTCAAAAGCCTGAGAGTGATGAAACTGAAATAGTTGTGGTAATCATGGCTGGCACCAGAGAGAACTTTTATAACGAATTAAAACGGTATTGGGTATAGCGGGAATCTTTCTTTTGTCGTCACCTTATTAATTCCGAAACAGAGCAAACCTTCCCGATTTGCAGGGAAGGTTTTTTGCTTTTTCTGCCTTATTATCGGTTAACTGGAATTATGCCCTGCGGATCGGAGAAAAAGTCCCGCCGCGCTTAGCTCATGGCCTGCCGGCGCAGATTGCGAGATTGATCTGGGACGCCAGATAGCCGGCGCCGTAGCCGTTGTCTATATTGACTGTGGCGACGCCGTTGGCGCAGGAGTTGATCATGGTCAGGAGGGCGGAGAGGCCGTGGAAGCTCGCGCCGTAGCCGACAGAGGTGGGGACGGCGATGACAGGCTTGTCCACAAGGCCCCCGAGGACGCTGGCAAGGGCGCCCTCCATGCCGGCGACGGCTATGACTGTATTGGCGGCCTGGATCGTGTCGATGCGGGAGAAGAGGCGGTGGATCCCGCTGACGCCCACGTCGTAGATGCGTTCCACCTTATTTCCGAAAAATTCCGCCGTCTGGGCGGCTTCCTCAGCCACGGGGATGTCGGCCGTTCCCGCCGTGCAGACGGCGATGAGCCCGCAGCGGCTTTTCCCTTCTTTTTCAATTTTCAGAGTGCGGGCGACGGGATCATATGCGGCCTGGGGAAAACGGTCACGGATCAGAGCGGCCTGGTCTTCGTCAGCCCGCGTGCCCAGAACCTCTCCTTCCGCTTCATAAAGCTTCTCGTAGATGGCAAGAAGATGGGGGGCGGCTTTTCCGCTGCAGAAGACCACCTCCGGAAAGCCCTGGCGGAGCCGCCGATGGGTGTCGAGCCTGGCAAAACCAAGATCCTCGAAGGGTTCTCTGCGGAAGAAAGCCTCGGCTTCGCTGACCGATATTTCTCCTCTCTTTACCTGTTCAAGTATTTCTCTTGTCTTCAAGCAGGATCCTCCATTCGCTTCAAATTCTACTGCCCTTATTCGAGCTCCAGCACAAGTGTCTGATATCCCTGCAGATGTATGGCAGGACCGGTCCCGGAGGTACTGCCGGAGCTGCCCGCTTCAGGACTGTAAGCGGAAAAGCCTTCCCCGCCGGCACTGCCATTGATATTGTCCAGAAGGACGCGCTTTACAGGCGCGGGCAGAGGAAGTGTGCGGGGGGCCTTCTGGTAGTTTGAGATGACAAGGATGGTCTGAGGCTCCGGCGGCGCCGTGTCTGTTCTGGCAGTACCGGTAATTGCACCGGAAACTTCGGAATTATTGCCGGCAGCCCCGGTATTTGCACTAAAGGAGCGGCGCAGGTAGGCGATCACATTTTGCTCATCCTCCAGGTAAGGCTCGAAGGAGCCGTAGACGAGGGCGCTGCGATAGCGGGGATCCTTGCGGAGGGCGGTCATCTTTTTGTAGTGATTGAAGACGGAGCCGGGATCCGCCAGCTGTTTTTCGAGGTTGATCCGGGGATAGTCGGGATTGACCCTCAGCCAGGGGGTGCCGGTGGTAAAGCCCGCTGACGGGGCGGCGCTCCACTGGAAGGGGGTGCGCGCGTTGTCGCGGCCGAATTTTTCGATGGCCTTAAGGACGTCTTTTTCGGAGATGCCAAGGGAGCGCATGACGTTCCAGGTATCGAGAGAGGCTATGTCGTCGACCTCGTCAATGCTCTGCAGGGGGACGTTTTCCATGCCGATCTCCTGGCCCTGGTAGATCCAGGGGAGTCCGCGGACAAAGAAATAGACCGTGGCCAGGGCTTTTTTGGCGGTATCTGAGATATTTCCCGTCTCCTCCCGGGGGATGTAGCGGCTGACGCCGCGGGGCTCGTCATGGTTTTCGATGATATTGGAGAGGAAGCCGACGGCCCCGGCTTTTTTCTGGGTGGAGAAGATACACTCCTTGTAGGCGTCGGGGGTAATGTCCTTATTGTCGTGCCAGCCCGCCGGGGAGCTTCCCCATACGGTCTCGGAAAAGTCGAACATGGTGGAAAAATAGCCGTTTTCCCCGATGAAAAGGGGGAGCTCCCCTTCTTTTTCGTTAAAGACCTCGCCGACCGTAAAGGCGGAGTGGGGGGCGAAGCAGCGGTCGCGCAGCTCTCCCAGAAATGTGCCGATGCCGGTGGCGTCGTGGAGCATGCGGTTGATGCTGCACAGGCCGTCCGCGCGGTCGGGCTCGTAGTTTTTGAAGGGAAGGGCTTTTTTGATATTCATGATGGCGTCGATGCGAAAACCCGACAGCCCCTTGTCCAGCCACCAGTTTACCATCTTGTAGATCTCTTCGCGGACCCTGGGGTTCTCCCAGTTGAGGTCGGGCTGTTTCTTGTGAAAGACATGGAGATAGTACCAGTCCTCGTGTCCGGGGAGCTTTTCCCAGACCCTTCCGCCGAAATAGGAGCGCCAGTTGCAGGGGAGGACGCGGCCGTCAGGGGTCAGGGCGGCCCATTTTTTGTCGGATGCATCCGGAGCGTCCGGATTCTGCGCCTGAGTGAAGCCCTTGCAGAGATCTGCTCCCGAAGCAGCCGCAAGGCCTGATGCCCCTGCTTTCTCTGGTTTTTTCAGATAAAAATACTGCCCGTACTCCCCTTCCGGATCGGCGCAGGCTTTTTTAAACCACTCGTGCTCGTCTGAGCAGTGGTTTACGACGAGGTCCATCACGATATGCATATCCCGCTTTTTCGCTTCTGCGAGCAGGCGGTCCATGTCGTCCATGGTGCCGAAGCGGGGATCAATATTATAGTAGTCGGAAATGTCGTATCCCTGATCCGCGAGGGGGGAGCAGTAGATGGGTGAGAGCCAGAGGATGTCAGCCCCTAAATCCTTCAGATAGTCAAGCTTTTCGATGATGCCGGGAAGATCTCCAATCCCGTCCCCGTTCGAATCGAAAAAGCTCTTGGGATAAATCTGATAGGCAACCTTGTCATGCCACCATTTTTTCTTCATGCTTAAATCTCCTCTCCCGAAAATTCTTTTGACTGTACGGTTGGAGCGCATTGGCGCGCCTGCATAAATGCGGGATGCAGCCGGACAGGTCGAAATTCCTGTTTCCGGACACAGGCTGACGGGTAAGGGGGCCTGTTCCGTAGGAAATGCTAAGAAAATCATAGCATGAGGCCGATGGAATGAAAAGCATAAACGAAGCTCTTCGTAAGCTTGTTTCACGGGAGCCCGCCTGCCCATGGTCCTCGTGAAACAAGTCTGCGAAGGAGCAGATGGAGCATTGCGGCCTGCCCCGCGCACTGATAAAATAAAAAAAGGTGCGGGAACATTTTGACCCGGGGTTATGCCCTGCAGACTGCGTGGAAAGCAAAGTGGTTTTTATATGATTAATAATACAGAGGATCAGATCAATATCAGGAGAGCCCAGGATACTCTGGTCAATGTCGGTACCGGGGTGATTCTTTTTGGAAGCTGGGAGGTCATAAAAGTCATGCTGACGATGATCGCCAACAGAGCAAAACTGCTGGATTATATGAAGAGCAATATTGAGACGGTCACCGACGGCCCGGTTTTCAGTGACACTGCGCTGTTTTTGATATTTTTTTCAATGGCAATGGTATTTTATGCTTTCGGGCTTGTGTCAAGGATCATCATCGGGCGTTCTGCCATTGCGGAGGGGAAGGGAAAAAAAACAGGGAGTGTTTATCTTGTGCTGACTGCAGTGATGATTTTGATCGGTGTGTCCTCCTTCTGGGGGGATCTGCTGCTTCTGATGGGAAAGAATGCGGGGGCCGCCGGAGAGGATATTCTTCTGAAGGATGTTTCCATTATCTCACTTTTCATTGAGCTTACTTCGCTGGTCATGCTGATCGAGATGGCTGCTGCCGCGATTAAGGTCAAAAGATACAAGAGGCGGCAGAGAAGGCTGCAGGAAAAAGGAATGAGGGAGAAAGACAGGAGGGACGGGCATGCAGCTTGACTTCCATTATTACGCGACTTACTGCGCAGCTTTCCTCGCGGGCTTTTCCCGTAAGGACAGTCTCAGAATCGCTTACAGCGCGCAGTTTGTGGACTGCTGCTCCAGGACGCTTCTTGCGAAGATAGGAGGGCCGCTCTCCGCGGCGACGGCACAGACGCAGCTGGAGCTTGTGGATGCACCCACAGACCTGGTGGGCCTGCAGGACATTACCCGGATATGGGCTTCTTTTCATTTCCTTCCGGGGAATCTTTATGCTTCACCCCGAAAGGGGGGCAGGGCATACCGCAGCAAATACCGGCTCATATGCAGACCGAACGGAGAACTGGTGGGGGAAACTGTGGAGCTGGCGAGGGGCAAAGGACCGGAGGCGGCAGGCGTCGCAATGCATGTCCTGGCGGACACATGGGCCCACAGCTATTTTGCGGGGACTCCGTCGCTCGTGATCAACAATATCAATTACAGTTTTTACGAGATCGTGCCGGGAGAAGAAGGGGAGACGACGAGGGAAGTGAGGTTCATTCATAATCCCTCGTCGAAGGATGATCCTGAAAAGGGAATTTATACAAACAGTATTTATCAGGTAAGCGAAGATTCGATCATGAACCTGGGGCACGGCAGGGCGGGGCATCTGCCGGATTACAGCTACGCGCGTTATCGCTATCTTCCGGCCTGGGGAGACTACCGCGAGATCATAAAGGACAATCCAAAGGATTACTGGAAGGCCTTCTGCCAGATGGTCTATGCCATGCAGTCCCTTCGTGAAGAGGGCGGCCGGTTTGAGAGGAACCGCTATGCGTACGAGACGGTCATGCCATATAAGGAAGAGATCGAAAGGATCCTGAACAGGAGGCAGACCGACGCCTGCGGGGACTGGAAGGAGTTCGGGAGGACGCTTTCCGGGGAAGAGATTCCGGATTTTGACATCGAGGAGTACCAGTGGGAATATATGAAAGCGGATCAGGATGAAAGGGATGAGACTTTTCTGGGACGTTTTATTATTGCGGCTCTTTCGCAGAAGAGCATGGTGACAAACAAGATCTTCACATCCGGGAATCTGCTCGCGGGTTTTTCCGTCGATGTGAGCAAAAAGGGGTTCAGCGGCATCAGCGATTTCAAAAAGCTTATCGAAATAAGTATCAGGGGAGAAAAAGGATGACAAGGCGAAGACGTATCCTGAATATCATTGAGGGGATTGGATTGCTTTTTCTGGCTGCCCTGCCTCTTGCCTTTTCGGAGTACGGGATTCATATCGTGCTGTTTTTTATGGGCATCAGCCTGATTTTTAAGGGGGTACGGACACTTCTTTTTTACTTAAGCATGGCGCGCCACATGGTTGGCGGGAAGCTGCTCTTATATTATGGCCTTTTTTATCTGGACGCAGGAATCCTGAGCACGGCTGTTTCGGACAATCCCGGAAAGATCCCCGTCATTTATGTATCTGTCGTCATCGCCTTTGCGGGACTGATCGATCTTCTGCGTTCTTCTGAAGCAAGGAAGCTTAAAGCGCCTCAGTGGAAGAGAAGAGCGGTGAGCGGAACAGTTCTTCTTGCCACGGCTGCCTCGATCCTGACAGGCGGAGTTTTTTTCGGCAATACATCCGCTGCCGTTTCCGCTTATGCCCTTGGCCTTGTTTTCTCAGCGGGACACAGGATCTGCAACGCCTTCAGGCGGACAGCCATCGCCTATATTCCGTAGGTTCAGGCACAGTTACAGTTCCCTGAATGCCTTTCTGAAGGACGCGGGCGACTGGCCTGTTTTTTCCCGGAAAAAACGGGAAAAGTGGGATGTATTGGTGAAACCGCATTTTTCGGCGATCTCGGAAATGGGAAAATCTTTTTCGGAAAGCAGTTTCTTTGCGGCGTTGATCCGGACTTCCGCCAGGCACTCGTTGGGCGATCTTCCGGTCTCCTTTTTAAATATTCTTGAAAAATAATATCTGCTGAGGGAAACATGGTTCGCTATCCCGCCGACCTGCAGCGGCTTTTCGTAATTGCTGTAAATATAGTTGAGAGCCTTTTCGACGGCAGGCGACAGCTTCACCGTGTTCTGCTCCACGATCCCGCACAGGATGGCATGGATCAGCATGGAAACGGTATGGTCTCCCGGCCTGGGGCTGTCGAGCGTTTCCATGAGCACGCAGATGCGCTCTCTGAGTCTTCCGGCGACCTTGAATATGCGTCCCCATGTGGCGGTGATCAGGTCGTAATAGGCATCGATGGCATTTCCCTTGAACACCATCTCCCACTTATCAAGGCGGTCGCTGACCGCGCGGTATGCGTGGGGCTTTCTGAAATCCAGCAGGACCGCCTCATTTTCCCCTACGACAAATTTTTCCCCTTCATATTCTATCTCCATTTTTCCGCCGAGAACATAAATCAGAGAGTAATAATTCAGATAATCCCGCTGTACTGAATAAAGTCTGTTGCAGACATAATGGCTGCTCCAGACTACATAAAAAAGGTGTTCCGAGGCAAACTCCAGCGGCGTATGGAATCCTGCTCCCTTTTTTTCTACAATTCCTTTTTCGTTCAGTATCCTGATCTGTTCACGGGTACCACTTTCCATGCCATGTTCCTCCCGAAAAAATAGTATCTTAAATGTATCATACTACTGGATTTTTCCTGTTTCCATGCACGTATGTGCCTCAAAATAACCAGTTTGTGCGCTAATTATTAGCGTGACGAGGCAAAGAGCAGGGAAAGCGCGGGATTCTGAAAAGATAAGTCTGGTTTTTTACCGGATCATTCTATACAATCAGGTATGTCCCTTTAAAACACGGGACTGACAGAATATGAGAGGAGAGGAAAATGTCTTTCGAAAAAGCATATGAATATCTTAAGAACAGAGGAATGGAGGGCAGGATCCTGCGCCCGGAGGCTTCGAGTGCCACGGTGGAGCTCGCGGCGGCAGCAATCGGAGTGACTCCCGGGGAGATCGCCAAGACTCTGTCCTTCATGACCAAAGAGGGCCCCGTCCTGGTCATTGCGGAGGGGACGGCCAGGGTCGACAACCGCAAGTATAAGGATACCTTTCATACCAAGGCGAAGATGCTCCGCCCGGAGGAGGTGGAACCTCTCATCGGCCATAAACCCGGGGGCGTGTGCCCTTTTGGAGTCAATGAGGGGGTCCCGGTTTATATGGATGAGAGCCTGAAAAAGTACGAGGTCGTCTATCCGGCGGCGGGAGACGACCACAGCGCCGTGCGCCTGTCCCTTTCGGAGCTGGAGGCGGCTGCCGGCGCCAGCGGCTGGGTGGATGTGTGTAAGTAAGGATATGTTCGGTACAGTTCCTAAGAATGTGAGATTCAGGAGACAAGAAAATGAATGAAAACACACAGAAACTGACTTTCGGCGCCCTTCTGGTCGCGGTGTTCGGGGTCCTTCTGGTTCTGAACCGTCAGACGGGCGCAATGCTTGAGGAGACATTTATTTTCCTCTTTCCCATACCGATGGTCGCGTTTTCGGCGCGGTACGGCTTAAAGGACAGCCTGCCCGTCTTTGTCTGCACGGTGCTGATATCGATATTCTGCGGTATCTTTTCCTCCGCCTTCTACGCAGTGACGCAGTCCTTTATAGGAATGATCTACGGGAGCTGCATTCACGCGAAAAGGGATATGACAAAGACGATGCTGCTGATCATGGGACTGAGCGCGTTGTCAAACCTTTTAAGCAGCGTCGTCCTGGCCTCGCTTTTTGGCATGAATCTGCAGGAGGATATAGCGGCCATGCAGACGGGGATGAAGGAGGCGATCTCGAGAGCTGCTTCGATGGGAGGTCAGCTCACCGAGGCCCAGCAGAAGGCGTTTGACCTCATCCTGCAGCCGGACGCGCTGATGCGCCTGCTCATTGTTTCCATGATCTTTATGGGGGCCGTGCAGGGATTCGTTGTCTGTCAGCTCAGCGTCATCATCCTCAGAAGGCTGCGCTTCCCCATCAAAAAGCCCGCACCGATCGTTTCCTATTATCCGCCCAGATGGAGCGGGATCCTGGCATTGATCCTGTTCATGGGTTACGGGAGCGCTGTCGCCATGCCCCAGACCACAGGGAGGGCGGAATTAATACGGGTCGCGCTGCAGTCGGGCGGCCTGTTCGGCTATATGTACCTTCTGGCCTTTGGTTATATCGCCGTCCTGCTTTTCTTCAGGGCTTTCGGGTCCGGGACGAAATGGCTGGGCGTCGTCCTTGCCCTTCTTGCCTGCTTTATCCTCCCCCAGCTCGTGCTCTTTGCCGGAGCGGCCTATATTTCGCTGGGGCTCCACGAGTGGCTTGTCCGGAAAATCGGGGAGAGGGCAGGCGGAAAGCCGGCCGCCCGGTCATGAGCCCGCAGTCGGGCGGCAGCTGATCACGCCTTCGGCAGGGAGTAATTGCAACAGGCTGTTAACGGTGCAGCGTATTCGAGGGGAATGCGCGCGGACAGGACATACGCATTTAAAAAAAAGCATGAGAACCCCGGGGGTTATTCCTAAATAATCCCCGGGGTTCTTTCTG
>DEPS01000015.1 GCA_002358875.1 Lachnospiraceae bacterium UBA3386 | reverse complement strand
GGAGAGGGCGCGCTCAGCCGGAAAAACGGTGCCTTCTGCCGGAAAAAAGAAAAAGAGGGGCCCGAAGCGCTTTACGATCAGCATGCAGAAGCGCCTGATCGCACTGTTTGTCATCGTGGCAGCGGCGTTTCTCGTGCTGGCACTGAGACTGTTCCTCATCCAGCGGGATAACGGGCGCACTTACACGATGCAGGTGCTTTCCCAGCAGGCTTATGACAATAAAACGATCCCCTATAAACGGGGGATCATAACGGACAGCAAGGGTACTGTCCTGGCGGACAGCCAGCTGGTCTACAACGTGATCATTGACGCCAAGCAGATGAGCGGAGAACCCGAATATTTGGAGCCTTCTCTTGATGCCGCAGAGCGTCTGGGAGTCGATAAGGAGAAGATCAGGCGTTATGTGACGGAAAATCCGCAGGAACAGTACTATATAGCGCGCAAGAACCTGCCTTATCAGGAAAAGCGTCAGTTTGAGAAGGAAGTAAAAGAAGGCATCGCGTCAGAAACAGACTTACTGGAGAAAGCTGTCGAAAAAGCGAAGAAAGAGGGAAAAGATCCTGACGAGGCCAAGAAGGCTGTACAGCTTGTCTACAGCAATATTAAAGGGATCTGGTTCGAGGATAATTATATTCGTACCTATCCCTGCAATACACTTGCTGCGGATGTCATAGGCTTTTCCGGATCAGGAAATAAGGGTGCCTTCGGTCTGGAGGAGTATTATAACGATACTCTGAACGGGGTTCAGGGAAGGACATACGGCTATCTCGATGAATCTCTTAAGCTGGAGCAGACCACGATCCAGCCCGTGGACGGCAACAACCTGGTCCTGACGATGGATGCGAATATACAGAGTATCTGTGAAAAGCACCTCAAGGCATTTAATGAGAAGTATAAAAACAAAAAGCACAAGGGAAACGGTTTCAACAATGCAGGCTGCATCGTTATGGATCTGCATACGGGGGGCATTCTCGCCATGGCGAGCGAACCCGGATTTGATCTGAATGACCCCTTTAATACCGCGGCACTGGTCGGGATGCCAAAACTCAACGAAAAGGGAGTTGTGACAAAGGGCTATCTTACCCAGGCTGAAGCGGATAACCTGACTGATGAAGAAAAGTCGAAATACATGATTACACTGTGGAATAATTTCTGCATCAGCACTCACTATGAGCCCGGTTCCACGGCAAAGCCCTTTACGACAGCCATGGGACTGGATACCGGAAAGATCAGCCAAAAGGATGAATATGAATGTAAGGGCCAGCTCAATATAAACGGGACCTGGGTTCCCTGCGCCCACCTGGAAGGGGACGGTGTCATTAATATCGCGGAGGCGATCGAGCGCTCCTGCAACGTCGCGCTCATGCAGGAGGCGGCAAAGATCGGCCCGGAGATCTTCTGTAAATTTCAGAATGTCTATAATTTCGGATTGAAGACAAACATCGATCTGGCAAGGGAAGCGAGGACGGCCGAATCTCTGTATGATGTCAACGACATGACAGACATCGATCTTGCGACCAATTCCTTCGGTCAGAACTTTGAAGTGACCATGATCCAGATGGCAGCCGGTTTCTGTTCCCTGGTCAATGGCGGCAACTACTATCAGCCCCATATCGTGGACAAGATCACCAGCGCCGGGGGCTCTGTAGTGAAGTCCAACGAGCCAAGGATCCTAAAAAAAACTGTCTCGGAGGAGACGAGCGAGTTTATCCGGAAGGCCTGCATCCAGGCGGTCGAAGGAGATCACGCTACAGGGGCTCTGGCCCGTCCCGCCGGATATCGCATCGGCGGAAAAACGGGAACTGCCGAGACTCTTCCCAGGGGAAACGGCGAGTGGGTTGTCTCCTTTTTGGGCTTTGCGCCCGCTGACGATCCTCAGATCGTCATCTACGTGGTCCTGGACAGGATCAACAACAAGCGGCAGGATGAGGCGGTCCGGGCCTGCGAGGTAGCAAAGGATATTCTCTCAGAGGTCCTTCCCTATATGAATATCTATATGACAGAGTCTCTTTCCTGGATGGAACAGGAGGAGCTCAAACAAAAGGGGCTGTATGATACGAATATCTACCCGAAGGAGGGTGAGGACGGGCAGCCTTAGAGGTATGAAATATGCATGTGGATGTTGATTTTATGGCGGCGGTCGTGCCGTTTCTGACTGCCTTTGCGGTCAGTGCATTGTCAGGGAAAAAACTGATCCCCTTTCTGAGGAGACTCAAGGCGGGACAGACTGAGCGCGGTGACGGCCCCCAGAGTCATCTGAAAAAGAGCGGAACGCCTAACATGGGCGGACTGATGATCCTGATCGGGCTTGCCGCAGGATGTCTTCTTCCTTTTAAGGGGCGTCCCCAGACGATCCCTGTCCTGATCCTGACGATCGGTTTCGGGATGATCGGATTTATCGATGATTACATCAAGGTCGTGAAAAAGAGGTCGGACGGTCTTTTTCCTAAACAGAAAATGATCATGCAGATCATCGTATCACTCTGTTTTGCCTGGTATGTACAGAAAATCCATTATGTGCCTCTTACGATGAAGATCCCCTTTATGACGGGAAAGATGCTGGACCTGGGTATTTTAAGCATTCCGGCCCTGGTCTTTGTGGCGGTCGCCACAGTAAACGGCACTAATTTCACCGACGGTGTGGACGGACTCGCCAGCTGCGTCACAATTGCCGTGGCGGTCTTTTTCGTCATCGCAGCTGCAGCTGCGGCATCCGGCATCATTATGGCGGGATCTGCTATGATCGGAGCGCTCATGGGGTTTTTGCTCTATAACGCTTATCCGGCGAAGGTCTTTATGGGGGACACGGGCTCCCTGGCTCTGGGGGGCTTTGTCACGGGCATGGCCTACATGCTCCAGCTCCCTCTGTTTATCCCCATCGTCGGGCTGATCTATCTGGCCGAGGTGGTGTCCGTGATCATTCAGGTAGCCTGGTTCAGAAGGACCGGTGGAAAACGCTTTTTCCGCATGGCCCCGATCCATCATCATTTTGAGCTCGGGGGATGGTCCGAGGTGCGTGTCGTGGCGGTCTTTACGATCGTGACGGCCGTATGCGGAGCGGCAGCGCTGCTTGCCCTGTAAGGAGCAAAAACAAACTGTAATTAGGAAAATCCGGGAGCAGAGACGAGATCATGAAATATTTTGACTTGAGAAAATTTGATTTCCGCGAAAAGAAAGCACTTGTTATCGGAACAGGACTCAGCGGGATCGGTGCGGCATGGCTTCTGCACAAAGAGGGGGCAAGGGTGACCGTCCTCGATCAGAACCCAGGGGCGGATAAGGAAAAGATCCGGCAAAAGATCGCAGCTGCAGCCGGCAAAGAGGCGGATGACATTGAAATAATAATCGGAGAGCTTCCGGGCGGAGCGGAACCTTCCTTTGACCTTGCAGTCCCCAGCCCTGCGGTTCCCCTTGATTCCCCTGTTATCGTAAAGCTGCAGGAGGCGGATGTTCCTGTACTGTCCGAGATTGAGCTGGGCAGCCTTTTCGACAAGGGGACGATCCTTGCCATCACAGGAACGAACGGAAAGACGACTACGACGACGCTTGTCGGCGAGATCATGAAGGCTGCGGCGGAAAAAGGAGCTTCAACTTCCGGAAGACCCTTCAGCAGATCCTTTGTAGTCGGAAATATTGGTTTTTCATACGCTCAGGCGGCCCTGAATACATCCCCGGATTCCGTGACAGTGGGGGAGATCAGCTCCTTCCAGCTTGAGGCGGCACATACCTTCCATCCGGCAGTCAGCGCGATCCTGAATATCACTCCGGATCATCTGAACAGGCATTATACCATGGAAAATTATGCCGCCATAAAGGAAAAGATCGCGAAAAACCAGACACCGGAAGAAGTATGCGTCCTTAACTATGAGGACCCCTGCCTTCGTCCATACGGGGAGCATCTGTGCCCGGCACATGTCGTCTGGTTTTCCTCAAAGAGAAAGCTTAAGGAAGGCTTTTTCCTTGACGGAGATATGATCTGCCGTGCGGACGGAAAGGGCGGTGAGCCCAGGATCCTGCTGGACTTCTCTCAGACCCGTCTGGTCGGGACCTGCAATGCCGAAAATATCATGGCGGCCATGGCCATTACTGCAGCGGCAGGTGTGCCCGAGGATCTGATCATTTCCGTCGTAAAGGATTTTCCTCCTGTTCCGCACCGGATCGAATTTATAGCAAAGAAGAAGGGGGTCAGATACTACAACGACTCCAAGGCCACCAATCCGGACGCAGCCATCCAGGGGATCCGGGCCATGTCCGCCCCTACGATCCTGATCGGAGGAGGATACGACAAGAAAAACAGCTACGACGAGTGGATCGAGGCTTTTGACAACAAAGTGAAAAAGCTCGTCCTTATCGGGCAGACCAGGGAAGATATAGCCGCGTGCGCAGAAAAACACGGTTTTACCAGTTACGAATTCTGTGAAACCTTCGACGAATGCCTCAGGCGCTGTACCGAGCTTGCCTCGGAGGGGGATGCAGTCCTTCTTTCTCCCGCCTGCGCCAGCTGGGGGATGTTCCCCAATTACGAGGTGAGAGGGGATATATTCCGCGAATACGTCCTTGGACTGCCTGACAGCGTCTGACCGGAGAAAAATGGTTTTCTGATCCACATCGGCAGAGAAATCTTTATTAGTAAAAGTTTATGAAAAAGAAAAAAAACAAACCTTCAGGCCATAATAGCCTTCAGGAAGGAAAAGCTGCCGTCTTTGATTATGAACTGGTTTTTATAGTGCTGTTCCTTCTGTCGTTTGGTCTGATCCTTTTATATTCGACAAGCTCATATGTGGGTGTGACAGATTATGGTGATTCCGCTTATTTTCTCAGGAAGCAGCTCCTGTTTACCATCCTGGGCCTTGGACTGATGACATTGATCGCCTTCATTCCATACAGAGTGTGGAGATACCTGTCTTTTCCGGCTCTCCTTATTTCGATCGGACTGATCGTCCTGATCACAAGATACGGAGAGGAAGTCAACGGGGCTAAGAGATGGCTGAAATTCGGAGGAATCAATATACAGCCGTCGGAAGTGGCAAAGATCGCCGTGATCATACTGACGGCTTTTCTGATAGAGGTGATCGGGCGAAGACGCCTGCAGAAAGCCTGGGGATTCCTTCTCCCTATGGTGCCTGCCGGGATCATTGCGGTCATGCTCCTGAAGATCACGAATAACATGAGCTCCGCCCTGATAGTCCTGGCGATCGCATTTGGCATGCTTTTTGTCGCGTGTCCCTCCTACAGGCGTTTTATCGTACTGGCGGTCATGGGAGTGGCGGGCGGCGCCGCTGTCGTGGCCTATGTCGTCAGGATGGCAGGACAGAGCGAGATGGGGTTCCGAGGAGGGCGCGTCCTTGTCTGGCTTGATCCCCAGTCCTATGCGGGAGATACGGGATTCCAGACGCTTCAGGCTCTTTACGCGATCGGATCGGGCGGATTGTTCGGAAAAGGGCTCGGGCAGAGCATGCAGAAAATCGTCGTCCCGGAGGTACAGAACGACATGATCTTCTCCATTATCTGTGAAGAGCTCGGCATTTTCGGGGCGGTGGCTATCATGGTCCTGTTCGTCCTGCTGATCTGGAGATTCATTCTGGTGGCGGGCAACGCCGTAGATCTGTATGGAGCGCTGGTCGTTACAGGCGTGATCACACATGTCGCGGTTCAGGCTCTCTTAAATATTGCGGTCGTTACCAATACGGTCCCCAATACCGGCGTGACACTGCCCTTTATCAGTTACGGAGGATCATCACTGTTTTTCCTTCTGGCCGAGATTGGAATGGTCATGAGCGTTGCAAGGACGACGGCCATACGCCAGGAGGAAAAAACGTAAAAATCTGCACAGACGGTTCATGAGATAAAAAATACGGAGATACAGGTAAAAGAAAAAGAAGATGAAAAAGACAGGAATTTCCTCCGGGAAAAAGAATATCAGACAGACACGTGTCAGGGGAATGTACGGAAGCAGGTACTCAGACATGTATTCTACTGTCCGGGAGACCGCGGCAGCTGCTGCCGTAGATTTCGGAAAAATAAAAATGGTCAGCGGCGGGCAGGAGATCGTAAAGGGAATCATTGCGGGCGGCGGACAGGAGATCGTCAAGGGAAAGAGGATCCGCTTCAAGGCTGTGCCGGAGTATGAAGCCGGCATCTTCAGCAGGATCTTCAAAAAGATGAGCCTGCGGTTTTTGCTGACATCTGCTGCGGTGCTCTTTGTCCTTGCAGCTGTTTTTGTCCTCATGACATTCAATCTGAAGAAGACTACTGTATACGGCACCGACATGTACAGTCAGGATCAGATAGAGTCCTTTATCACCGGTGGATATCTGGGCAGGAATACTTTTATCATGGCTCTGAAATATCACAACCGGACAGTGAAGGACATTCCTTTCATTGACCGGATCGATGTAGACATCACAAGCCCGTCGACCGTAAGAGTCAACATAAAAGAGAAGCCGGTGGACGGATTCGTTTTCTATAAAGGAAAGAATGTTTACGTTTCAAAGGAAGGTGTGATCCAGACAGTATCAAAGACGAAAGTCGAAAAGTCGACGCAGATTCAGGGAGTTGTCCTCACACATTCAAAAACAGGCAGCAGAGCTCTCGCGAAGAACCAGTACGGGCTTGATATTTCTCTGGAGCTGATGAAGATAATGGAGAAGTACGGGATCCGCCAGGATGCGGACCGTATCAGCGTGGACGAGAAGAACCGCCTGACCGTTACCTTTGGAGATGTCAAAGTACAGCTCGGCAGAAGCGGCTACGACGAAAAGCTGTATAAAATCCAGCAGATTCTGCCGGATCTGAAGGGCAGAAGCGGCATCATTAACATGACCGGCCTGAATGATTATTCAAATTTGAATATAGTCCTGATGCCTGAAGCAGCACCTTCGGAGGGCTGATAGACGGGTAAAGAAGCTGTCCGGACATTTCTAAAACCGGATAAAGTATAGGTCATGAATGGTACAATTGCGGAGAAAAATCCGGAAAAAAGCGCAAAGCGGAGACTTTGCGCTTTTTGACTGTAATAGTCAAATTTCCGCGGACAGTTATTTTTCCTGTGATTTTTCTGTTGATTAATCAGGTCATAGAAGGTATTATGAGGTTGTTCAATCGAAAATGATGTAAAAACACGTAAAAAACGTATGCAGATAAACATGAAGGAGGGCGACAACGTGCTTGAAATTAAAACCAATGATACAGAGGTGGCTTGCAAGATAATTGTAGTCGGTGTTGGCGGAGCAGGTAATAATGCTGTGAACCGAATGGTCGACGTGGATATTACCGGCGTTGAATTTATCGGTGTCAATACTGATGTACAGGCTCTGCAGCTGTGCAGGGCTCCAAAGCTTCTTCAGATCGGTGAGAAGCTCACAAAGGGTCTCGGGGCCGGTGCAAATCCTGAGGTCGGCATGAAGGCAGCCGAAGAGAGCGCTGACGAGATCGCGAATGCGATCAAAGGGGCGGATATGGTATTCGTTACCTGCGGTATGGGCGGCGGAACCGGAACCGGTGCGGCACCCGTAGTCGCAAAGCTTGCCAAGGAACAGGGTATCCTCACTGTAGGCGTCGTGACCAAGCCCTTCAGTTTTGAAGCCAGAAGCCGTATGCAGCGCGCCCAGGCCGGTATTGAAAATATTAAGGAAAATGTCGATACGCTGATCGTCATCCCCAATGACAAGCTTCTTGAGATCATGGACCGCAGAACGACTCTTCCCGAGGCTCTCAAAAAGGCCGACGAAGTGCTCCAGCAGGCGGTTCAGGGAATCACGGATCTGATCAATGTTCCTGCCATCATCAACCTTGATTTCGCGGACGTTCAGACCGTCATGCGCAACAAGGGTGTCGCTCATATCGGTATCGGCTACGGCAAGGGTGAGACAAAGGCGACCGATGCAGTGCGCATGGCTGTCGAGAGCCCTCTGCTTGAGACTACCGTCAACGGCGCAACTGATGTCATTATCAATATCTCCGGCGATATCTCCCTGGCTGACGCCTCCGATGCGGCAAGCTATGTGCAGGAGCAGGCAGGCGAAGATGTCAATATCATCTTCGGCGCCATGTACGACGACAGCAATACTGATGCCTGCGACGTCACTGTGATCGCGACCGGCATCGGCAACAAGGACGTCGTATCCCCTAATCTTTTCGGGAGCACGCTCGGCAAGCAGCCTGCCAGCCCTTATGGCAGCACACTCAGACAGGGATTCAACAGTCAGCTCCAGAGTTCGGGCAGCGGATATAACAGCCGCCAGAACAGCGGCGCGGTACGTCAGAAGAACCTTGAGATCCCTTCTTTCCTGCGTACCAAGAGATAAGAAAAAGTTTAAAAATTATTGTTTTCCCTCTTTCCTTTTTATAATTTAGTGATATAATATAAAAGTCGGACAAAACAACACGACAGTCCGGATCAGATTTTTCTGGTCCGGACCTTATATGGGGACGTAGCTCAGTTGGGAGAGCGCAGCGTTCGCAACGCTGAGGTCGCGGGTTCGAATCCCGTCGTCTCCATGAAAAAAAGACCCGCATTTATACCGGTTGCACAAAGAATGCCGGTGTCCATGCGGGTCTTTTTGGTAAATATCACTGACAAACAGTTAATAATATTTGCTGTATGTAAGATATATTTTCAAACACTATGACACGAAATATGACACGAAAGCCGGGAGGGGTCATACCGCCCCGCCTTCGCGCATCTTCTCAAAGTGGCCGGTGAGCCGGTCGCGCTCTGCCTTGCGGCGGTCGGCCAGTGTCGCCCTGTAGACGCGTTTCATCGTCGTTTCGGTCTTCCAGCCACCCATTTCCATTACATAGGCGTCCGGGATGCCCAGGGCATGGGCGATGCTGACATAATAATGGCGGAGATCGTGGAAGCGGAAGGGGGTAACGCCTGAGAACCTGATCGCCCTCCGGAAACGGTTGCTGATCTGGTCGGGCGTGCCCTTGATGATACATCCGAAGCCATTCTGGAAGGATTCCATGGCGGCGATCTCCTCGCACACGAAGGCAGGCAGGTCAACGACCCGGTTGGAAGAGTCCGTCTTGGGCATGGGCTTGGTGATCCAGAAGCCGTCAGAATCCTTTACTATGTCCTTCGTGACTCTCACGGTGTGGGCGTCCATATCAAAATCTGAAGGCATGAGGGCGCATATCTCGCCCCGCCTGAGCGATCCGAATGCGGACAGCAGGACAGCTGCGTAAAGCTCCTTCCTGGGACGCATGTCCCGCCGCGTGCCGTCCCGCGTGGTCTCTGTAATATAGCGGATCAGAGTCTGGACCTCACCGTCATCGGGGACGTGGGGTGTAAAGACCTCGGGCTGTGGAAGCGTTACCTTGAAAGACGGTCCGCTGTAGAATTTGAGTGCGGCACTGAACAGGGAGCTGGCATTCCGGACGTATTTGGCGGACGTCCTGCCGTAAAGGTTATTGATCCACGCCTGTACAATGGCGGGCGTGAGGTCGCCGACATAATGCAGCGCGATCTCATCTATGCCGGTCCGCAGGATCTGCCGATACGAATTGACTGTAGAGGGAGACAGGACCTTTTCCTTTGCGTCCGTGTAGGCCGTCATGACTTCGCGCACCGACAGCTCCAGGATATCCCTGTCCTGCCGCGACATGGCCCATTCTGCGGCCATGCGCTCACATTCCTTCTTCCCCCTGCGGGACGGATCCTTCGAGGTGAAGGACTCATAGACGGCCTTCTTCGATCCGTCCGGTTTCATCTCCCAGTGGGAGAACACCCGGCACCTCCAGGAGCCGGAAGGGAGCTTCTTTGCAGTAGCCATAAAAAAACCTCCTTTAAGGTATACAAAACAAAGCCTCAAAGGAGTATACTGAACTTGCTGGGTGTCCAGCGTCCATTGAGGCTGGTATCTATATTTCCGCTCGACCTGTTGCCGCAGGCCGGGCGGTTTTTTATATGCTGTTTCGAAGGATTGCCATGAAGTGAATGGGAAAACCGATCAACGACAAATCCAACGCGTCTGAATTGTTCCTCCCAAAAAGAAAGGCCGGGATGTTTCACCCGGCCTGGCCCCCGATGCCTTTCGGACTACGGGCAGCTCTGTTACTTTAAATATAACAGGCCTATAGTGATATGTCTATTGATGGATTGCACAAATCGCTTAATAAAGTTAAATATTTTTTACAAATATCGGCAATATGCTAAGACCATATCTTTTGGTATTTTTTGCTTTTGAGCGCGAATTAAAACAAAAACGCGCACTTTTTTATTTTAACGCGCACTTTTAAAGAAAAACGCACGTTATACGCTGGAGAATGAGCAAAAGCTTCAACTTTGAAAGTTGCTGCTAAGTTGCTACGAAGTTGCTTCGAAGTTGTAAAGTTGCAAGTTGCGCCGACGCAATTCTAACGTTTTGCCGGCAATTTGCCGGAACTATGTTTGCATGTAAGTGAATGTAAGTAGGACCAATTTGCCGAAGTCGACAAAATGGGCAGAAAGCCCCAACTTTGAAAGTTGGTCTCCAATAGCGAAGGTGCGTTCTGCGAGGCTTTTTCCCCAGGTATAAGAACTGCAAGATCAGTTCTCCCAATCAATATCTTCCGCTCTCACAAACTCGTGACATTCCGGATTCTTTTCTATTTCGCTGAGCATCTGCCGATCAACCTCATCGGGTTCATCCTCGGGGATGTCTTCCCATCCTTTTGAATACTGAATCTCCATTTATACCTCCGATCTGTGGCAACTTGTAAATTGCCTCACCATATCCCCCTCTCGATTAGCTTGCGGCGGAGGCTGACGATCTTCCCTCCTGATTCTTC
>DEPS01000153.1:202-18055 GCA_002358875.1 Lachnospiraceae bacterium UBA3386 | reverse complement strand
GCCCAGTCGGAGATCATCTCCCTGGTGGCCCGCAGGTTTGACCGCAGAGACATTCTGGCGGGCATGCACCTTTCCATGGCCAAACGCATCATCAAGATGATGAAACGCTCGGAAAAGGGCGGGGACGTCCTGATGACCGGCGGCGGCGCCCTCAACATCGGCCTGCACAGGGCCTTTGAAGAAGAACTGATGAGGGATGTCTTTGTGGCGTCCTGGCCCCAGTTCAACGGAGCGATCGGCGCGGCCCTGATCGCGGCCGAGAGAAACCACAGCGCAACCGCGTAAAGAACAGACTTACAGTGCTTACAAAAAAGGAGACAGAATATGGAACTCTCTTTGATTTTACAGGGTGCTTTTACTGGCGCCTGCGCGGGCCTTGGCTGCGGCAGCACCTGCGGAAGCGGCATGGGCGTTTTTCTTTCGGGCTATCTGACTTCCCACTCGAAAGGAACAAAGGATTCGCTCCGGGGCTTTCTCATCTTCTATCTTGGCAAGATCCTTGCCGTCGCGGGAGTCTGCCTGGGATCCTCCCTTCTTCGCCGGGCCGTCCTGGACGAGGCATCCCTTTCCCCGGGCGGGTGGTCCCTGCCCCTCGCCGCCGATCTCCTCATGGTCGGAATGGGGATTTTCCTCACGATCCGGTGGTTTCTGGAAAAAAAGCGCGCCCGCTCCGGCCGGTCCCATTGCGGCGGCTGCTCCCACAGCAGTTCCCCCAAAAGCTGTGAGCGCCATTACCGCGTCCTTAAAAAGATCCGCGGCCAGGCAGGTCTTTCAAAGGAGGATAACAGATCCCGCATCAGCTGCCTCACCCTCCTTGGCGCCGGAGCCGGCTACGGCCTCACCCCCTGCGCCCCTCTGATCCTGATGGCAGGATACGCCGCCTCCCTCACCCCTGCCAACGCCCTGGTCTCCGGAAGCGTTTTTGCCGCCTCCAGCGCCCTGTCTCCCCTTCTGATCCTCGCTCTTTTGTCCGGCGTCCTCTCCGGAAAGATCAAAAAGGAGATCCCCCAGTACATAGACTGGTTCCGTCTTGGGGCCTATCTCATCCTGATCGCCATTTTCGCGGCGGATGTGATACAATTGCTGTAAATATGCTTATTCACCGGGTCTGATCACCAAAAAAGAACACCCAGAGATGGCAATTTATGATGAAGGGCGGATTCCGCAGACTTTTGACTTAAAAACAGTACAGCGAGGTTTGAACTATGAAGCTACTTCTTGCAGAGGATGACCGGGATATGTCAAAGGGGGCGGCGGCTCTTTTGTCCCGCAGCGGTTACACGGTCGATACGGTTTTTAACGGAACGGACGCTCTGATCTATCTCAAAAACGGAGACTATGACGGCGCCGTCCTGGATATCATGATGCCGGGGCTTTCCGGCCTTGAGGTCTTAAAACTGGTTCGGGCGGACGGAATAGACATTCCCATCCTCCTTCTTACCGCCATGGGCGAAGTGGAGGACCGGATCGAAGGTCTGGAATCCGGGGCGGACGATTATCTTCCCAAGCCCTTTGACGGAGGAGAGCTGATCGCAAGGGTCAGAGCCATGCTCCGCAGAAATGTAAATTACACACCCGATCTGGTCTCGGCAGGGGATCTCAAGCTCGACAGAGTCGGTTTCAGGCTGTTTTGCGGCAAAAAGTCCACTCCCCTCAACAACAAAGGCTTTCAGGTGATGGAAATGCTCATACTCAACGCCGGGAGAATCATTTCCGCCAATGATTTCATGACCCACATCTGGGGCTGGGATTCCGAAGCGGAAATCAACGTCGTCTGGGTGAACATCTCCTATCTCCGCAGGCAGATGGAAAAGATCGGTTCCCGCATGCAGATCCGCGCCATACGAAATGCCGGTTATGTTCTGGAAGAGACCGAATCAAACGGTTCCTGAATACCGGTTACATTCCTGAATGCCGGTTTCCATTTTTGTAATAAACCGATTCAAACGATTCCTGAATGCATGTTGTGTTTTTGGAAGAAACCGCTTCAAACGGTTCCTGGCAACATTTTCCCGGAGAGCTGCAATGATAAAAAAGATCCGAAGACGCTTTGTCCTTACAGGGATGGCGGCCACCTTTGTCATGACCATGACGCTCATCCTCGCCTTAAATCTTGCCAACAAATACTTTACTGAACAGCGCCTTGGCGAGGCGATCAGCGAAGTCGCCGCGGTCTGGCAGGAAGATGAACACGATAATGCCTCCGGAAAATCCAGAGGCAGATACAGCTCCGGCCTGCAGGGCAAAGATGCGGACAGCTCCCTTTTGCAGGACGCAGAGGAAAACAGCTCCTACTCCCAGGGCAGTGATGAAAACTGTGTCTACGGGCAGGGCTACAACAAAAAAGGGAAAAACCACAAGGGGCGGCTCGGAGCATATGCACAGTATCAGGGCCGCGCTTTTTCCGTTTTTCTTTCTGACGACGGAGACTATACAACGAAAGGCTTCAACCGCGATATTCTCTCCGGGATCGAGCTGGAAAGCCTGCTGGAAATGGTCGAAAAGAGCCAAAAAAAAGAAGGCTATGTGGATGATTTCCGTTTTCTTTCCCTGGATCAGGATGACGGGCGTCTCTATATCTTCCTGGACTGCTATACAGAAGCCAGGGCTCAGAGGACCCTTTGGGCCATATCCTTTGGCATCGCCCTTCTGGGCCTCGCGGGAGCCTTCGTCTTTATCAGTCATATGTCCGGAAGGAGTACCCGCCCACTGGAGGAAAGTCTTGAAAAACAAAAACGCTTCATCACCGATGCCGGGCACGAACTCAAGACCCCACTTGCCGTGATCGGCACCAACATGGACGTCCTGTCACTGGATCTGGGGGAAAACGAGTGGGTGGAAGGCACAAAGCGGCAGGTGAAAAAGCTTAAGAAGCTGGTGGCAAACCTGATCACTCTCTCCAGGATGGAAGAGGGACAATATACTCCGGCCATAGGAGTTTTTGACCTGAGCGGCGCAGTGGAGGAATGCGTGACTCCTTTTTCGGATCTGGCCGCCGCGAAAGGAAAATACCTCCATCAGGAAATTGCGGAAGGACTCTCCTTCACAGGGGATGAGGCGGCACTGCGGCAGATGATCACCATCTTGTGCGATAACGCTGTGAAATATGCCCTGCCTCAGGAAGAAATATCCGTCCGCCTGCGAAAGGACCAGAAAAGGATTTATTTTGAGACGGAAAATGCCTGGGACCATGCCGTCCCTGCCGGTGAATTGGACCGTCTGTTTGACCGCTTCTACCGTGCGGACTCGTCCCGCAGCCGCGGCGCTCAGCAGGAAAGCTACGGCCTGGGACTCTCCATCGCCCAGGCGATCGCCGAAAAAAACCGCATCACCCTAAAAGTATTTGAAAACGAAAAAGGCCGCCTGGTATTCCAGGCAGCCTTCAAAAAAGCGCTGTAAATCAGCCAAAAAAGGTTATATTCCCAAAGTCTTGACCAGGTTAAAACCCGCACACCTTAAAACTTATACGGGTGAAGTGGTGAAGCAAAAGGTCAATACCCCCAGGTCACGATCTCCCAGCTTCCGTCTTCTGTCAATCCAAGCCACCACTGATAGTCCGTATACTCTGTATCAGCTTCCCAGGCGCCGTACTGCTCCACAGGGGAATGGAAATCACAGAGAAATTCGGCTGCCTTCACATAGTTTCCCCCCTCACCCAGGGAATTGAGCCAGTCGAGATTTTCCTGCGTGTTATTTTCGTCCCCCGCATAACGCAGGCTGTGCATCTCACAGCCCTCCCAGGAGGCAAAGCTGCACTTGATCTGAACGGCCGCTTCTTCCAGCTCTTCGGGTGTAAAGACTTCAGACGTTCCATAGTCGACAGCGACCTCGGTCTCATTGACGGCGCCCAGCCAGCCTTCAAGAGTCTGACCGGAAGACATGATTTCCTTCGCTATTTCCGCGTTATTTATATATCGAATGTGCCAGGGCTCATATCCATAGCCCGTGATGTGCTCTTTTCCCTTCAGATAGCGCAGGATAAATCCGTGATCAGCGAGTTTTTCATGGATCTTTTCCCAGATCTCAGGATACTGAATCATATCCTCATTTTCGACAATGTCCTTTCCGTCGATAATGAGATAAAGATCAAGTGCAAGACCTGTGTGGTGTTCAGAATAACCGGGCTTTGCGACAGTCTTTGCCGCGTAGTCCGCACCGTATTTTTGGGTAAAATCATCCATGATCCTCTGCTGCTCGGCAACGCTTCTTCGGGCGGAATCGAGATCTGTGGTGATGCCCTCTTTCTCAAGATCCTCTTTCAGACTCAGCCATGCGTCATAGGCTTTCTTTTCCACCTCCACATCATCGCCGACAGTATTTGTAAAATGGACTGTCTCGATCATTGCCTCCCAGTCTTCGGGAAGGGGATTAAGCTTGTTGACCAGGGTCAGATAATCTATTGTCTCCTCAGCCACAGCGCCTGCATCCCCTGAGGTTTTGCCGATCCCGGAGCCATCATCCTCTGACTCGTCTCCTACAGGGACAAAGCTCCACTCGAAGACAGAATCGTCCGCGATATGCTCCATATCGTCCTCCCAGACAAGAGCCAGAGGATCGCCCTCCCTGAAGGTGATCCGGCCTGTTCCATTTTCATATTCGACAGTCTCGGATTCGATCTCGCCTTCATCCTTGTAAACAACGTCCTTCTTCACACAGTCTGCGTACTCCACCGTGAGGGTATCCACGTCAAATTTGCCGCTCATCTTCCACTCACCGCTTTCAAAGGCGCTGGCACCCCAGGTCACGCTGATCCTTGCCCCGTCCATTCCGTCGGCCTCTACTTTCATGATTGCGCGCCCGCAGGCATAGGGGCCGATAAAGCTCATAATCGGATTCTGCCCGTCTTCTTCTGCATACTCTTGTGCCGCGGAAGCTGTCCCGCCTGTGACAGCCTGTGTGCCTTCTTCGACAGCAGAAGCAGACTCTTCAGTAGTCTCTTCGGAAGTCTTTTTACCAGTAGAATCAGCAGAAGCCGAATCCAAAGAAATCGATGTCTCCTCTTTTGCCGCCTCCTCTTCAGATTTGGCCGGCATCCCGTCGGTACTGCCGCAGGCCGAGATCACAAACGCCAGCAAAGCCACAAAAATCAGGCCTTTCATTTTTTTCCACTTTTTCAAGTTAAAAACCATATTTGCCTCCTCCATAAACGAACTATTTTTTTCCTTTTTTGTGAAAGCCTTTCCCTTAAGAATGAAAGTATCCAACACTTCGGGATGCCCCCCGCATGGGTCTGTTCCCTCACTGGACTCCCCAGTTCAGCAGGCCGAATCCCCTCTCAATCAGGATCTCATCCGAAAATACCAGCTCTCCGCTCTCATTTTTCTTTGCTTTGGGCAGATTGACCGGCAGCCTGCCCTGGGGAACAGACTGTCCGAAGGCTGTGCAGAGCGCTGCGGCAACATTGAGGTTGAAAGGACCGTTTCCTTCCTCGTCGTGGGCGTCTCCATAAGGATTATAGGCACACAGTACAGCGTCCTCGTCCTCATAGAAGGCTGCGTCATAGGGCAGGTTAAGGCTGATCAGGGCAGCCCGTCCGCCTTCTTTTTGTCTGATCTGTTCGACAGCCAGGTCAGCCACGTCGTTTTTCTCGGAGGACTGGGACAGGACAAGGACCCGGTCCGCTTTGTTCAGAGCTTCCTGAAGCTTTTTGTCCTCCTTCTGCATTTCACTGTAACAAAGGATATCTATGGCGGAGGCGTCCGCCAGCCCCTCTTTCTCCAGGCGGCCGACGGCATATTCCACAGTGGGCATACGGTAATCGCTCGGTACCAGGATCAGGGTCCGTTTGCCGTCTTTGCCGTCCAGAGGCAGCATCCCGCCTTCGTTTTTAACCAGGGTCAGCCCCTTCTGCATGATTTCCCACTCTCTCTTGTGGTGTTCGGGACTGCCGACCACAGCCTTAGCCTTTTCAATCTGTTCATCAACAGACTCCGACGGTTTGCTCTCCATGATGCCTTTTTTAATCTTCAGCTTAAGGATCCTGGATACAGAATTGTCCAGCTCCTCTTCACTGATATCTCCAGCCTCGACCCGGGCCAGCAGGTCCTTCATATACTTGTCAACATCGGGGAAAGTATCCTCCTCCCCGTCCTGATATACATTTACCGGGCAGAGAAGGATGTCCACGTCGGCATTGATGGCCAGAACGGCGGCATCAGTCCTGTCGAAATGGGAGGCAATGGCACCCATATCCATTGCGTCCGTGATCACGATGCCGTCATAGCCCATTTCCTCACGCAGAATCCCCGTAATGATGGTGCGGGAGAGGGTGGCCGGCAGGAAGATATCCTTCCCGTCCAGTTTGGAAGTATACTTGCCGGTCTCAATTTTGGGATGCTGTATATGCGCCGACATGATCATGTCCGCTCCTGCATCGATCCCGGCCTGGAAGGGGATCAGGTCGCATGCCCTGAGCTCCTCCAGCGAATGATCCGAGGACGGCAGATGGGTATGGCTGTCCTCACCCACATTTCCATGCCCGGGGAAATGCTTGAGAGCCGCGAGGACGCCGTTTTTATCCAGTCCGCGAATGAAAGCCTTTACATGCCCGGCGGCAATCTGAGGATCATCGGAGAAGGAACGCACCCCGATAACAGGATTATTGGGATTGCTGTTTACATCCGAGACCGGGGCGAAATCCATGTTAAAGCCAAGAGCCCTGATCTCCTGCCCCATCATATCCGCGCTTTCCTCTGTCAGGGCCTCATCGCCCGTGGCGGCCAGAGCCATGCTGCCCGACGAAGTGGTCCCGAAGGATACACGGTTTACGATCCCGCCCTCCTGATCAACACAGATCAGCATGGGGATCTCCTGCTCCGAGCCTGCCGCAGCCTCCTGGCAGCCCCGTATCATCGTTACAGTCTGTCCTGCGTCCACGATATTGTCGCCAAAAAAGATGACACCGCCAAAATCATATTTTTTCAGGATCTCTTTGTAGGGCGCTGTCAATTCGGCCGCCGATTTCGAACCGGACCGGAAGGCGACGATCATCATCTGTGCGAGCTTCTGCTCAACACTCATGCGTGAGAGAATCTCCCGGACCTGTTCGTCAACGTCCTTTTCCTCATTACCTGCCGTGGCATCAGCCGCTCCGGTCTGCCTGTCTGCGCTCTTTTCCTCCTCATCAGCGGTTTTTTCCGTTTCGGCAGCAGCGGCAATAAAAGATGTCCATGAGCCAAGGCCCAGAGACATGACCAGCACAAGCATCAAGGCAGTCATTTTCCTTCTCAAAGCTGCGTCCTCCTTTCCTCAAAAAAATGTAAGTTTAAAATTTATTATCAAAGATTCATCTCGTACGTAATGAATCTTTGATAATAAATATATTATAAAAAAAGCAGCTCTTCAAGTAAGCAGGTCCTTCTCTCTTCAAGTAAGCAGGTCCTTCTCTCTCTTGTAAAAGGAGTAAAAATATGTTACATTCCGAAGTACTGCCGTCAAATCTGTGTATAGGACACAGATTTGTGTGAGGCATTGAACAGTAAGCAGTAATGACACAGGGCGGTACCACGAAAAAAGGAACATAAAATGCTCTGGAACGATACAGGTGATAAAAATATGACAGAAAAGAAACGGATCAGACCGACTCTTACAAAAGGAGTAGCAAAGGTCCCCGTGGTCATGCAGCTCGAAGCGCTGGAATGCGGCGCAGCGGCACTCGCCATGGTCATGGCCTATTACGGCAAGTGGGTGCCCCTGGAACGTGTCAGGGCGGACTGCGGTGTCTCCCGCGACGGCTCAAATGCCAAAAACATCTATCTGGCAGCTGAGAATTACGGCTTTGAAGTCAGTGCTCTGAAGACGACCCCGGAAGCTCTTCAAAAGGAAGGAAAATTTCCCTGCATCATCCACTGGAACATGAACCATTTCGTCGTGCTGGACGGATTTAAGGGCAAATGGGTATACCTCAATGATCCCGCTCAGGGCGAGGTAAAGATCACCTGGGAAGAATTCGACAAATCCTTTACCGGCATCGCGATCATCCCCGTTCCGTCCGAAAATTTCGTGCCTGACGGAAAAAGGGAAAGCCCCCTGGACTATGCAAAAAAGCGCCTCATCGGCGCAGGCGCGGCCACAGTCTTCGTAATGATGACTACGGCGATCACCTATCTCTTCGGTATCGTGGATGCGGTCACCTCCAAGATCTTCATGGACCGGCTCCTGACCGGAAAAAATCCTGACTGGCTTTATCCCTTCACACTGCTCATGATCCTGCTGGCCGGGATCGAGCTCGTGGTGGAATGGGCAAATGCCGTCTATTCCCTGAGGATAAACGGCAAGATGGCGGTGATCGGGAGTACTTCATATATGTGGAAGGTCCTGCATCTTCCGATGGAGTTTTTTTCCCAGCGGCTGGCAGGCGACATCCAGTCCCGCAAAGACATGAACGCCAGTATTTCCGAAACGCTGGTAACTATTTTCGCGCCCCTTCTTTTAAATACCGCGATGATGATCTTCTATCTGGTCCTGATGCTGAAGCAGAGCCCGCTCCTGACCCTGATCGGGATCGTCACTCTGCTGTTAAACGGCCTCATATCACGCGTGATCTCGAACCAGCGCACCAATATCACCCGCGTACAGCTGCGTGACATGGGAATGCTGGAATCCACCACAGTCACGGGGATCAGCATGATCGAGACCATCAAGGCCAGCGGCGCGGAGAACGGTTTTTTCCAGAAATGGGCGGGCTATCAGGCATCCCTTAATTCACAGAATGTCAAAGTGGAAAAAACAAACCAGTATTTAGGCATGCTTCCCAACTTTCTCAGCACGCTGGCGAACTATGCTGTACTCGTTACCGGAATCTGGCTGACCATGCAGAATAAATTCACCCTTGGCTCTGTTTTTATGTTCCAGGGTTTTTTAGGCTCCTTTATATCCCCGGCCATGACACTTGTCAGCACCGGACAGACCATTCAGGAAATGCGCACCGAGATTGAGAGAGTGGAGGACGTCATGGGGTATCCCGATGACGAAAACGCCACTGAGTATACACCAAAGCCCTCAGGATCCAAAGAAGCTGATAATGTTGATTCGGAGGTCTCTAAACTCTCCGGCTGCCTTGAGCTGAAAAATATCACATTCGGCTATTCCAGGCTGGGCAAACCTCTCATCGAGAATTTCTCCCTTAAAATGAAGACCGGCAGCCGTATTGCTCTGGTCGGTGCTTCCGGCTGCGGCAAATCCACCATCTCAAAGCTTATCTCCGGTCTGTACCAGCCCTGGGAAGGGGAGATTCTCTTTGACGGAAAGCCCCGCAGTGCCTATCCGAGGGATGTCGTTACTGGTTCCCTTGCTGTCGTTGACCAGGACATTATTCTATTTGAGGACACAGTCGCCAACAATATTAAGATGTGGGACAATTCCATCAAAGACTTCGATATCATCCTGGCAGCGCGGGACGCACAGATCCATGACGACATCATGAAGCTTTCGGGCGGCTATCAGCACATGCTGTCCAGTGACGGCCGTGAGCTTTCAGGCGGCCAGCGTCAGCGGCTTGAAATTGCCCGTGTCCTCGCCCAGGATCCCATCATCATTATTCTGGACGAGGCCACCTCCGCACTTGATGCGAAGACGGAATATGAGGTCGTCACGGCTATCAAGAACAGGGGGATCACCTGCGTCGTTATCGCCCACCGGCTCTCCACCGTGCGGGACTGCGACGAAATCATCGTCCTGGATCACGGCAAGGTCGTGGAGCGGGGCACACACGAAGAACTTATCAGGCTGAACGGGGCGTATTCCGACCTCGTTTCCAGCGAATGACACCCACTATGAAAGAGGAGAGACGAAGGAATGGGCATGTTTGAATCCCAGATAGAAGAGCGCCGGCAGGCCGATCAGGAGCTGCTGGAGGACTCCTTCGTACGGGTCGCCGGCGTAATTATGGGCCGGAGTTCTGCCAAAAGAATGGGCGACGACCGGATCATAACAAAAACCGCGATCGATGAGATCCTGAAATATTACCACTTAAAGACGTCAGATGTTCCGGATTTCCTCAAAAATACGGAAGATGCCCTGGATTACTGTCTGCGCCCCCATGGCATGATGCGAAGGACAATAGAGCTCACAGATGGATGGTACAGGGACGCCTACGGACCAATCCTGGCTTTTACCAAAGACGAAGGCCTTCCCATAGCACTGCTTCCTGACACAATCTGGGGTTATTTCTTTACCGACCCGCAGAGCGGACAGCGCAAAAGGATCGGGAAGGATACAGCCGCGCTTTTCGACACAGAGGCCATATGTTTTTACCGGCCGCTTCCGTTAAGGAAGCTCGACATCCCCGACCTGCTTCTCTATATGAAAAACTGCGTGACGCTCAGCGACATAATCCTGATCATCGCCTCTTCCTTTGCAGTTTCTCTGGTCGGCCTGTTTATACCCAGGATCACCATGGCCCTGACGGGCCCCGTACTGAAAAGCGGCAATTCGGAAGCACTGGCCGGTATCGCCGTCTGTCTGGTTTGTATAACTCTTTCATCGCAGATGCTGGGCAGCGTTAACAGCCTCATCTCGTTCAGACTGGAGACAAAGACTACCATGGGCGTACAGGCTTCCATGATGATGCGCCTTTTGTCCCTGCCGGCAAGCTTTTTTCGCAAATACAGCCCCGGTGAACTCAAAAGCCGCTCCATGGCCGTGAACAACCTCTGCTCCATGCTGCTGAATATGCTGATGACGACGGGGCTCAGTTCGCTGTCATCCCTGCTTTTCATAACACAGATATTCCGTTTCGCACCTGCGCTGGTGATTCCGTCCATACTCATCGTCCTTATTACAGTAGGATTCTCCGCTGTATCCTCTCTCCTCCAGATCCGCCTGTCCCGAAAAAAGATGGAACTGGATGCGAAGGAGTCCGGAATGACCTATTCGCTCATCACCGGTGTTCAGAAGATAAAGCTTTCGTGCGCAGAAAAGCGTGTCTTTGCCAAATGGCTGCATCTTTACACCAAAGAAGCGGAAATGGAATACAATCCTCCTTTGTTTTTGAAGCTCAACAGTGTGATCACCACTGCGATCAGCCTGGTTTCCAACATCGTCCTGTATTATCTCTCAGTACAAAGCAAAGTCGACCCGGCATCGTATTATGCCTTTACTTCGGCCTACGGGATGCTGATGGGCGCATTCATGTCCCTGTCCAGCATCGCCCTCTCAGTCGCCCAGCTTCAGCCCGTCCTTGAAATGGCGAAGCCGTTTTTGAAGACAGAACCCGAAACTGCCTTCAAAAAAGAGATTGTCACCTCCATCTCCGGAGGCCTGGAGCTTGGACATGTGTCATTCCGATACAGCAAGGATACCCCCTATGTCCTGAAAGACCTGTCCCTTAAGGTTCATCCCGGAGAATATGTTGCCATTGTGGGTAGAACAGGCTGCGGCAAATCCACTCTCATGCGGATCCTTCTGGGCTTTGAAAAACCCGAAAAGGGCTCCGTCTTCTACGACGGCAGAGACATCCAGGGACTGGACCTGCCTACCCTCCGCCGGAAAATCGGTACTGTCATGCAGAACGACGGACTCTTCCAGGGAGATATCTACTCCAATATCGTGATCTCCGCCCCGGAGCTCACCCTGGACGACGCCTGGGACGCCGCAGAAAAAGCCGGCATCGCAGACGACATCCGGGAAATGCCCATGGGTATGCACACTGTCGTCTCTGAGGGACAGGGCGGCATTTCAGGGGGCCAGCGCCAGCGCATCATGATCGCCCGGGCCATCGCTCCCAATCCAAAGCTTTTAATTTTCGATGAAGCCACCTCTGCCCTGGACAACAAGACCCAGCGCCAGGTCTCCGATTCACTGGACTCCATGGGCTGCACCCGTATTGTCATCGCCCACCGTCTGTCCACGATCCGGCACTGTGACCGTATTCTTATGCTGGAAGGAGGCAGGATCGTTGAGGACGGCACATATGAAGAGCTGATCAAAAAGGGAGGCTTCTTTGCGGAGCTGGTCAGACGCCAGCGTCTTGATGAATCTGCACAGGACCGCCCGGACATCAGTGTTAACAAAGATACTGAATAGTTACTGAAATTTAAATTTTTTTTAATAGACACAACCGACCTTAGGCTGTTATGATAGTTGAGGTTGAAAAAGAATGGCAGGTGAATATGGCTGAAAGAGATCAGGAAAAATCATTATTCAGAAAAAATGCACTGGACAGGATCTCGTCGCCGGAACAGCTCACAACGTACCTTCGCGTTACGAATCCCGGAATCTGGGCAGTGCTCACCGCTGTGATCCTGCTCATGGCCGGAATCCTGGCCTGGGCTGCAGTAGGGACACTTGAGACGACTGTAAACGCAAAAGTAATTGTTCAGGATCACACTGCACGCATTATCCCCGTCGGACAGGAATCAGAAATAGAAGCAGGAATGCCTCTTCGAATCTCTTCCACCGAGGCCGAAATTGCTGCTGTCGAAGCGGATGAATACGGCAGGGCTGTCGGCAGGGCGGAAATCTTTCTTCCTGACGGTATTTACGAGGGCACAGTTGTGACAGAGCAGATCCACCCCATCCGGTTTCTTACAGGAAGCGGGCGGTAAATATACAGCGAAAAACCCATAAAAATTCTTAATTTGCAATCATGAAAGGAGATCCGTAATGGCAGAAGAATCCAAGAACCTTAATATTGAAGAACTTGAGGAAGTAGCAGGCGGCAAACATAGTTCCAGCAATAAAAAATGGAAGACCGTCAGGGGCATCAAGTCCGGCACCTATCTGGCTGTCCGTACCAGACCCGCTTATAATCCCGACAACGAGCTCGGAAAGCTCTACAACAACGACAGTGTCGAGGTGACGGGAGACACCGTATACACGGGCAATTCCTATGATCCCTACTATACCTGGATCTGGTCCCCCAGGCTCGGTCTTTCCGGCTATGTAAACAGCAGATTCATCGGCTGATCCCTGAATATATCCGGAAAGGGTACTGATCAGCAATTAATAATTCTGACAATAAAAAACCACCGGCGCGGTACTTTACCCGTGCCGGTGGTTTTTTGTAACTGTTCACCCTTCACCCGCTCACTGCATGGCCTGATAAAGCCTGTAATAATAACCTCTCTTCTTCATGAGCTCCGTGTGAGTGCCCCTCTCAACTACTTTTCCATCCCTGACGGCCAGGATGACGTCGGCACCGACAATCGTGGAGAGTCTGTGGGCAATGATGAAAGAAGTACGTCCGCGAACCAGGGCAGAGGTGGCTTCCTGGATCGCCCGCTCCGTGACAGTGTCCACAGAGGAGGTCGCTTCATCCAGAATCAGGATACGAGGGTCAGCGAGGATAGCTCTTGCAATTGACAAAAGCTGTTTCTGGCCGGTGGAAAGCATGCCGCCTCCCTCTCCCACCTGGCTGTCAAGCCCTTTTTCCATGTGGTCCACTACAAAATCCGCCGAGGCCAGACGAAGCGCCTCCCGGATTTCCTGATCTGAAGCATCCGGCCTTCCATATCTCAGATTGTCCCGCACTGTCCCTGAAAAAAGATAGGGAGTCTGCAGAACATATCCTATACTGCTGTGAAGCCACAGCTGTGACCTCTCGCGGGCGTCCCTGCCATCGATCAGCACCTGACCGTCCGTCGGCTCATAAAAGCGGCAGACAAGATTGACCAGGGTGGATTTTCCCGCACCAGTCTCACCTACGATCGCGATATTCGTCCCCTGCGGCACCTTCAGATCAAAATGCTCCAGCACCATCTCATCCCCGTCCGGGTATCGGAATGAAACATCCCTCAATTCAATATCTCCATAAAGAGGCTCCCAGTTTTCCTTTTTCGGATGGAAATGATCCCCGTATTTTTCGATCACCTCAGGAGTATCCGCCACTTCGGGCTCCTCTGAAAGAAGTCCCATGAACCGCTCAATGTTGACCTGGATCGAGATCAGGGCAGACAGTGAAGTGATGATCTGCTGGATCGGCTCGAGCATACCCACGGCATAGGACATGAAGACCGAAAGCGTACCGACCTTTATCACTCCCTCCATAGTGAGCACCCCACCGCGCCAGAGGACCAGCGCGAGAGACAGTGATGACAAAAATGTGATCATCGAAGTCAAAAGGGCACTGTGGCGGGCTGTCCGCACCGCGGATCTTTTCATGTCGTTTGTATCCTTCTCAAAGTCACGCCTGATTACATTCTCGATCCCAAGCGTTTTAATGCTTCTGATCCCGGTAATTCCCTCATTGAAATTTCCCGTGATCCTGGAATTGATCTCCCTTATCCTGCGGTTTCCCTCCACGATCTTTTTTCTGAAATACAGGATCAGTACCGCCGCGGCGGGAGCCATTGCCAGAACATAGAGCGCAAGGCGCAAATTTACGGCCAGCATGACCGAGGAAACAAATATTATGTAGGACACGTTCCAGACCACGTCCATCATACGCCATGCCATAAGCTCACCGATCCTCTCGGTATCGCTCATCGCCCGGGCATGGATATATCCCACACTGTTCTGATTGAAGTATGAAAAAGACAGCGTCTGAAGATGGGAAAAGGCCGCGTTTCGAAGATCCTGGTCGATCCTGACCTCCACCCTCCCGCACTGATAGAGGCAGAAATAATTATCCAGCTCCTGCAGTATCATCAGCAGAATATAAAAGAACAGGAAAACCGCCAGCCCCTCCAGGGACCTCTCCGCCACAAAATGGTCCAGGGCCCAGCTGTTGAACAGGGGATAGGCCGCATCAGCAAGACTCGAAAGAATGCCCAGAAAAACCATCAGAGCAACTGTCGGCACATAGGGCAGAAGAAAAGGCAGAATCAGAGGGATTCCGAAAGACCGCGCCCCTGCTTTCCCTTTCTGCGCGCTCTTTTTTCCCGCTGTATTTATGTCATTTCTCTGTTTATTCTTATCTGACATTCCCGGTCACTCTTCTCCTGTCTGCAGCTCGTATATTTTTCTGTATATACTATCTTTCCTGATAAGGTCCTCATGACAACCGTGTTCAGCGATCCTCCCGTCATCCAGAACAAATATTTCATCCGCGTCCCGCAGGGTCGTGATCCGGTGAGCGATCAGAATGACCGTCGCCCCGGTGATCTCTCTTCGCAGTGCGCGCCGGATCTTTTCATCTGTTTCCGCATCGACAGAGGAGAGTGAATCATCAAAGATCATGACAGGCGTATTGCGGACAAGCATCTGAGCAATGGCAGTACGCTGCTTCTGCCCTCCTGAGAGCGTCACGCCCCGCTCTCCCACAAAGGTCTCATATCCGTCCGCAAAACGGGAGACAGCCTCATCCAGGACGGCTGTCCGGACCGCCCTGTGCACCCTCTGTTCCGCCTTCTCATCTGTCCGATCTGTGTCAGAAGCCGCAATGGCTATATTCTCCTTCAATGTGCGCGAAAAAAGATAGGGCTCCTGAAGAACCATTCCAACATTCTTACGCAGCCAGCCGCGGTCGATCCTGCAAAGATCGACGCCGCCGACCGTGATCCTTCCCCAGCCGGGCTTCAGGTCGTACAGGCGGTCCAGAAGCAGCATCAGCGTCGATTTACCCGCTCCCGTCGTCCCCAGGATCCCTGCCGTCGTACCCGCCTTTATCTTCATGGAGACCCCTTTGAGGATCCACGGCTGATCTTCCCCGTAGCGGAATCGGACATCCGAGAAGACAATATCTTTGTCCATGGGAGGAGTCAGAACAGACAGCCCCCCGCTGTCTTCCTCTTCCGGAACAGCATTCATGATGTACCGCAGGCGTTCTATCGAAACGCCTGCCTTTGACATATCGGCTATCACGCGCCCGATACTGCGCACCGGAAGCGACATGAGGGCATTATATGACAAAAATGCTATGAAGCCGCCCGCTGTCAGCTGCCCCCGGACGCAAAGTATCGTGCCAAAAACAGCGATCGTCATGTTTCTCACCGTAGCGATCACATTTCCGGACACCCAGAAAGCTGCCAGAACCTTCATCAGACGGATCCAGTGGCCGGTAAAAAATTCATTCTGAGCCTCAAACCGCTCTTTTTCAAACTGTTCGCGCCCGAATGTCCTCACCACACGCACTCCCGTCAGATTTTCCTGCACGATCGCCGAAAGCCGCCCCTCCTCACTGTCCACCTTCTCAAACTCATCCCCGATGAGCCCGTAAAAAACAAGGGAACTTGCGATCATGATAAGAATAAACACAGCGGCGGCAAGTGTCAGCTTCCACTGGATAGAAGCCATAAAATACAGCGACATAAAGACCAGGATAAAGACCCTCAGAAGCGAGGTCAGCTGCTCTGACACAAAGATCTTGACTGTCTCGACATCCGATGTACAGCGCTGAATAATATCCCCGGTGCTGTTTTCACTGTTCCAGGAATAAGGCAGGGAAAGGATCCTGGAAAACAGCTCATTGCGCGTCCTCTCAACGAAGACCTCCGCCCCCCTCTCATTTCCCGCCTTAAAACCGTAGCGGAACAATGCCCCGGCTGCCGCACAGGCCGCCACAGCCAGCGCAGGTGCCCACAGGTGGGTGCGCAGATAATCCGCCCCGCCGGAGCGCAGGATCACACCTGCAGCCCATACCGGGACGGACGAAAGGTCATTTCCGATCACAGCATCAACCGTATACTGGATCAGCCTGGGAATGACCAGGTCAAACAGCGCCACAAGACAGGCACAGACCGCCCCCGCGGTAAAATATTGAAGGCTTCCCTTTAGTAAAAAGCGGATCAGGCTTCTGTTCGACGGAAACCAGAGCCTGCCCCTGTCTGCTTTTCCCTGCATTTGAATCCCCCATGCATGGTCAGCGGCCAACACCTGTCCTGACCAGTGCCAATGTTAAAAACCGGGGACGAATCAGTTGTTCTCTTCACAAAGCGAAAAAACCGATCCGTCCCCTGAACAGTCAGAAAATAAGAGTCTAATTTTTGGTTATAAATCAGATGTATTACTGGGCAAAGCCGTTCGCCTCTGCCAGTGCCTTGACAAATTTATCCATGATCCCGTTTGCAGTCACAGTCTCGTCTTTAAAGGTCGCCTTGTAAAGAGTTGAATTCTCGCCCTCCTCATCCGTATAGACTCTGCGGATATAGTTCTGGCCTTCTTCCAGATAGAAGAAATCAAAACGAACGTTTTCATCCGGGAAATTGAGGACGATATACTCTCCGTCGGGTGCTTCATCATCGGAATAGTCAATGTCCGCATCTGTGAGCAGGCTTTCGACATAAGGAGCAGCATCCACACCGGCCGGAGAAAGAGCGCCGTTCTGGGCGTACTCCAACGTGCTGACCGTATAATTGACATCAGGCATATATGCTATACGGGCCAGATAGATCTGAACGTCGCTGTTGCCGTATCTTACAGGAGAAAGGATGTCAGCGTTATCCTTTGCGAAGGATTCGAAAACCGTATTTGCCCAATCATTGAGGACATTCCAGCGTTCCATACCCTCATCAAACTCTTCACTGGTCACACGTTCAAAACGGACATCCGTGGGATGGTAGTAGAGATAGAAATTTCCATCCACATCCTTGGCAACCGCTTCCATACCGGACATGTCTTCACAGAGCTTTTTGTGCATCTCATCCTCTGTGACCTTTCCGATGGAGAAAAGCCATCCCATGTCGAATGTATCCGCCTCGTCCCCGTGAAGCTCTTTTGCAGCATCGACGGAAGCCTTTTCCGCGACCTTGAACAGAATGCCTTCCGCATCGTCCTGAGGTGTTTCGATCAGCAGCTCTTCAACATACTCCTCCGGGACCAGGAGCTGAAGCCCGCCGTTCTCAAAAACGACGTTGTTTTGAGGTTCAGCCGTCCCGGTGGCCGCCTCCGCGGCTGACTCAGTGGCAGATTCCGCAGCAGCTTCAGTTGCCAGGGCCGCCGCCTGCTCTGTTGCGGCAGACAAAACGGTATCGGTGG
>DEPS01000153.1:0-137 GCA_002358875.1 Lachnospiraceae bacterium UBA3386 | reverse complement strand
CGCTTCCTGTGTGACAGTTGTTCCCCCGGCTGCGTTTTCATTCGCCGCGGCATCATTTCCGGTCCCGGTTCCTGCCCCGTTTCCGCAGGCTGCCAGGGAAACGATCATGACGGCAGACAGAGCTCCCGCCTTAATTA
>DEPS01000175.1:73955-97408 GCA_002358875.1 Lachnospiraceae bacterium UBA3386 | reverse complement strand
CACCCCCGGAACCGGAGAAAATCCCAATCCGCCCGCGCAGGCCTGCAGCCACTCCTATGGCTCCTGGGAGACTGTTAAAGAAGCGACCGTGTTCCAGGAAGGAGAGGAGAAGGCAGTCTGCTCCAAGTGCGGGGATGTAAAGACACGCAAGACTGCGAAGCTGAAAGCGTCGCTGAAGCTTTCCGTCGGCTCTGTGAAATTTACGTCAAAGACCTCCATTCCTCTCGCGTATGGCCAGCAGTTCTCGAAGGTTGCCGCCGCCATGCAGAAAGGAGACTCCTTAAAGAGTGCCACATCCGGCAAAAAGAAGGTCGTGACTGCCAGCATTTCCAAGGGCAAGCTTGTTCTCAAGGCTGCCAAGAAGACCGGGACTGCGAAGATCACAGTAAAGACGGCTGCCGGAGCCTCCGCTGCATTTACCGTGAAGGTGCAAAAGAACAAGGTCGCGGCGTCCAAGATCATCGGGGCAAAAACGCTGATCTCCCTCGATAAGGGCAAGACTTACCAGATGCCCAAAGAGGTCAGCCCCGTGACGGTAGTGGACAAGGTCACCTTCTCTACCAGCAACAAGAAAATCGTCACGGTGACGAAGACAGGAAAGATCAAAGCCGTCGGAAAGGGCAAGGCAGTCATCACTACCAAGGTCGGTAAAAAGTCCTTCAAGTGCACCGTGCTGGTCGGGGTTCCTGTCCTGTCCGTCGGGGACGTGCTTGTCACCGATACGACGGTTCCTCTTCAGACCGGCCAGAAGTTCACCAAGATCACCGCTTCCATGACGGCGGGGGACAAGCTTAAGAGCGCGAAATCGAGCAACACCAAGATCGTAACGGTCAAAATCAGCGGAAAGAAGCTCATTCTGACCGCCGGAAAGAAGACCGGGACGGCGACCATCACTGTTTTTACCAAATCCAAAAAGAAGTCCACCTTTAAGGTGAAGGTACAGAAGGACAAGGTCACGGCCGCCTCGATTGTCGGTTTCAAAAAGACACTGACGCTCAAAAAGGGCAAGACCTATCAGATGCCCAAAGATGTCAAACCTGTTACGACACCGGACAAGATCACCTTTAAGAGCAGCAACAGTACGATCGTCAAAGTGACGGGCGGCGGAAAACTTACTGCGAAAAAGAAAGGAAATGCTGTCATCACAGTCACCGTCGGCAAAAAGAAATTCACCTGTAAAGTGACCGTGAAATAACACAGTGGACCTGGCATCAAATCGTCAGAAGAAGCGCGAATAAGAGAGCTGACTCAAAATTCCAGATACACGAAAATGCCCTTAAACGGGGATACCGCGAAAAGATCCGGTGCGGTACTTTTAAGTGCCGCCCGGACTTTAACGCATAAACAATTTCTGGGAGAACAAAAAAATCTTTCATGAAAAACAAAAAAACACCCGGCACAGCGAAAAGATACTGTGCCGGGTGTTTTCATTTTCCCGGATGGATTAGGCGGGAATCGAACCCGCGTCCAAAAGCCCGTTCAATGTACTTCTACGATCATATCCTGTTCTTGCGGAAATTTACGGCGGACCGGAAAATCCCTTTCCCGCATCCGGCGAGGGAACAGTCAACCTGGCCGGTTTGGTAGCTTCATCATACGCCCATGACCGCAAAGCTTAAGTCATGTCGTTTCCCGCTTTCATGATGCCGTATCCGGAGGATGCGGGTGTCCCCCGGGCGACACGCAGCTCTTAGGCCGCGAGTGCTACTCTATCGTTAGCGTTTATATTTAATTTTGCCGTTTAACGCTCGGCTCCGGATCGCTTCTCCACCTGCAGGACCCCTGTCGAAACCTTTACTAACCCGTGATCATGACTGAGCCTTCCGCACAGATAAAAACCTGTGCTTTAGGGCTCTGCTCCTGAAAGTATTTTCAGTATAAAATGAAAGCATAAAAAAAACAATAGCCTTATACTATAAAAAACGGCTGTTTCATTCCCTTTTTTTAACGAATATGCCACATTTCTAAACAGCCCCTGACACGGGTTTGAGCTTTGTGCGAAAAAAGGGTTAAACATTGAATATTGTAACTGACTCTATACTTATTTTAACTTTATCAAAATATGGATTCTATGATATAATAAAAAGCCAGTATTTGTAATAAGCGCAGCTATTTTGATTCGCATGGCAGGCAGGGCTCCATACAGCCCGCTGTGAGGATCCCGCAAAGCGAACCATTCGTAATTTCTATAATGAGGGTAAAATAATGTCAGTTTTTAAAGGTTCTGGCGTCGCGCTTGTAACGCCAATGAAGGAAAACGGAGAGATTAACTATGCTTCACTGGAAAGGCTGATCGAGGATCAGATTCAAAACGGTACGGACGCACTGATCGTCTGCGGTACCAGCGGTGAAGCGCCAACGCTTGAAGATCCGGAGCATCTGGAAGCAATCCGTTTCAGTGTCGAAGTCACCAGGGGCCGTATTCCGGTCATTGCCGGCACGGGTTCCAACAATACAGCCCATGCCGTTATGATGAGCCAGGAATCCGAAAAGCTCGGTGCAGACGCGGTCCTTCTTGTCACGCCCTACTACAACAAGGCCACCCAGGACGGACTCTATGCCCATTACCGCACGATCGCGTCTTCCACAAAGCTTCCCTGCATTGTCTACAATGTGCCGTCGAGAACAGGAACGAACATCCTGCCCGAGACCATGGCCCGACTTGCCAGGGACCAGAAAAATATTGCCGCGATCAAGGAGGCATCGGGCAATATCAGCCAGGTTGCAAAGCTGGCCCAGCTTGTTGACGGAAAAATCGACATCTATTCCGGAAATGACGACCAGATCGTGCCCATCTGTTCCCTGGGCGGTCTTGGTGTCATTTCGGTCCTCGCAAACGTCGCGCCAAGGCAGACTCATGACCTGGTGATTCACTGCCTGGAAGGACGTTATGACCAGGCAAGAGAGCTGCAGCTGAAGGCGCTCCCCCTTATCGAACAGCTCTTTATTGAAGTCAACCCCATTCCAGTAAAGGCCGCCCTGAACATGCAGGGATTTGAAGTCGGCAGACCCAGGCTCCCCCTGACAGAACTGACCGACGCGCATAAGCAGAGCCTTAAGAAAGCGATGAAAGAGTTCGGATGCCTGTAAGGGCAGTTTACAGCTGTTGTTTCTGCTATGAACAAAGGCACAAGTTCCATGTATGTTATCGGGAAAGGATCCATATGTCTTCAAATTTTACCGGCGGATGCTTTCACTATGGGTGTTCCCTGCAGGATCTTCAGGAAGATCCTGCGGGAAGATCCCGATGCCCATAAAAGCCAGTCTGCGGACGGCTGACACCAAACCTTTCTTTCTTATGGTTTAAGATATGAAAAAGCTGAATCGAACTGCCAAATATCTGATTCTCCTGTGCACCTTCCTGCTTGCAGCAGACGTGTTCCTTGGCTGTGTGTTGATCAGGCAGTCTATTGCCGCCATCCGGACGATGATAGAAAAAAGAATGCTGGATGTTTCCAACACTGCCGCCGCCATGCTGGACGGAGATCTTTTGGAGAATCTTGAAGCAGGCAGCCAGGAAACACCGGAATATCAGCAGGTTCTGAAGACACTTAATTATTTTCTTGATAATATTGAACTTGAATATATCTATCTCATCCGGGATCTGGGCGGCGGCAACTTTGTTTTTATGATCGACCCGGATCACAACGAGCCGGGTGAGTTCGGAGATCCGATCGTATACACAGAGGCCCTGTATCAGGCCAGCCTTGGTACGCCTTCGGTAGATGCAGTCCCCTATCAGGACAAGTGGGGACGTTTTTACAGTGCTTATACCCCTGTTTTCAATTCAGCCCATAAGGTGACGGGAATAGTAAGTGTGGATTTCAGCGCAGACTGGTATGAAAAACAGGTCTACAGCCTTGTCCAGTCGACAGCTATAGTCATCCTGGTGTCTATTATTTTTGCCTCGATCATTATCATACTTATCACCATTAAATACAGGAAGCGCTTCTTACTCCTGTTTAATAAAGTCAATGCTGTATCGGACGGTATAGAAACACTGGTAAAGGAAATTTCTCCGGGGGCTGAAACTGTCCGGCAGCAGACTGAAAACACGATTGATTCAGATGATGAGATCGCCCTGTTGAACGAAAAACTGGAATCACTGGTGAAAATGATCGGTGACCGTATCTCTTTCGTGCGCTCACAGGCATTTATTGACGGTATGACAGGTCTGGGAAACAGAACAGCCTACGAAGACTATGTAAAAAGACTCGATGACGAGGCAAAAGAAGGCAGAGCGTCCTTTTCCATCGCCGTTTTTGACATCAATGGACTCAAGGAAATCAATGACAGAGAGGGGCATGAAAAAGGAGATGAGGTTATTAAAGAAGCCGCCGCACTCCTGAAAAAGACTTTTGCCAATACGCCTCTCTACCGTATAGGCGGAGACGAGTTTATTGTTATCAAAGAGGAAGGTTTTTCCAATCTGCAGGATTTAATAGAAAAAATACGCTCCGGGCAGCGCCGGGTCTCCATGTCGATGGGCTGTGCGGTTTTTATCCCGGAAACAGATTCCGGCTATCACTCTGTGTTCAACCGCGCTGACAACGCCATGTATGAGGATAAAAAAGAATACTACCTCATGCATGAAAGAAGAAGGATGCGCGAAAAGCGCCCCCTCAATGACAGTTTGGATCCAGAGGAAATAAACAGCTGATCGGTAACTGTTAATCTAATACGGGATATCGTTTACTGACGAAAGGCACCGTAAATGACTCAGAATAAAAAGCTCACTCCGCTGCAGATTTTCATTTCTTTTTTCAAAATAGGCTGTTTTACTTTCGGAGGCGGATGGGCGATCGTCGCACAGATGGAACAGGAATTCGTCAACCGGAGAAAAATGATCACAAAAAACGAACTTCTGGAGATGGTCGCCGTCGGAAAATCTGTCCCCGGGATCATGGTCACGAACATAGGTTTTTTGTTTGGCTATCACATCGGCGGCACTGCAGGCGGCCTGGCCTCAGTCCTTGGGATCACAAGCCCTGCCGTAATCATTCTTTCGATTGTGACACTTTTCTATAATTATTTTAAGTCAAATTACTGGGTGCACGCGGCTCTGACCGGTATCCGCGCCGCCGTGATCCCGATCATCGGGGCATCAGCCCTTTCCCTGAGCAAAGAGGCTATCCAGTCAAAGACTGCGATACTTATCTTTTCCGCCGCCCTCGCTGTTAGACTTTTTACCGACATCAGCAACGTTCTGATGGTTTTAATTGCTGTTGCGGCAGGTCTTGTCCTGTATGCCTTCAGATGTCTGAAAGGAGATGCCAAGTGATCACGACCTGCGTACAGCTCTTTATATCGTTTGTAAAAATCGGTTTTACCAGCTTCGGCGGAATGTCCATGGTCCCCCTCATCCTGGATGAGATGCAGGCCCACGGGTGGATGAGCTCAGAGGACCTCGCAAATCTGGTCGCCATCGCTGAAATGACGCCGGGACCCCTCGGCATCAACTGCGCGACCTTCACAGGTACCCAGACCGCTGGTCTTCCCGGCAGTATTGCCGCGGTCCTGGGTGTTCTGACACCTGCCTTCACACTGACACTTATTATTGCTGTTTTTTTTGAGCGTTTTAAAAACAGTAAAGCCATGCGCTCAGTCATGGCTGTTGTCAAGCCGGTCTGTATCGCCATGCTGGTGGGAGTTCTCGTCACTATGGGCGAAGAGACGTTCTTTTCCGACGGGAGCTTTCTTCCCTTTTCCATGCTGATCGCCGTCCTCATGTTCGCACTGATCCTGCATCTTAAATGGATCGTTCCCAAAGTTATTTGTACGGCAGCTCTTCTGGGCATCCTTTTCTACGGAGTTCTGCCGCTCATTCATATCTGATTTTTGCTTATCAAAGGTCCGCTTTCGGATTCATGTTCCCCTAAGTAAATGTTTGTTTTTCTGTAAAGGAGAGATTGGGATGAAAAAAGGGAAATTATTATCGTTCCTGCTGGCCGCCGCATTGTCGACATCTGTTTTCTATTCCCCTGCCTGCATTATTACATCTCCACTGGATGGCTCCCGGACGGGACAGGGGCTGATCATTCCTTTTCCTGTGAAAATATCTCTGCTTCCGCGATCAAAAAAGTCATCATTGATAAGGGGATCACGTATGTAGGAAATATGCTCTTCGCGGATTGTAATAATCTTGAATCAATAACCTTTAAGGGTAATGCTCCCCAGTTCAGCTCCCGGCAGGGGGTAGAAAAAGATATCCGTATCTATTACCCGGAAAATGACACATCCTGGAACAGGGTCAATAAAACATTGTTTTCATCAGGAAGCAGATGGATCTCTCAAAATGCGGACGGAATACACAGTCACAAATGGGGAGCCTGCAGGATTACAAAGGCTGCGACCACTAAAGCGGAAGGAATCAAAGAGTGCATCTGCTCTGAATGCGGAGCAAAAATGACAGAGAAGATTGCAAAGCTCAGCCCTGCAGAGCAGAAGATCAGCGTCAAGGCATCCGCTTCATCCGCTGCCGTCGGAAAAACTGTCACGCTCTCTGTCACCGGCGCCAATGGAGCCACATCCTTTATTTCATCCAATAAATCTGTTGCGACCGTCGATAAAAACGGAAAAGTGAAGGCTGTAAAGGTAGGAACTGTCAAGATCACTGTAAACGCTGCAGAGACTGATATTTACAAAGCTGCTTCAAAAACCGTCACCATCAAAATCGTTCCCGCTGCGACATCTTCCATCACTTCCGTAAATCAGGCGAAAAGTATCAAATACACCTGGAAGAAGGTAAGCGGTGCATCCGGATACAAGCTCTACCGGGGATCAAAGCTGATCGCAACGGTAAAAGGCGGCAGCAAAACCACCTACACCGACAAGACTGCCAAAAAGAACGGGACAAAGTATTCCATCAAGGTCAAAGACTATGCTTCAACAGGTGACAGTACCCTTTCAAAAACCCTGACAACTTACTTTGTCTCGCAGCCAGCTGTCAAAAACATCACTAATAAAAAGAAGCTGACGGCAGTTGTGGAATGGAACCAGAACAAAGCGGCCACAGGATATCAGATCCAGTACGGATTAAAGAAGTCTTTCAGCGGCGCGAAAACTGCCACAGTCAATAAGAAAACGACTGTCAGTACGACCCTCTCCATGCTGAAAAAGGGAAAGGTCTATTATGTCCGCATCCGCACTTACAAGACAGTCGGGAAACAAAAATACTTTTCAGCCTGGAGCGCAGCAAAAACTGTGACCATCAAAAAGTGACAATATTCCTGATCGTGACTGTCATTTTTTTGATAAAATTCTTTTCAACCATACTTTATTCTGATACAATACTAAACTGGCTGTAAAAGCAATATTCAAAAGATGCACAGAACCTGATAAGGAAATTGAAAAAGGAGACATACATATGAGCAATTCGGAACGCAGAGTCGGAACAGTATCCAGAGGCATCCGCTGCCCGATCATCCGCCAGGGGGATGATCTCGCCGAAATCGTCACTGGCAGTGTCCTGGAAGCAGCAAAGAGCGAAGGCTTCTCCCTCAGGGACAGGGATGTGATCGCGGTAACGGAATCAGTCGTCGCGCGTTCCCAGGGCAATTACTGCAGTGTACAGGACATTGCGGCAGACGTCAGGGCAAAGCTCGGCGGAGAGACTGTAGGCGTGATCTTTCCGATCCTTTCCAGAAACCGTTTCGCAATCTGCCTTCGCGGCATCGCCATGGGCGCCAAAAAGATCGTCCTTATGCTGAGCTATCCTTCTGACGAAGTCGGCAACGAGCTGGTAAGTCTTGACAAGATCGACGCGGCAGGGATCAACCCCTACAGTGATGTGCTGACACTGGAAAAATACAGGGAGCTCTTCGGGGTGAACCGGCATGAATTCACCGGCGTTGACTATGTCGAATACTACAGTGATCTGATCCGTTCCTGCGGTGCCGAAGCCGAGATCATTTTCGCCAACCATGCGGAATCCATCCTTCCTTACGCCGACCATGTCCTCAACTGCGACATCCACACCCGCCGGCGCACAAAGAGGCTCCTCCTTGCCGCCGGCGCAAAGGTCGTCTGCAGCCTGGATGAGATCATGACCAGTCCAGTGAACGGCAGCGGCTGCAACGAGCTTTACGGCCTTCTCGGATCCAATAAATCGACAGAAGACAAGGTCAAGCTCTTTCCCCGCGACAGCAAGGACCTCGTTCTTTCCATCCAGAAGAAGGTCCTGGACAGAACCGGAAAGCATGTCGAAGTCATGGTCTACGGAGACGGCGCTTTCAAGGATCCTCAGGGAAAGATCTGGGAGCTGGCGGATCCGGTCGTTTCTCCTTTCTTTACAGACGGCCTGATCGGGACTCCCAACGAGCTTAAGCTTAAATACCTCGCTGACAACGATTACAAGGACCTCTCCGGAGATGCTCTCCGCGAGGCCATTTCTGAGAGCATCCGCAGAAAGGACGCCGACCTCAAGGGCAATATGGCTTCTCAGGGCACGACGCCCCGCCAGCTGACCGACCTCATCGGCTCCCTTTGCGATCTCACCAGCGGTTCCGGCGACAAGGGCACGCCTGTCGTCCTCGTACAGGGATACTTTGACAATTACACAAATGACTGATCCTGCAGCTTCAAAAAGCCTGTACAGTAGGAATGCCGCAAGACATTCCGGCTGTACAGGCTTTTTTGTCTGACCAGGTATCAGTATCTGCTGTTATTTTTCGGACCGTCTGCCGCATTCATCCTCAAAGGAGCATCCGCTGCAGCCGCATCCGCAGCCTTTGTCCTTTCTCCTGAGAATGGTACGCACCGCAAAAACGGCCGCAATGATAAGAAGCAGCAAAAGAAGTATGTCTATAGCATTCAAAGGTTTCTCCTTTTTTTCTTTTCGACTCAGGATGCCCTTTCGGTCCCTGATGCCCTTTATTAAAACAGCGTTCCAATGATCCTGACAGCCAGAGCGGCCGCCCAGGCGACAGCACACTGCCAAAAGACGACTACGGCAGCCCATTTGACGCCAAGCTCCCGCCTGATTGCGGCGATGGCTGCGACACAGGGGGTGTAGAGGAGTGAAAACACCAGAATTCCGGCCGCTGTAAGAGAGCTCATGACAGCTGTGACGCCGCCTTCGGAGCTGTAGAGTATCTCGAGAGTCGAGACCACGCTTTCCTTTGCCATAAAACCGCTGATCAGGGCGGTGCAGATCCTCCAGTCACCAAGCCCGACCGGTTTAAAAACGGGGACTAAAAGGCTTGAGACAGCGGCCAGGATGCTGGCCTGGGAATCCTGTACCATGTTCAGATGCAGATCAAAATTCTGCAGGAACCAGACGACAATGGTAGCGATCAGGATCACGGAAAAAGCACGCTGCAGGAAGTCCTTGGCCTTCTCCCAGAGGAGCTGCAGAGTGTTTCGGAGGCCGGGCATGCGGTAATTAGGCAGCTCCATGACAAAGGGAACGGCCTCGCCCCTGAAGAGGGTGCTCTTATAAAGAAGGGCTGCAAGAATACCCGTCACGATCCCCAGAAGGTACAGACCGGTCATGATCAGGCCTCCCCGCCCCGGGAAGAAAGCGCTCACGAAAAAGGCATAGATCGGTATCTTTGCCGTGCAGCTGAAAAAGGGCGTGAGCAGAATGGTCATTCGTCTGTCCCGCTCACTGGGAAGCGTCCTGGTTGCCATGACGGCGGGAACGCTGCAGCCAAAACCGATCAGCATGGGAACGATGCTTCGTCCGGACAGACCGATCCGCCTCAGAAAATGGTCCATCACAAAGGCAACACGGGCAATGTATCCGCTGTCCTCAAGAAGCGATAAAAACAAAAACATGACGATGATGATCGGCAAAAAGCTCAGTACGCTCCCGACACCGGCAAAGATTCCGTCTACGATCAGTCCGTGGATCGCCGGATTTACTCCCGCAGAAGAGAGAGCGGCATCGACAACAGCAGCCAGGGCCCCGATCCTGTCTTCCAGGATCCCCTGGAAAAAGGCGCCTATCACATTGAAGGTCAAAAAGAAGACTGCCGCCATGATGAAAACGAAAAAAGGGATCGCGGTATACTTTCCCGTGAGCACCTTGTCGATTCTGCGGCTACGTATTACCTCGGGCGATTCCCCCGCCTGCCTCACAGTCCGGTCACAGACCTGGAAAATAAAGGAATAGCGCATATCCGCAATGGAGGCACTGCGGTCCAGCCCTCGCTCCGTCTCCATCTGCAGGACGATGTGCTCAAGCATTTCCTTTTCGTTCTGGTCAAGATCAAGCTGATTCAGGATCAGCCTGTCCCCCTCGATGATCTTGGAGGAGGCAAAGCGGACAGGGATACCGGCTTTTTCCGCATGATCCGCGATCAGATGCACTACTGCGTGAAGGCACCGGTGTACCGCGCCCCCATTGTCGCTCATTCCGCAGAAATCCTGCCTGAGGGGCTTTTCCTGAAAATGGGCCACATGGATGGCATGACTGATCAGTTCCTCGATCCCTTCCCCCTTCGCTGCCGAAATCGGGATAACAGGCACACCCAGAAGGGACTCCAGCTCGTTAATGTCTATCGAACCGCCGCTGCTTCGGACCTCGTCCATCATATTGAGGGCGACGACCATCGGGGTATCCATCTCCAGCAGCTGCATCGTGAGATACAAATTGCGGACTATATTCGTTGCGTCGACAATATTGATGATTGCCCGGGGTTTTTCATGAAGAACAAAATTGCGGGAGATGATCTCCTCGCTGGTATAGGGCGACATGGAATAAATACCGGGCAGATCCGTCACGAGTGTATTTGGGTGGCGCCGTATCACGCCGTCTTTACGGCTTACCGTCACCCCGGGGAAATTCCCTACGTGCTGGCTGGAACCGGTCAGCTGGTTGAAGAGCGTTGTCTTTCCGCAGTTCTGATTTCCGACCAGGGCAAAGGTCAGAAGCTCATCATCAGGTAGCGGGTCGCCGTCCCCGGGGCGGTGGAAGCGCCCTGCTTCGCCAAGGCCAGGATGCTCGGTCGCCTTTTTATCTCTGGAAGAATCTTTCCCTTTCGATAATTTTACATATTCTCCGTTTTTGTCCGCCGTGGATTTCTCCGGATCTGTTTCAGCATCAGCCAGAACAGGGACAGCCGCGATCTTTTCGGCGTCCGCAAGCCTGATCGTAAGCTTATAGCCATGGATCTCAAGCTCCATGGGATCCCCCATCGGAGCCAGCTGTACTACCTTCACCTCAACGCCGGGGATCATACCCATGTCGAGGAAATGCTGCCGAAGGGCGCCCTTTCCTCCGACCTTCTTGATGACCGCTGGACTCCCGACAGGAATATCACGCAGCGTCACGTTGTTTTTCTCCCTGTGCTGTTCTGTACCGGGTCCCTTTTTTCCAGATTGTTTCATTTTTTAATGTATCCCCTGTATCCTTCGCAAATGTTCTAGTTAGAAACGCCTAAATCTTAAACCGCGTAAAGAAAAACTTCAAGTGTTTTTTACATATTCAAAAGTCCGTGTTATAATGCTGTAAAAATGCCCGTATGAAAGGGTGCGCGGCATATAGGGAAAGGATTAAAAATGATGGAAAATACTCAGAAAAAAGACCGGAGCCTGATCCTGTGGCTTCTGGTCATTCTGGCACCGCTGATCGCAGGATGGATCCTTGGAGCAATTTCGGGGACCAGTCCGCTCAGGCTGGACGCATGGAATACAGGATGGAATGACGAGAACGGATATTTTCGTGTAGTGCGCACCATGCAAAACTACGGAGTACCGCGCGGGATCACAGGCTTTAACGAGATCACGAACGGCAATATTCCGTTCGGTCCCTACAATCTTCTTACCTATATCCCTTATTACCTCCTGTCCTTTATTACAGGCACCTCATCACATAATTTCATATATATTATCAATGTGATGCTTGCAGTGCTTGCAAATTTCATCTTTATCATTCTGGTGAAGCCGGGGAAGAGAAGCTCCTTTCTCACAGCCGTCTTTTTCCTGACGCAGCTGATCGCCGCCCGCTATACCTGGTCGGGGATGTCCGAAGCCAGTTATCATTTCTTCATAGTTGTTTTTATGGGACTTGTGATCTGGTATCTGCGCGCAGAGGATGCTTCCGGCGGCCGGAAAAATCTTGCTGTCCTTGCTATGACGCTGCTGACCTTTATTTACGGGGTCATGCGTCCGTATTTTCTGCCGCTCTTTCTGATTCCGCTTTACCTTCTTATCTTCCGAAACAAAAAGATAGGAGATTTCGGCCGCTTTTTCTATGCCCTGTTCATTCTTGCTTCCATGATCGGCGCCCTGGCGCTGATGTATGTGCTTATGCAGTACATCGCGGAATATTTTGAGATCGCACCTGCCATGCGTCTGGCTCAGATCGTCCGCAGCGGACAGGCCGGAGAGATCCTGAAAAGCCTCAGGAAGCTGAATGTCGAGAGCTTTCATTCCGCCATCGATCTTGTCAGGGAATGCCGCTGGGCCGGAGGCGTGACCTTTCTGTTTTATTTTGAATGGGCTGTTCTGTTCCTGGAATTTCTCTATTCTCTGTTTTCAGGAAAAAAAGATGGAAGGACCGCCGTGCTCTTCCTGCTCCTTTTGTCAGGCGCCATGATCTATGAGGCCACGATCCTCCTTTACAAGGCTTATCAGCTGCACCGCATGCTCCTTGCGATCACGATCGCATATTCGCTGTTTCTGATCGAGTTCGGCCTTATCCTTCCATGGATCAACTGCGCCGCCATTATCGCGGTGATCGCTTTTTATGTTGTAATGAAGCCCTCCGCCTTCTCGCTCCCGCAGATCAATGACGCGTCCATCTCGCAGGAACAGCTGCTCGAATACAAAAAGGAGATGGTGTCAATCATGCCCTATAAGGACACATCGGCTTTGCTGGACGGCAATACAGGCTGCAAAGCGATCTTTCATAAACCATCATCGCTCGATCTCTATTGGGAGAATACAGTGGCTAAGATCACCGAAGAGAACAGGATCCAGATATCCTATGTTCTTCCGGACTATCTCTCCCTGAATGTCTGCACAGAAAAGTTTTTAAAGCAGTCTGTTGAGAACGACAGCCTCAGCAGCCGCTATGTCATGGTAAAGACAGATTCCGAACTGGACGAAATGTGTGCCAAAAAATACAGTCAGATATTCAAAGGCCTAGATCACAGTATTTATGACAGGAAAAAGCAGAAGAAATGACTGCTGTTTTATACACCAGTACGAAATAACGTAAATGTTGATATAGACAGATGTGGCTGTTTTGCTTTTCCCCTGTCTGCTGCCCCTATGTAGACAGACAGGATATTTAACAGTTACATAAAAAAGGACATGCTGCTTTGCAAAATTCTGAAAAAACTGATAATAAAAGCGTTCATTACGGGCTGTATATCACAACAGCGGCAGTTGCCGGTCTGGTGTGCTGTACAGCCGCTCCCCTGAAAGCTTCTGCGAAAACACCGGATTTGTGGGACGAATCCAGGATCCTGGAGAACTGGGGGCTCGACCCGGATTCCTTTTCCCAGGAAGAAGGCTCCGGATCATATGATTCCGGGGAAGCAGAAAATGAAGACGCTGAACTTACAGCAGGGGAAGAGACAGGACTGTCCCGGATTCCCGAAGAGCTTCAATCCTATTTTAAAGAGGCTGCTTCCGCAGCTGTTGACAGTTATGCGGGATATCACCCTCCTTCGTTTGAAAGGGAAAAATATTCTCCTCGCGCGGACGCTGTCCGCAGAGCCGTCAGTCTGAAAGCACGGGAGGAATCCTCCCGTTATAGGGATGCATTGATAAATGAGCTCATCTCCGCAATCAGAACCACCTTAATAAGTCGGCGCGCTTCAAATAACAATACGGGATCTTCCGGTGATTTGCCGGTTTCCTCGGATTCTGTCCGGGAGGATGGGTCTGAAACAGAACCGATCAGGGAAAAGCTTCTTATATGGCCTGTCCAGGAATATTATCTGAGGACACACGGGTCAGGGGAAGATCCGGAAAAGAGCGGCGAAGAAGGCCTGAAGGAAGATGACGAAGCTTCGAAAGGTTCGGATCAGGTCAGTGATCAGGAATTAAATGAAGAAGAGAACAACGGCGGCTGGAATCAGGATCAGGAAAGGAAGTCTGAAGAAGAGCTGCAGGCTGATGAAGATCAGGAATCCTCTCTGAAACGCCCGCTAATTCCCCTGAGAGATCCGTACGGCGCTTTAAACAGTCAGATTTATCGGTCATCAGACAGCAGTTTCGAAGACGGCAATGATGAAAAAGAGCAGCATCGCACGATCTTCGTCGGTGACTCAAGAACCGTCGGCATGTATATGTATGCGCCTTACAATAAAAATGAATACTGGTCCGCCAAAGACAGCAAGGGCTACAACTGGATGGTCAAGTCAGGGATCCCGGGTATGGAAGACCTGATCAGGGAAAACACAGATATTGTGATACTGATGGGTGTCAACGATCTGGGAAATGTAACAAAATATACTGACTATATCAACAAAAAAGCTCAGGAATGGAAGGAAAAGGGCGCAAGGACCTTTTTCGTTTCTGTCAATCCGGTCGTCGACTCAAAGAGTCCGAACGCCAAGAACAGCCGTATAGAATCTTTCAATACCTATGTCCGGGAGAATCTGGAGGGTGTTCATTACATCGATGTCTACAACCGGATCCGCAGTTCTTTCGGTTCGCCGGACGGAATACATTTTGACGGCCCGACATACCGGGAGATATACAGGATCATCCATTTTTACCTGTATAAAGGCTGGTATGAAGAAGCCGGTCTCCAGTTTTATTTTGACTGCGGAAAGCCCCGGACAGGCTGGAATTATCTGGACGGGAAATGGCAGTATATGGACGGCAGCGGCGTTCGCTGGATCACCGACAGCCGGGTCGGAGATGTCTGCTTCGAGCCCTACCCTGAAACGGGTCTGCTGACTCCCTGCAGGGCAGTGAGTCTTGAATATTAAAAAGTAACTATTTAAGCTTTCCACAGCCTTCAATAAACGGTATTGGACGCTGTGGGAATTTCCGGGGCGCTGCGCGCCCGGGCCTACAGGAGGAGGAAATCATTATGCTGCGGGAGGATAAGATCTGGGTTGCAAACAATGATGCGGGAGAGGGCATTTATCTGCTGCCACGCATGGCCAACCGACACGGCCTGATTGCGGGGGCTACCGGCACCGGAAAGACTGTGACGGCTCGAGTCCTTGCCGAGACTTTCAGTGATATGGGCGTTCCCGTCTTTATGGCGGATGTCAAGGGCGACCTCGCCGGGATCCAGTTTCCCGGTGCGGATTCCGATGACATGCAAGAGAGGATCGGACGTTTCGGGCTCTCGGACCACGGTTTCTCTTTCCAGGGTTATCCGGTCACACTCTGGGATATTTATGGAAAAAACGGTATTCCGCTCCGCACAACTGTTTCGGAGATGGGACCGCTCCTTATGGCGAGGGTCCTGCAGCTCAACGACCTGCAGTCCGATATCCTGAGCATAATCTACCGGATCGCGGATGACGAAGAGCTGCTGCTGGTCGACATCAAGGACCTTAAAGCCCTGCTCAACTATGTGCAGGATCACGCCAAAGATTTCGTCGCAAAATATGGACGCATGAGCAGTGCCTCAATCGGTGCCATCCTCCGCGCCCTGGTCGCTCTCGAGGGCGAGGGCGGAGATATGTTTTTCGGTGAAACTGCCCTCAATATTTCCGACTGGATGCAGGTCGGTGCGGGAGGAAAGGGGATGATCAATATCCTGGATTCCCAGAGCCTTATCAACAATGGAAGGCTCTATGCCACCTTCCTTCTGTGGCTTCTCTCCGAGCTCTTTGAGATCATGCCCGAGGTCGGCGACCTGGACAGGCCCAAGATGGTCTTTTTCTTCGATGAAGCCCATCTGCTCTTCAAAGACGCCAGCAAAGCTCTTCTGGACAAGATCGAGCAGGTCGTAAAGCTCATCCGCTCCAAGGGCGTGGGTGTCTATTTCTGCACCCAGAATCCCCGCGATATTCCGGACGGCGTTCTTGCCCAGCTTGGAAACCGTGTTCAGCACGCCCTCAGGGCCTACACTCCGGCTGACCAGAAAGCTGTCCGCGCAGCAGCCCAGTCCTTCAGAGTCAACCCCGCTTTTGATTCCTTTAAGACCCTGCAGGAGCTCGGCACCGGTGAGGCGCTGATCTCCTTCCTGGGAGAGGACGGTATCCCCTCTGTCGTGGAAAAAGCCAATATCCTTCCTCCAAAGAGCAGGTTCGGAGCCATCTCTGACGACGAGAGAGACAGAAGCATGAAGGCGGCCATACTTTACACGAAATACATCAGGGCTTATGATCCCGATTCCGCCTACGAATTCCTTGAGAGAATGGGGCTCGAGGAAGCCGCTGCTGCGGAAAAAGAGAGGAGCGAGGCGCTCGCAGCAAAAGAACAGCAGAAGGCAGACGCCGCTGCCGCGAGGGAACAGCAGAGAGCAGAAGCCGCTGCTTTAAGGGAAAAACAAAGAGCCGAGGCCGCTGCTTTAAGGGAAAAGCAAAAAGCGGAAGCTGCTGCTGCCAGGGAAGCCCAGAAGGCGGAAGCCGCAAAGAAACGCGCCGCAAAATCCGTTGCAAGTACTGTGACCGGAACCATCGGCCGGGAGGCCGGAAAAGCGCTGGGCGGTACATTCGGCGGGAAAATCGGCAAGACTCTTGGTGGAAATCTGGGATCAAGCCTGGGACGCGGACTTGTCGGAACACTTTTCAGGAACTGAAACAGCTTTTTAAAGTACTTACAACAAATGCTCCCTTCAGGGACACCTTCCCCTCCCGGGGGAAGGCTTTTTTAACCCCGTATCGGTGCCGCTTACGCGGCCCAAATTGCTTTATTGCTTCGGAGAAACGGAGAAACCCGTTCCGGGCTTTCTTCTTACGTTGCCGCTCTTTAGAGCAGCATAGGAGGTAAAATGACTGACTCACAAAATGAATTCAGAAAGGGCTTTTCCGGGAAACTGGGTTATGTCCTTTCGGCGGCCGGCGCTTCCGTCGGTCTGGGTAACATCTGGAGATTTCCATATCTTGCAGCAAAATATGGCGGGGGCATATTTCTGCTGGTCTATATCATTCTGGCCCTCACTTTCGGTTATTCGATGATCATTGCGGAAACCGTCATAGGAAGAGCTTCCGGAAAGAGTCCCGTGGGGGCTTTTAGATATTACAGGAAGGGGCCCGGAGCAAAATTCGGCGGCTGGATCAATGCGATCATCCCCATACTGATCTGCCCCTACTATTCAGTCATAGGCGGCTGGGTCTGCAAATATCTTTTTGAATATGTCCGGGGGAATGCAGACGCAGTTGCCCGGGACGGCTTTTTCGGCAGCTTTATTACAAACGGTTTTTCTACAGAATTCTGGTTCGTGTTTTTTGTCGCTCTGAACCTTCTCATCATTTTCATGGGCGTTGAAAACGGGATCGAGCGTGTCTCCAGCCTGGTAATGCCTGTTCTGATCGTCCTTGCAGTGCTTATCTGTATTTATTCGGTCACAAGGCCCGGAGCCCTGGAGGGTGTAAAATATTTTCTCATTCCTAATCCGGAGAATTTCTCGCTGATGACGATCATCTCCGCCATGGGGCAGATGTTCTATTCGCTTTCCATCGCCATGGGAATTCTGATCACCTTTGGATCTTATATGAAAAAAGATGTAAGCATCGAAGGTTCGACGGTGCAGGTAGAGGTCTTTGACACGGGTATCGCCATTCTGGCAGGGCTTATGATCATTCCTGCGGTGTTTGCATTTTCCGGCGGTGATCCCCAAGCCCTGGGAGCAGGCCCTTCCCTGATGTTCGTCACCATGCCGAAAATCTTTGCCAGCATGGGATTCGGTAAAATTATCGGGACACTGTTTTTCGCACTTGTCCTCTTTGCGGCTCTGACCAGCTCCATCGCCCTGACGGAGACGGCAGTTGCGACTTTTTCCGACGAGTTCGGCTGGCACCGCGGACTATGCACTGCTCTCATTGGGATCATCATGCTTGTTCTGGGATCGCTTTCCTGTCTGGGATACGGGCCTCTTGCAGACGTGAGGATCATCGGGTTGCAGTTTCTGGATTTCTTTGACTTTCTGACCAATTCTCTTATGATGCCTGTTTCAGCCCTTTGCATCTGCCTTCTCATCACGCGTGGTATGGGGCTAGAAGCCGCGGTCAGGGAAGTCACATCAGGCGGAAACACCTTCAGGAGACAGGGTGTATTTGTCTTCATGATCCGTTATATCTGCCCGGTTTTCGTGCTGATCATCCTTGCCAGCTCCATAGCAAGCGTGCTCGGATGGATCCAGATGTAGAAAAGAAGCCGCACCGGGCTGTGATGCGGCATTAATAAGAGGAAAACGGGGCAATAATTATAAAAAAGCCCTTGTAAACATGAGGATAATTTAGTAAAATATACAAGGCTTTTTGTCAAAAACAGCGGTCAGACAGATATAATATCTGCTTTGTTTTATGTGAAATGTCTGCCCGGGAAGCCTGGCAGATATTTCAGGACATATTATGACGGCTGTTTATGTCAAAATATAAGAACAAAAAAATGCAGTGGAGGTCCTAAATGAAAGTTTACACAACTGATAAGATCAGAAATGTCGTTCTGCTCGGCCACGGCGGAGCAGGTAAGACCACTCTGGCGGAAGCTATGTGCAATCTTGCAGGCGTTACGTCCAGAATGGGTAAAGTCGAGGATGGAAACACCATTTCCGATTTCTCTAAAGAGGAGCAGAAGAGGGGCTTTTCGATCAAGACGTCCCTGATTCCTGTCGAGTGGAAGGGGTGCAAGATCAATGTTCTCGACACGCCCGGATATTTCGATTTCATCGGGGAAGTGGAAGAGGCAATCAGCGTTGCGGACGCAGCCATCATCGTCGTGTCCGGCAAAGCCGGCGTGGAAGTCGGTGCGGAGCGCGCATGGGATCTGTGCGAGAAATACAACCTTCCGAGAATGTTCTACATTTCCGATATGGACGTGAACGATACTTCCTATGAGAAGACCTTCGACGCCCTGTCCGAGATGTACGGCCCCAAGATCGTTCCCTTCCATTTCGCGATCACCGAGGGCGACAAGCATGTCGGTGCGGTCAGCGTCATTTCGGAAAAAGGATATAAGTGGGCAGCCAAGGGTGCGCAGGAGTGCCCTGTTCCGGACAATGCTCAGGACAGCCTTGAGCACTACAGAGAGACTCTTATGGAGACGGTCGCCGAGACCAACGAAGAGTTCATGGAAAGATATTTCGGCGGCGACGAGTTTACTCCCGAGGAGATCGGCGAAGCTGTCAGGGCCAACATCCAGGACTGCTCTGTTGTTCCCGTAGAGTGCGGCGCCAGCACCCAGTGCTTCGGCGTTTATACCGTTCTTGATGACATCGTGACTTACATGCCCGCTCCCAGCGCCAGAAGAGTCACAGGCAAGAACATGAACACCGGCGAGGCCTTTGAGGCGGCGTTTGACGACAGCCAGCCCAAGTCCGCCTTTATCTTCAAGACCATCGTCGATCCCTTTATCGGCCGTTACAGCCTGATCAAGATCCGCAGCGGTGTCTTCTCCTCTGATGATACGGTTTATGATTCCGGCCTTGAGTCCGAGCTGCGCCTTGGCAAGCTCTATACCATGATGGGCAACAAGACCAGCGAGATCGCCACGCTTCATTCCGGCGATATCGGTGCGGTCGCAAAGCTTGGCGACGCGAAGACAGGAGATACCCTTTCCACAAAGGCGACTCCTATCGTTTATGACGCCATGGATATTTCCAAGCCTTACACCTATATCCGTTACAACGCAAAGAATAAGAACGACATCGATAAGATTGCTCAGGCCATGGCCAAGATTTCCTCTGAGGATCTCACCTTCAAGATGGTCAACGACGCCCAGAACCGCCAGTCCCTGATCTACGGTATCGGCGACATGCAGCTCGAGGTTATCAAGAGCCAGCTCAAAAACGAGTACAAGGTCGAAATCGAGACCATGCAGCCCAAGGTCGCTTACCGCGAGACCATCCGCAAGAATTCCGATGTCGATTCCAAGTACAAGAAGCAGTCCGGCGGCCACGGCCAGTACGGTCATGTCAAAATGCGCTTCTCACCTTCGGGCAACCTCGACGAGCCCTATGTTTTCTCCGAAGAGGTCGTCGGCGGCACGGTTCCGAAGAACTATTTCCCCGCTGTCGAAAAGGGCATCGTGGAATCCATCCAGAAGGGCCCGCTCGCTGCCTACCCTGTCGTCGGCATCAGCGCCGTCCTGTATGACGGTTCCTACCACCCCGTAGACTCCTCCGAAATGGCCTTCAAGACCGCTTCCAGCCAGGCCTTCAAGAAGGGCATCATGGATGCCAGCCCCGTCCTGCTTGAGCCCATCGTTTCCCTCAAGGTCACCATCCCGGATTCCTACACCGGTGATGTCATGGGCGACCTCAACAAGCGCCGCGGCAGAGTTCTGGGCATGAACCCTATCGGCAACGGCAAACAGACCGTCGAGGCCGAGGTTCCCATGTCCGAGCTCTTCGATTACTGCACAGTCCTCAGGTCCATGACCGGCGGACGCGGCAGCTACGAATACGAGTTTGCCCGCTATGAGCAGGCTCCCGCTGATGTCCAGGCCAAGGAAGTTGCTGCCAGAGCTGCTGCTGTTGCCGAGGGCGCAGACGACTGATCTGTCTTATGATCCATCCGGGTTTTGATCAATTCCCGGCAGTCGGATAAAATTCTTTTTAATAATATTAAAAGCCGCACGTCGAATCCGATGCGCGGCTTTTTTTAGCATTTCATCCTGCCGGGGCGATTGATCCCGTAAAAAGCAGGATTTAAAGCACTGTTTATTACACAGGCCATTGGTACTGTTAAAAAAAGATCAGGATATTGGTCACTTCTTATTACTAAGGCCGTTAATCTTACTAAGGCCGTTAATCCCGTTAAAGGTCAGGACACTGAGCTGTCTGGAGAGCTCCTCGATGTCCTGTTTGCGGCCGGTGTTGAACCATCTCTGATATACGGCTATCATGCCGGATACAGTAAATTCCAGAAGAAATTCAAACTGTTCCGCCTCGGGGCCTACCTGGTCGTAAAAACACAGGTAAAGCTGCTCCTTCAGAGGGGCTACGATTTTCTGGATCAGTGAAGCCTGCTCCCTTGCTGCAAATACGCTTGCATAAAATTCCAGGTCTTTTTCGATCAGACGTGCCAGCGTCAGAAAAATACCGGAAGGCCTGCTGTTGATCTCCAGAAAGTCAATATCATGGATAGCGGCAGCGAAATCCGCCGCAATGTCGTCCTCGATCTCATCCACGACCATCGATACATCACTATAATAATTATAGAATGTCTTGCGGTTGATGTCCGCCGCACCGGCCAGCTCCGTCACAGTGATCTCCCCCAGAGGCTTCTGCGAAAGGAGACGGGTCAGGGCCATTCTCACATTTCTTTTTGTGCGGGAAACCCGCCGGTCCTGATTTACCCTTTTTCTGACCACGGCTCTTTCTGCATCCGCATTATTTTCTTTTTCGAGATCCATCCTTTCTGCCTCCCCAAATACATATTCTATATGCCAGTTCTACAATATATTGAAGCAATGTGTAATATGAAACAAAAATCTACTGAAATGTGAATTAAACCCCATATGGCAAAAACATTGTTGTTGTAAATTATAAACACTTGTATAATAATTCACATGTGTTACTTTTTCAACATATTTAATAAAACATTTGCAGACGTACGCTGTTTTGTTTCCCGCCACGCGCTCGCCAGCGTGTGACAAAAAAAGGGGGGCAGACAGCGATATTCATTACACAGGAGGCGGCAGGAAATTGGAAAACGAAAGAAAGTACGAAATTTATGTAGACGGATCCATTGACATTGATCCGGATTATCTTGTGCAGAACGGTATACGCTTTATCAAAATGGAGTATACGATCGACGATAAATCCTTTGTCATGGAAGCCCCGCCTACAGAACAGGAAATGAAGGGTTTTTATGACAAAATGCGCAGCGGATCTCTGACCGGAACCAGCCAGATCACTCCCTATGCTTATGAGGAAGTGTTTAAGGCTGCTGCCCAGGAGGGAAAGGATGTTCTGTACATCTGCCTTTCAAGCGGTCTGAGCAGTACCTATTCTTCGGCACTTACTGCCGCAAAGAATATCATGGAAGAGTACCCCGGTCTTTGCATCGAAGTTGTGGATGCACTGGGAGCTACGGGCGGATCCTGGCTTCTTCTGATGGAAGCAATAAAGCAGCGTGACAGCGGTAAAAGCCTTTCCGAAAATGCCGCTTTCCTGCGGGAAAACGCCGCCAGCATTTGCTACTGGTTCATGGTCGAGGATCTGGAATACTTAAAGCGCGGCGGACGTATCTCTGCCACAGCAGCCTTTGCCGGAAACGTTCTCAACCTTAAGCCCGTCCTGAAGATCAACGACGAGGGAAAGCTTGTAAACATTTCCAAGCAGAGAGGGGTGCCCAGGGCGCTCAAATTCATGCTCGACTGTTACCGTAACGCCCACGAAAACACCGTATCCGAAAATGTGGTCATTTCAAATGCTGACTGCTTCGAGAGAGCGCAGAAGGTAGCAGAGGAGATCAAAAGCATCAACCCGGGGGCAAATGTTTATATCTGCCCGATCGGGCCGGTCATCGGCGCCCACGTCGGCCCGGGAATGATCGCCCTCATCCATTTCGGAAACCGCAATTACAAATAATTTAAGCAGAATATACTGCTTAGCCTCTCCATAATCTGAACAGTCCCAGCCTTTTTTTAAGCCATCCGTTTTTGACGGTATGGCTTTTTTTGACTCATCATATGTTCAATGCCCGTTACGGGGCGAATATATTCCTTTATTTTCGATGTGCTTGACGAAAGGGCCCTTACGGGCGTATTATAAAATTCGTTGCTGCCTTGAATAAGGAAAACAAAAACAAAAAGCAAGAGGGACACAAGATGAGATACGATTTTAAGAAGATCGAGCCAAAGTGGCAGAGAAAATGGGAGGAAGCCGGACTTTTTAAGGCGGAGGATTATTCCGAAAAGCCCAAATTCTACGGACTGGTGGAGTTTCCCTATCCCAGCGGCGCGGGTATGCACGTCGGCCATATCAAGGCTTATTCCAGCATAGAGGTGATTTCCAGAAAGCGCAGGATGCAGGGCTATAACGTGCTGTTTCCAATCGGTTTCGACGCCTTCGGACTTCCGACCGAGAACTACGCGATCAAGACCAACACACATCCGCGCATTATCACGGATAAAAATATTGAGAACTTTTCCAATCAGCTCAAGAGCGTCGGCTTCTCATTTGACTGGAGCCGCGTGATCGACACCTCAAAGGATGATTATTACAAGTGGACCCAGTGGATCTTCCGCAAGCTCTTTGATCACGGACTCGTTTTCCGCGACAAAACTCTTGTCAATTACTGCCCGTCCTGTAAGGTCGTGCTCGCAAACGAGGACAGCCAGGGCGGAAAGTGCGACGTCTGCCACAGCGACGTCATCCAGCTTCCCAAGGATGTCTGGTATCTGAAGATCACAGAGTACGC